>NZ_JBIDFJ010000005.1:0-177950 GCF_046635705.1 Gilliamella sp. CG25 | reverse complement strand
CATCCGAAGGGATTCGAACCCCTGACCGCCCGGTTCGTAGCCGGGTACTCTATCCAGCTGAGCTACGGATGCATATTTTGAATTTTGTTAAAATGGTGCATCCGAAGGGATTCGAACCCCTGACCGCCCGGTTCGTAGCCGGGTACTCTATCCAGCTGAGCTACGGATGCATATTTTAAATTTTTAAAAATGGCGGTGAGAGAGGGATTCGAACCCTCGATGCAGCTTTTGACCGCATACTCCCTTAGCAGGGGAGCGCCTTCAGCCTCTCGGCCATCTCACCAAAACAACCATGATTTTATCTGAACAACAAAATCATTATGTGTGGCGCACATATTACGGTTTACAAAAAATAAGTCAAACATTTTTTTGCTTACGCGTTCTAGTTGTTTAATTCGTGCCCAAAATATTGCTATTCTTTAGGCTCAGAAACCTCATCAGCCTTGTTTTGTGCTTGATGGATTCTGTTATAGATTTCTTCACGATGAATAGAAACTTCTTTAGGTGCATTAATACCAATTCTGACCTGATTGCCTTTCACGCCCAAAATGGTAATAACAACATCGTCACCAATAATTAGTGTTTCACCTACTCTCCGAGTTAAAATTAACATTCGATCTCCTACTCTCAGTTATTTATATATCCAAACTGTTATAAAAAGTAGCTTCGTTAGTCCATCAATAAACACAATAATGGATTTAAAAGACAAACTCTGTTGGCTTGTTTTAAGTCAATCGAATCTATCTCACTAACTAGCTTGTAATTTATTACTGATTTCCTTTTTCACAGAAGATAACGCTCCTGGTAACGCTGAAAGATCCATTCCACCTGCTTGGGCGAAATCAGGCCGCCCACCACCTTTACCACCTACCATTAATGCTAATTGAGATACTAATTCGCCAGCTTTAACAATATTAATTAAATCATTTGTTACACCAGCAGCTAAATTAATTTTGTCACCATTAACAGCAGCAAGAACAATTACTCCAGACTTCAATTGATTTTTAAGATCATCAATCATTGTGCGCAATTGTTTCGCTTCGACATTATCAAGTTTAGCGATTAGCAAATTTTTATTACCAATGTTTTCACATTGATTGAGCAGTTGTGCACTTTGTTGGCTAGCTTTTTGTGCATTTAATTGCTCTATGGTTTTCTCTAACTGTTTAGTTTGTTCAAGCAATTGCTCAATACGAACTAAAACTGTAGATTTGTCGCTTTTTACCAATTGTTCAATTTGCGTTAACAAATTGGATTCATGGTGTATGTACTCCATTGCATTTTGCCCTGTTGTAGCTTCAATACGACGAACACCAGAAGCAATGCTGGATTCTGAGGTAATTTTAAATAGACCTATATCACCAGTTCGATCAACATGCGTACCTCCGCACAATTCAATCGAAAAATCTCCCATTGTTAGCACTCTAACAATGTCTTCGTATTTCTCACCAAATAATGCCATAGCGCCTCTATTTTTAGCTTCATCTATTGGCATTAACTCAATATCGACAGGTAAGTTACGACGTATTTGTTGATTCACCAGATTTTCAATTTCAGTAATTTGCTCTGCTGTTATGGCTTGATTATGTGAAAAGTCAAAACGCAGATAGCTATCATTGACTAATGAACCTTTTTGATGAACATGATTGCCTAAAATTTGTTGCAGTGCAGCTTGCAATAAATGTGTAGCAGAATGATTACGACGAATGCGTTCACGTAGCTCAACATCAATCGCTGCAGTAACATTATCACCAACTTTTAGGGATCCTTTTACGATCTGCCCTAAATGACCAATACTTTTCCCATATTTCTGACTATCAAAAACGGTGTATTCAAGGTTAGCATTGGTTAAGACACCTTTATCGCCAATTTGACCACCAGACTCACCATAGAAAGGGGTTTTATCTAATATCACAATTGCGTCTTCACCGGCATGAATACTGTCAACTTTTTGGCCATTTTTAAAAATCGCTATAACTTTTGCGGAAGATTCTGTTGCTTGATAACCTAAAAATTCAGTTACCTCATCAAGTTTAATCACATTGCTATAATCAACACTAAATGAACTTGATTCACGCGCGCGTTTTCGTTGCTCTTCCATACAGTTATTAAAACCGACTTCATCAATCGTGATATTTTTTTCACGGCATACATCAGCCGTTAAGTCTAATGGGAAACCGTAAGTATCATAAAGCTTAAAGGCAATATCACCCGGTAAAACATGACCTGTAATTTTTGCTAATTCTTGATCAAGTAAGAATAAACCACGTTCTAATGTTTTTAAGAATTGTTCTTCTTCTAGTCTCAGGGTATTTTCAACATGTTCACGATTATTATTTAATTCTACTGCGGCATTTTCCATTACGTTAATTAATGGTTTTACCAGTTTATAGAAGAATATTCCTTTTGCGCCAAGCATATGACCATGTCGTACTGCTCGTCGGATGATTCGACGTAATACATAGCCACGACCTTCATTGGAAGGCATCACACCATCTGAAATTAAAAACGCACAAGATCGAATATGATCGGCAATAACTCGCAAAGATTTATTTTCTAAATCTTTAGTTTGAATAATTTCAGCTGCATCTTTAATTAACTGTTTAAATAAATCAATATCGTAATTAGAGTTAACATGTTGCAGTACGGCAGCAATACGTTCAAGTCCCATACCTGTATCAACAGAAGGTTTAGGTAAAGGCTCCATGGTACCGTCGGCATGGCGATTAAACTGCATAAAGACGATATTCCAAATTTCAATGAAACGGTCACCATCTTCTTCAGGGCTACCTGGCGGTCCACCCCATAAATGATCACCATGATCATAAAAAATTTCGGTACACGGTCCACAAGGGCCGGTATCACCCATTTGCCAAAAGTTATCAGATGCATAAGGCGCACCTTTATTATCGCCAATTCGTATAATACGTTCTTTTGGAATACCGATATCTTTTTCCCAAATAGCATAAGCTTCGTCATCTGTTTCATAAACAGTAACAGTAAGCTTATCTTTTGGAAGATTAAACCATTCTTTACTGGTTAATAATTCCCATGCAAAATGAATTGCATCACGTTTGAAGTAATCACCAAAACTAAAATTACCTAGCATTTCAAAGAAAGTATGATGTCTAGCTGTGTAGCCAACATTATCAAGATCGTTATGTTTACCGCCAGCGCGTACGCAACGTTGTGCTGTTGTTGCTCGACTATAAGGACGTTTATCTATACCAAGAAATACATCTTTAAATTGATTCATTCCAGCATTAGTGAATAGTAATGTTGGATCATTATGTGGAACAAGGGAACTACTTGCTACGATTTCGTGTCCTTTGCTATTGAAAAAGTCAAGAAAATTTTGACGTATTTCTGCAGTGCTTTTCATTTAGGCTTCCATATAAAAATGATAGATATTTAAATATAGTAATATACCCGTTACAACTAAAGTTGAATAGTAGATGTTCTTTATACTGCAGTGAATCTAGCTAATATTACAAGTAAATAAGGAAAAAATAAAATGACCTAGTGAGCTTTATTCGTAAAGGGTATCGTTCAAACTTCGATTGAATACATTTTAGATATTTTACCAGTTTAAGTCAACAAACTGTACACATTTTTTACATCATCTTGTGTATAACCTCGGGTTGTTAAGAATTGTATGTTTTTGTACCACAAAGGTTTATTTTTGGGATCAATTTGTTTAAATTTTTTAATTAATTGTTGGTGAGCAATTTCAGACCAATTTATATCTGAATTATTCAGAATTTCACGGCTTAAGTCGGTTGGTAAACCTCGTTGCTTAAGTTCTAATGCAATTCGGTATTTACCATATCCTTTGTTAGCTCGCATAGTAATATATTTTTCAATATATTGGGCATCATTCATCCAATTTTGCTCAATACAATACTCAATAACATCATTAATTTCTGAGCTAAGTTGATGGTATTGTTCGTGATACTCTTCGTCCGAACTTTTGATTTTTTTGGCAAAAAATAGTGTTAGTTTTTGGTTTAATTTATAGGATGAATGGTCACGCTGTGCAAGTAATTGCACAGCTTTATTTAAGATAGATTTATTGAGTTTTTTGTTCATTACTCAAAACTTTCATCTTCTGGTGATGCGTCTTCATCAGAAAAAACCGCAGGACTATTTAATAATAGTTCTCGTAATTTAGTTTCAAGTTCATTGGCAATTTCGGGATGCTCTTGTAAAAATTTAATTGAATTCGCTTTTCCTTGACCCACTTTTTCGCCGTTATAGCTATACCATGCCCCCGCTTTATCAACTAATTTATGTTTCACACCTAAATCAATTAATTCACCATCTTTAGAAATACCACAACCATATAGTATTTGAAATTCAGCTTGTCTAAATGGCGCTGCGACTTTATTTTTAACAACTTTAACTCGTGTGTCACTACCAATCACATCTTCGCCTTCTTTTACTGCACCAGTACGACGGATATCTAAACGAACAGATGCGTAGAATTTAAGTGCATTACCACCAGTTGTGGTTTCTGGGTTACCAAACATCACACCAATTTTCATCCGAATTTGGTTAATAAATACGACTAAACAATTCGCATTTTTAATATTTGCAGTAAGTTTTCGCAGGGCTTGTGACATCAAACGAGCTTGTAACCCCATATGCGAATCACCCATTTCACCTTCAATTTCAGCTTTAGGTGTTAATGCTGCTACCGAGTCGACAATGATCACATCAACTGCGCCAGAACGAACTAATGCATCACAAATTTCAAGTGCTTGTTCACCAGTGTCGGGTTGTGAAACTAATAAGTCATCAACTTGTACGCCTAATTTAGCTGCATAAATTGGATCTAAGGCGTGTTCTGCATCAATAAATGCGCAAGTTTTACCTTCTTTTTGAGCCTGTGCAATAACCGATAATGTTAATGTGGTTTTACCTGATGATTCTGGTCCAAAAATTTCAACTATTCGCCCCATTGGTAAGCCACCAATGCCTAATGCAATATCAAGTCCTAAAGAACCAGTTGAGACGGCATCAACATCTAACGTTTGGGTATCCCCTAAACGCATAATAGAACCTTTACCAAATTGTTTTTCGATTTGACTTAATGCTGCTGAAAGTGCACGTTGTTTGTTTTCGTTCATATAATAAAATTCCACTGAGTTAGCATATTGGGTGGTATTATACTGTATTGTTATACAGTATCAAGTTTTTTTTGCTTTAAATAAAATAGATAATAACTGATACATAATAAAATGTTTTTTTTCATGATGTCGACTAAATTCATGCGCTAATTTAGACTTAAGTGAGGGACTAAAAATAGAGATAGTTTAGTTCAATTCGAGATAAGTGTTAGCCAGCAATACATTGGGACAAATAAAAACCAATGAACTTGTTTATCAAAAAAATAATTGAAAAAATAGAAAGTAAATAAGGTAAAAATTGGATATTACTTGCTCGTTTTTCCTGCAAAATGGTATTTGTTACTGTGAGTTTAATGCGATTAATAAGTCATATACGGATTAAGTTAATCTTATTGAAGTCAATTTTTTGTCGATCAAATTGTTTAAAGCTTTAGACTTAAATGTTATGCTAAACTTAACTTTTTTTACATATCTCATTAGCGCTTACATAAAGGGAAATAATGACCATTGATAAACAATGTAATGAATATGAATTGTGCCCAAATTGCGATTTGGTTGTAGAGCTATCTGATATTCTTTTGAAACATAAGGCGGTATGTCCTCGTTGTAATACAACCTTAGCTAAAAATAATGCAGATATGAAGTTTAAAGCGATGATCTACGCCATATGTGCATTGATAATGGTTATCGCAGCAAGTCATTTTATATTTATTGATATTCGTCTGGTCGGTAATTTTAATGGCGTGAGTGTTATTGATATACCTAAAACACTATTTGATGATAATTACAGTTATATTTCGGCGCTTTTTGTCGTGTTTGTATTGCTTTTTCCCGTTATTAATTTAGCAATTATTGCGCTACTTTGCTCTAAAATAGAGCTTTCAAAATATCGCAAAAGAGATCTGTTAGTTGTATACGAAAGATTTCAACACTGGTGCATGCCAGAAATATTTCTAACAGGGGTACTGGTTAGCTTTGTTAAGTTGATGAGTTACGGTAATATCGGCGTAACCAGTTCATTTTGGGCTTTTTGTTTATTCGCCTTTTTTTATATAAAAGCGTTAGTTATTTTTTCTCCGGATGCAATTTGGAATGAGATTAAAACAAATAATTTTGCTAAAGGCGAATTAAAAACAGGTAAAACGGCAATCAGTCAAAAATTAAAGTTATGTAGCTGTTGTCAGGCTATTGTTCCTTTTGAGTATGCTAAATGTCCTCGATGTAAACAGAAAAGTCAGATTCGAAACCGTAATAAAATACAATGGACGATTGCATTACTAACAACTTCATTACTAATTTATATTCCAGCAAATTTATATGGCATTATGATAACGGTTGTATTTGGTTCATCATCGACTTCAACCATTATGGATGGGGTCATCTATATGTGGCAAGCGGGTGATGTTCCTGTTGCGTTAATTATTTTTACAGCGAGTGTTGTTATTCCAATTTTGAAAATTATTTCACTTAGCTGGCTTTGTTATTTTGCCTTAGCGGTTAAGCGAAAAAATAAACAAAATTGTTTGAGAATGAAAAAATTATATAGTGCTGTCGAATTTATCGGTAAATGGTCAATGATTGATATCTTTGTGGTTTCTGTCGTGTGTTCATTAGTTAGAAATCAACAAATGATGGGGGTATATCCAGATATTGGTGTTGTATTTTTTGCCACCGTCGTAATTGTGACAATGATTGCATCGCAAAAATTTGATCCTCGATTAATTTGGGATCGTAGACCAATTAGAAATTAGCGTTATAGGAAACATATGACAAATTCAAATAGATTAGCAAAAATTATCAAAATCAGAGCTATCTCAGCAATATGGATTATCCCTATTGTTACTGTAATTGTTGGGCTTTGGATAATTTACTCTCATTTTGCTGATAGAGGTACATCCTTCACTTTGCTGGCAAAAGATGCTAGTGGTATTGTTGCTGGAAAAACGGTGATTAAAAATCGTAGTGTTGATGTAGGCATAATAGATCAAGTGACGTTATCGGATGATTATAATCAAGTTGTCATCAAAGGACGAATCTATAAAAATATGGAGCCTTTGCTTAAAAATGACTCCATATTTTGGGTGGTTAAACCAGAAATAGGGCGTGATGGAGTTACGGGATTAGGTACGATTTTATCGGGTGTTTATATTGAATTAGTCGCAGGAAATGATAAACATAGCTTTAAAAACGATCCGTTTGAATTGTCCGATTCGCCACCCATATCCGATCCAAGTATTAAGGGCATTCGGTTAAATTTAGAAAGTGATCAAAGCGGAATGATACCGCGTGGTGCTTCAGTGATGTTTAGAGGCTATCGGGTAGGGAATGTAGAAACCTCGTTGTTTGATGTTGAAGCGCGTAAAATGAAATATCAAATTTTCATCAAAGAGCCTTATGATGCGCTAGTGACACAAAATGTTAGATTTTGGAAAGAAGGTGGAATTAATTTAACACTTTCTTCTATGGGTGCAAGTTTGAATTTTCCTTCTTTAGATGTTCTGTTATCTGGGGGAATCAGTTTTGATTTACCGGATGGATCTAAATTGGGGGCTCCAGCACAGCAGTATGCATTATATCAATTATACGATGATAAAAAGTCGATACAAGAATCTCAATACACTCAATATAAAGAGTTCCTGATCATGATTTCAGATTCCATATCGGGGCTAAATGTTGGCGCACCGGTTGAGTATCATGGAATAAGACTCGGTACGGTTAGCAAAGTGCCATTTTATACCATAGACATGTTAAATGAATCGTCAATACTGAATCAAAAAGTACCGGTCTTAATTAAGATTGAACCTGATCGTTTATCCGACTTAGTGGATGAAAAAATCGATATTGCAAAGCAGATCATGGAAGAACAAAAAAATGGTTTAAGAGCTTCGCTTAAAACATCAAATTTATTTACGGGTGCGCTGTATATTGATTTGGATTTTTACCCTGATTTAAAAAATGAATACAATGAAAAAACAGCTGTGCAATATGGTTATGATACCATCGACACTACTTCAACAGGCATAGCACAAATACAAGCTAAAATTTTACAATTATTAGATAACTTCAATAATTTACCACTGAATAAAACAATGGATCAGTTTAATCAATCATTGGCATCGAGTGAGCGTTTAATGAATTCGTTGAATAAGATCATGGCAAGCAAAGAGATGCAAACGATGCCAAAAGATCTGCAAAAAGCGTTACGCTCATTGAACGATACAATGAAAGAATTACAACCTGGTTCAGAAATGAATAATCAAATAAAAGAGAGTTTGCAAAAAATTCAACAAATGATGGATGAGTTGACGCCATTGTTAAGCACATTGAATGATAAAAGCAATGCTTTAATATTCTCTGCACCTGTTAAACAAGATTTGGAACCCAAAGCAAAAGGTAAAAAATAATGAAAAGCATAATAAATCGCATTTTTACAATTGGGATTATGGCATTATTAACGACATTAGTTGGCTGTTCTTCAGGAACCGCTGAAAAACATTACTTTCAATTAGAGAGTCATTTACAAAATCAACGTTCACAAACCTTGAATTCAGCGCATGGTTTTATATGGATTGAATCCATAGATGTAGCTAGTTTTTTAAACAAACAAGGGATTGTCTTGCAAACGGATAATATTCAGTTTGTTACGGCCTCAAACAATTTATGGGGATCATCGCTTTCACAACAACTTGGTGATCGTTTAGAACAAGATTTAGCGATTTTTTTACCTCATTATTTAGTTTCAACCAAAGCAATTACTACCCCAACAATGACCGTCAAACTATTTATTGATGGATTTCATGGCAGTTACACCGGCGATGCGATAATAAAAGGGCGTTGGGTTGTTAAAGATAGTAAAGATAATATTGAAACAAAATTTTTTGAACATCGTATAGCGTTAAAAAATAATGGCTATGCCGCATTAGTCAATGCATTATCGAAAGGTTGGCAGGATGAAGAGCGTGACTTTGTCACCTCGATAACACGTTAAGAGATTCGATAACATTTCGCCATTGAGTTGGCGAAATCGTTACCTTTATATCATTGCGTTTTTTAATTGTTGTTTGAAGTGGTTAAAAACTTTATCATCAATTTCCACCCATTTGCGAACACTATTAATGAATGCAATTTTTTCAGCGTATAATACATCTTTTTTAGTCAGTGTTTTTTCAACTAATTGTTTTGATTCCAAATAAAATTGCCGCATTGTCCCTGCCAGTAAACCAGAGGTGATTTTGGGGGTTACCCATTGATTATCAACCAATAACGCGATATTACCATTAACAAACTCTGTGATTTCGTCATGTTGATTAAAGTTAATATACTCTTTTGCAGGGAGTAGAGCCGGAAAATGATGCCGAATTGATGTTTTGTGGTATAAAAAGAGATTCTGGTTATTAACACAATTTGGAGCAAACCCAATTTCGGCGATTTGCAAAGGCGTGATAATACTATCATGATTAATCTCAAACTGCCCATTTTCTCTAAGTAAAATCCGTATTTTATACAAATTTTTAGAATAGGTGTTTGCCAGATTCATTAGGGCTAACTTAATGATACGGATATTGCACTTAAAATTAAAATAACTTGCAGAATCAGTTAATCTTGTTAAATGCTGATCCAATAAAAAAAACTGACCATTTTCAAGTAACAGTGATTCAATAATGTATTCTGGTATGGTAATTGTACGATTTAAAATTGCTGATTTAATTAAAATTTCGTTATATTCATCTTGCGAAGTGGAATCCCAGGTAATCCCTCCACCCACACCATAATGCATATATTGCTGATTTATCGTTAATGTGCGAATTGGCACGTTAAATACCATTTTATGCCCAAATGGTTCAATATATCCAATCGTGCCGCAATAGACCCCTCGAGCAGTGTTCTCAATTTGAGCGATAATTTGCATCGTACTAATTTTTGGCGCACCGGTGATTGAACCGCATGGAAATAATGCTCGAAAAATGTCGAATAAATGAATATCTTCAATTAATTGCCCCTCAATAGTTGAGGTTAATTGCCACACGGTTGGATATTTTTCAGCAGAAAAGAGCGTTGGTACAACAACCGTGCCTGGTTTGGAAATTTGACTTAAATCATTGCGAAGTAAATCAACAATCATCATATTTTCTGCTAGATTTTTTTCTGACATCAGCAAAAGGCGTTGTTGATTATCTTGTTGTGTAGTCAAACCTCGTCCTACCGTGCCTTTCATCGGTTTGGTGGTAATCGTTTTATTTTCAATCCTAAAAAATAACTCGGGTGAAATCGATAAAATATGATAATCATCATGTTCAAAATAAGCGCAATAATCTGCCTGATTATTTTTTTGAAGAAAATAGTAATAATCAATCGGATTTCCGTCAAAAGGCGCTTTAAATTGAATGGTATAATTGGTTTGATAAGTATTTCCTAATTCAATTTGAGAACGGATAAAATCAATTTTTTGATTATATTCTTCAATAGTTGTATCACAGCTTAATACTAATGGTTCTGCCTGATAATGAGGTATTGATTTAGGAGGGTGAGATGTGTATTTATCATAAATACCAAATAATAGTAGAGGTAAATCGGTATCTTGAGGCGGATTGGATTGGGTTTGATTAGCCTGATTAAAGCCCATTGCACTCTCATAGGCTAAATATCCTACTGCATAAAATCCTTGTGCAATAAATGATTCAATCTCTTCTAAGCATTTTTTTATGCATGACACTTTAGTTGTTGCTAATATTTTTATGGGATCGCAAAAATATTTATGTTGACCTTCAAAATCGATATGAACTTTCATGTAAATCCTATTGATGAACAAAATTTTTGATGATTTGCAAACCACAATCTGTTTTGATTGCTTCAGGATGAAATTGTACCGACTCAATAGGTAAATATTTATGGCGTAATCCCATAATCAATCCTTGTTTATTTCGTGCGGTGACAATGAGTGGTGATGATGTAGGTAATAAATTATCCCTTACCATTAAAGAGTGATAACGCACTACCGTCAGTGGATTGTCAATTCCAGTAAAGATTCCTTGACCATCATGATTAATATTATCGAGTTTACCGTGCATTGGTTGCGGAGATTTGACAATCTCATATCCAAAATACTGTGCTATTGCTTGATGTCCTAAACAGATCCCGAATATTGGGCAGCTACGATTGAATTCAGCTAGAACGGAAAGAGTTATTCCTGCATTGCTAGGACTCCCCGGTCCTGGTGAGAGAACAATTTTAGAAAAGTTTAATTTTTTCAATTGGTCAATTGTCATCTCATTATTTTTAATCACTTTAACTTTGGCTTTAGCTCGACAAAGATAATCATAAATATTAAACGTAAAAGAATCATAATTATCAATTAGTATAATCAAAATATTGCCTGCGAGATTTCAAACGATTTATTTCAAATTTTCATGCTGATATATCCTAATATATTTTCTTTTATTTAGAAAAGATTTTAACGATTGAACTGATTATTTTTAACGCATGTCTATTTTTTTATGGACTAAATTCGATTATCGAATTAACATTAGCGCAAACTAAAATACAATAATAGGAAAAATGATGAAAATCAGAGTATTGTTAATTGTAGTAATAAGTTTTATCTTTTCAAATAACGTATTTGCTGAGCAGTTACCGACAGCACAAGAACGAAAGATCAGTGATCAGCAGCTGATCTACCAACAAGAAAGACAAAAAGCAACAGAAGAGGCATTGTCAACTAAAACACCTAATGTAAGTTTAATGTCACCTTTACAAAAAATTCAGACGATCAATTTTCCTGAAGAGGAATTTTGTTTTCCGATTCAACATGTTGAATTGTTAGAACGTGATGCCTTTCCAATTACCATACCGTTAAATACGTTAGCCAAACAAGCGGAAGGTCGTTGTTTGGGTGGCAAAGGTTTAAATTTACTGATGACGGAATTACAAAATCAGCTTATTAGTTATGGCTATATCACAACACGGGTTTTGGCGCCTCAACAAGATCTTAATTCAGGAACATTTACTTTATTGTTGCTGAAAGGAACGGTAAGAAATATTTTTTATTCATCAGATAGTGACACCAGAGCCAATTTAACAAGTAATATGCCATTAAAAAAAGGGGATTTACTTAACTTACGCGCTATCGAACAAGGACTTGAAAATTTTCAGCGAATCCCAACTGCCAGTGCTCAAATCCAATTATTACCAGGAGAAGAGGCCGGTGAAACAGATATTGTTATCCAACGTCAACAATCGAAATATTGGCGAATAGGATTATCGTTAGATAATTCGGGATCAAAAAGTACGGGTCGCTATCAAGGTGGGCTCACACTTTATTTGGATAATCCACTTGGTCTTAGTGACAGTTTTTATGTTTCTGGTGGACATAATTTAGAGGGCGTGGACGATTATGGCTCAAAAAATTATCTATTCGCCTATTCTGTCCCATTTGGTTATTGGCTTTTTGATGCCTCGATGTATGCAAATACCTATAATCAAAAAATTTCGGATGTGGTCGATTATCAATATAAAGGACGGAGTAAATATTATAATTTTCAAATAAGCCGAGTATTGCACCGTAATGAAGCGCAAAAAACAATATTAAGTTATGGCATCAATTTAAGAGAGTCTCACAATTTCATCAATGATACCGAAATCGAAATTCAGCGGCGCAAAACAAGCAATTGGCGAATTGGCTTACAGCATAGTCACTACTTCGATAATATCGTTGTTTATGCAGGTGCATCTTATCAAAAAGGCGTACGTTGGTTTGGCGCACAAAAAGCATTTGAAGAAAAATCTGAAATCGGTAGTGCTCTAACCGATATCATTAATGCTAATTTTTCGGTTTATGTGCCTTTTAAACTCGGTAATCAAAATTTTGGATACAGCCTTGATTCACAAGGACAATACACTCGACGTAATAAATTAACTGCACCGGATCGATTTTCGATTGGTAGTCGTTGGACGGTACGAGGATTTGATGGTGAAGAGATGTTAAGTGCCGATAATGGCTGGTTTATTCGCAATGATTTAATATGGTATACGCCACTAAACCAGCAATTATATTTAGGATTAGATGCCGGTGGTGTATTTGGGGGAAATTCCGAAAATCTGACGGGTAAAAAATTAGTCGGTTCGGCTATCGGAATTAGAGGACGTCACTTTGGTCTTTATTATGATATGTTTGCTGGCGTGCCCCTACATAAACCTGACAAATTTAATACTAATCATTTAACACTCGGATTCTATTTAAATTGGACTTATTAGTGTTACCTATCATTTAGCCAACAATAAATTAGTACTTATTATTGTTTTCAATAAACAATAATAAGTACTAAATAAAATCAATTAAATAACTCCATAATAATTAATGCATTAGTTAATGAAGAAAAATTAAAAAAATTTTTTGTAAAGCTAATGAAGATATTTTAAATAAACCTTTGACTGAAAGTTTATTTAAAGATTATTATATATAAGTTATCTTATCTAAACCGCATAATCATGGGTTTTATCATTACTTTGTAAACTGATGATAAAACGATCAAATATTAATAAATTGATTACAGTTTTTTTAAGTGTTTATTAATCGCGGAAAAGTCTTAACTCTTACCACCAAGATAAGATACATAACATTAAAAAGGTCACTATTTTTGTTGATTGTAAGCATTCAGTCAGCCATAAAAGAATAGCCATCTAATTTCGCTATACAGGTTGTTAGATTCTATTAAATTTCCTTTTTATAACTTGAATTAACCTTATTTGAATAGTCCTATTTTATGAAAGTTAACTATCGATAACTTATATAAAACGATGACTAATGGATATGAGCTTAATTTCACATTACATTTTGCAGTAAAAAGTTATATTAACTATTGATATTAATTGGATTTGATTCAATTCAATTAACAGATTGTTAATTACACTGTAGTCATTTTTTCATTGTAGTAACTAATTGATATTAGTCATTTTGTAAACCAGTAATCTTAATTTATGCCTTGATTATAGAATAAATTGATTTTTATAAAATGACTGGTTTTTAAGAAAATTCCGATTCTTTTTGAGTAAAAAAGAGTAGATCTATGAAAGGTGAGACATACTATGAATAAAAATTTTTATCGCATTGTTTTTAATAAAACTCGTGGATTGTTCGTTGTGGTATCTGAAATTGTAAAATCACATCAGGCGATATCACGTTGCAGCCGAAAAGCTAAAAAAACGGATATTAAACAGAATTCAAATAACGATACAAAATATTGCACATTAAAACCACTTGCATTTTTATCCTATATTGCATTAGGTATGGTAAGTATTGTTGGTACAACTTATGCAAAAGGTATTGTGGTTGATCCCTTAGCCAATCAAAATCAACGTCCTGTCGTTAAGGAATTACAAAATGGTACAACACAAATCAATATTGTTGCACCGAGTAGAAACGGTGTGTCTCATAATAAATATACTCAATTTGATGTGTCAAAAAAGGGTGTGATTCTTAATAATGCTACTGGTGGCACGAATACACAACTAGCAGGAAATATCAATGGTAATCCACTATTACAAAACAGCGCAAAAGTCATTTTAAATGAAGTTAATTCTAACAATATCAGCCAATTAAATGGTTATATTGAAGTCGCCGGACAAAAAGCACAGGTGATAATCGCTAATCCAGCTGGGATTACCTGTGATAATTGTGGCTTTATCAATGCAGATAGAGCCACGTTAACAACCGGTAAACCGATAGTAACAAATGGTAACCTAGAAGGCTATTTGGTCGAAAAAGGTCATATTCAAATTACAGGTAATGGTCTAAATGATACCGGACAAGATTATAGTGATCTGATCGCTCGAAGTGTCAATATCAATGCTAAATTATGGGCAAATAAAGAAATCAATGTCATAACGGGTAAAGCAAAAGTTAGCGCGGATTTAAAACATATTGATACACAAGGCTTTGATAATCACGTTGGACAACCCGAGTTTGGCATAGATGTCTCAAGATTAGGGGGCATGTATGCGGATAAAATTAGAATGGTTGGGACAGAACATGGCGTTGGTGTACGAAATAATGGGACGTTATTGGCAAATGCAGGAACATTAACTGTAACCAACGATGGCAAAGTAATTAATGCTGGTTATATCAGTTCAGCGCAAAACCTTGAATTCAAAACGACTTATGGTGGAATTGAAAACCATTCAACAATTGAAAGTTCAAAAAACATTGTATTATCCAGTAAAGCAGAAATAAAAAATGTTGATAGATTAAATGCGCAAGGTGATATCACGCTTAATGCAGAAAGTTGGGTTGGTAACCAAGGATTAATATCTTCGGGTAAACAGATTACAACAACGAGTAAAGAGTTTGATAATAGTTATTCAGCAAATATAAAAGCGCAAAATCTAAAAATTAATGCGAATATGGCAAAAAATACAGGCAATATTAACGTAAATGACACAATTAATCTGCTCGCAAATCAGTTTGAAAATAATAAAAAATTAGCTGCTAAAAAAGAAGTCACTATAAACAGTAGAAAATTCAAAAATGATTGGAAAGGCAAAATTGAATCAAATAATATCAAAATTTTTGGTGACGAATTTGTCAATTATGGTCAACTTGTTGCCGACAATAGATTAACTATGAATGTTAAAAGTATCACGAATCTTAATGAATTAGTGGGAAGAAACGAAATCAGGATTAATAGTATAGAATTTTCTAACAAAAAAGACGGAATAATAAACGCTTATGATGCGGAAGTTATAACACAAAATTTCGATTCTGATGGTACAATTTTAACTGGCGCATTGGATATATCTGCTGAAATAAACTATAACAATGGCATCAATGGCAAAATAATAGCTGATTATTTCAAGTTAATAAATCCACATAAAAGTGTTAACGAAGGTCTTATCGATGTAGGCTATTTTTATGAAGTGGGTAGTGACTTTATTAATACCGCTTTTGGCAAAATAAAAGTCGGTGAATTATATGCCAATAATGATTATTTTGAAAATAAAGGTTCGGTATACTCATCCAGTAAAATAATCGTTGAAAGTAATGATTTTTACAATAATGGTCAATTTGATGCAATAAAAACTCTAAAAGTAAATCAGAATAAGAATTTTAAAAATGATTGGCAAGGAACAATCAACGCTAATTTAATTGAATTCGACCAACAGATCGTCAATGAAAGTTTTTCTAACTTTGGTTCGATACAGTCAAAAGATCAAATTAAAATTAAATCTAAGGATTTTTATAACCAAGGGAAGATATTGGCGAAACATGAATTAAGCATTCAGGGTGACAAACTAAAAAATGAGATGAATGCTTCAATAAGCGCTGACAAAATTGATCTATCCGGTACAACATTAGAAAATAAAGGTTTGATAACTGCTCAAGATTCCCTAAAAATCGATGTTAAACAGTTATATAACAAATTTAAGTTATTATCTGATGAAAATTTAGATATTAATACCTCATATTTTTCAAATGAAGGAAATGAAAGTCTTGTTAAAGCTGATTTAGTGACAATATTTGCTAATAAACTGGACAATCATAGTACCTTTAATGCGACTAATGATCTACAAATCATTGTTAACAACATCTACAATCAAGGTCGGTTCACATCTAATAATCATATTGGTATATATAGTGCAGACTTTAAAAATGATTGGGCAGGTCATGTTGATGCCGATAAACTGGATATCGCCGGTGGAAAAATGAACAACATGAACGAAATAAAAGCTAATCGATATATAACTATCAACGTTAATGATTTCTACAATAACAAGACTTTATTTACATTTGGAGATCTAGAAATAGGCGGCACCAATTTTAAAAATGATTGGTATGGTTTGATTAAAGCTGAAAACCTAGATATTCTTTCGACTCAGTTATCGAATTATGGAAAATTTGAAACAAGTAATTTAATGAATATTGTGACAAAGAATTTTTATAATTACGGACGAGTTGATTCTGATATGCACATCTGGTTATATGCTGATTATTTTAGAAATGATTGGAAAGCTGTGATGAATGCAAAATACATTAAAACGAAAGTGAATCACATTGAGAATTATGGATTAATAACAGGAATTATAAATGATGAAAATCAACTATAACTTATGGATTGCTAATGTTTTTTAACTTGAACAGTTGTTTATAACTTAAGATTCTGGTTTTCTATGTATAAAAAATTAGAAAACCAGGGTCTATTTTTCGAAATTTAAATAATCATATACTGAAAATAGAAACCGATTTAACCTGCTCTTTAATGTTAGCTATCTTAAAAAAATTGTGACCAAATGGAATTCTTCTTTTCTCTAACATTGCTGTTTTTAGATGCTGTTCATATAAATTTTTACCCCTAAAACCACCACTATTCTTTAAAAAGCAATAAATGTCGAAAAAACGTAGTAAAGTAAAAATAATGGTTAATTAGAAACTAATTTTTTCATCTTATTAAAAAAATAAACATTAAAATCGCAAAACATTGATATAAAAATTTACTAAAGTTAAATTTTTTTGATTTAAATTAAAATTGAATTAAATTCTTTCAATAATATATAAAATAATTTAATAAAGTCTTTGACCGAACCTCAAATAAATGTTTATATAGTACACTTTATTTATCCAATGAATGCCTTGTGGTATAGGCACAATTTCACATCAATCAATAAAAGACACACCATTGTGAAATCAATCAGTTCCAGTATTATTTGTTTTTTTGATATTTATTAGTCATGTTAAATAAGATTAACTTACATTTATATATCAAATAAAAACAATATTTAACTAATAGCTATTTGTTAATAAGATCCAATGAGTGATTTGAAATACTGTTCTTTTTTTCGTCAATTTTTAAATATTGAGTCAGTGGTCAAACTATTCATGTTAACGACATGAAATTGATGATAATCAAAACTAATTAATCTTCTGTTGGTTAATAGAAAATCCCCATAAATACCCGAATGACAGAATTTGTATATTTTTTTCAAGTTGTAGTAACCCATTAATATCTTTGCTTGTTAATAAAAGGATATTAATTTTTTTTATAAATTTAATTAATTTTTAATAACTTAATATGCTTTTGTTTTCAGACATCAGCATTAGATACAAGGTGAAAAATACTATGAATAAAAATTTTTATCGCATCGTTTTTAATAAAGTTCGTGGATTATTTGTTGTGGTTTCTGAAATAGTTAAATCTCATCAAGTCATGGCTAGTCATAATCAAACCACAAAAAAAATGGAAGGGTATTGTAAGCAAAAAGATCAATCCTGTACGTTAAAACCCTTAGTATTTTTATCCTATATTGCATTTGGTATGGTTAGTATTGTTGAATCTAGTTACGCAAATAATATCGCTGTTGATCAAAATGTCAGCCAAGAACAACGTCCAACCGTTCAAGGTTTACCAAACGGTGTAACACAAATTGATATCGCAGCACCAAGCAATAATGGCGTATCCCATAATAAATATACCCAATTTGACGTATCAAAAAATGGTGTCATTTTAAATAACTCTCGTGATGGTAGCCAAACACAATTAGCTGGTAATATTAATGGTAATGCATCACTACAAAATAGCGCCAAGGTAATATTAAACGAAGTGAATTCGCAAAATATCAGCCAATTAAATGGTTATATCGAGGTGGCTGGACAAAAAGCCCAAGTGATTATCGCTAATCCGGCCGGCATAACCTGTAATGGTTGTGGTTTTATTAATGCAGACCGGGCAACCTTAACCACCGGTAAACCGATAATGAATGATGGAAAATTGATTGGTTATCAAGTGGAAAAAGGTGAGATAGCCATTACAGGGGATGGGTTAAAAAATTCAGGGCAAGATTATACTGATTTAATCGCACGCAGTGTTAATGTCAATGCCAAGTTATGGGCTAATAAAGAAATCAATATTGTGACAGGTAAAGCGAAGGTGAGTACAGACCTGACAAAGATTGAAAAAGTCGCCTCAGCCACCAATACTGAACAACCTGAATTTGCGCTGGATGTTTCAGCCTTAGGTGGAATGTATGCCGGAAAAATTAAGATGGTCGGTACTGAAGCAGGGGTAGGTGTTCGTAATAATGGGATACTTATGGCCAGTGCGGGAACGATAGATATATCAACAAATGGCAAAATTTTAAATACCGTAAGTGGTAATCTTAATTCTGCGACAGACACCTTATTGAAGAGTGACAATATTGAAAATCATGGCACAATCATTAGTCAGAAAAATGTCATTTTAACGGGAAAAACAGAAGTAAAAAATTATGGTATTGTTAATGCTAAAGAAGACATTAATCTAAAAGCTGAAAAATTGGTTGCCAACGAAAATAGATTATTAGCAGGCAATAATCTTAGTGCAGAAAGTGAGGAATTTCTGAGTACCTGGACAGGGAATGTGAGTGCTAATAATATTACATTAAACGCAGCGCAAACCAAAAATGTGGGGAAAATTAATGCGGCTGAAAGTGTGAAAATTAAAGCATCAAGTGTTGAAAATGCTGGGAATTTATCAGCAGGAGAAAGTATTACTGTATCAAGTGAAAAAATCAAAAATGATTGGTTTGGTGTGATTCAGTCAAAACATATTGAACTTGTAGGAAAAAATCTAGAAAATTATAAAGAAATTAACGCAACTGACAACTTGATCATTGACGTTGTAGATATAAATAATATTAATACGTTAACCTCAGATAATAAATTAATGCTAGCAAGTCAGAACATTCAAAATCATTCAACAGGTCTGATTCGATCGCAAAAAGAATTATCCATAAATTCCAAAATGTTATCCAATAACGGTGTGTTAGCATCAATAGAAAATATGAATGTTATTAGTGATGATGTCTTTAATCATTGGAATGGTACAATGCAATCGAAAATCGTTGATTTAAAAGGCAATAACTTTAGAAATTATGGTGCTGTTAATGGTGTACAATCCATCGATATCGCCGTAAAAGGAATACTTTATAATCAAGGAATTTTATCATCAATTTCACCCGAACCTTCACCACATTCTGAAAGTTCAGAAACACCAAGTTTCAAAATTAATCTATCTTTTGATTCATTTAAAAATGATTGGAACGGTAAAGTTAATGCTGATCAAATAAATCTTGTGAACATTAAAACCAACAATGATCAAGTTAACGAAACGGGTGAATTTATTAATTATAACGAAATGAATGCCAATGACTTACTCAATATTGATGTTAAGAATGTTTACAATCAAGGTAAATTATTGGCAAAAAATGATTTATCTATAACGAGTGACAACTTCAAAAATGATTGGAAAGGCGAAGTACAAGCTAATAATATTACGTTGGTAGGTGCAAAATTTGACAATTACAATCAAGTTTTTGCTAATTCTGAGCTGAATGTCAATGTCGAAAACGCTTACAATCAAGCTAAGCTCTTAACTGAAGGCAAGTTATTAATTAATAGCAATAATTTCAAAAATGATTGGCTTGGTGAAATAAATTCAAATAACATTGAAATCACAGGTAATAGATTTGATAACCGTAATAAATTAATAGCGAATGATACAATGAATATTAACCTGAATGATTTTAATAACAATGGTGAATTATTGGCTAACCAACAAGTAAAAGTAGTCAGTCACAACCTAAAAAATGATTGGTTTGGTTCAATTAAAGCTGAAAATATTGATCTGAATGTTATAACAAATATGGAAAACTTTGGTGAGGTTGAAGCTGGTGATCAGTTAACTATTAATTCTAATTATACATACAACCAAGGCAATGTGATTTCGAAAAGAGAGATTAAATTAGCGGGTAATCATTTTCTCAATGATTGGCATGGTGTGATTAATGCTGAAATTATTACTGACAATTTATCTGATAAAATCGTTAATCGTGGTCTAATTAATGGAAAGTCCACTAATGCAAAAGATGAATAGATTAATTTGATCAATTAATTCTTTTTTGTTGTAAAGATAAGATCCTAGTTTACTGAAATATATCATCAATAGGTAAGCTAGGATCTTAAAAATTAATTTTTTCAATCTTTGTCAACTTATGAGCTTTCTACTCATTCACTTTAATCCCCAAAAAACATAAAAAATTTCTATAACTTACCTAATTAATATCAATAAAATTACTGGTAATAGAAATATCTAGACCGAATAAAATTAAAACATCATCAAGTGCCCAAATATTAAAACCGATTTGATCACACCAACTATCTGCTTAATAGAAATACTTTTTAAACAAAACAGAAAATAAATTAAGTGATAAATTAATAAATTAGAAAAATCTTGTTATCAAAAGTCTTAGCTAACCCTAAAAATTGTTTGGATTAACAAAGAAATGTAAATTACGGATGCACAAATAAAACTTTGACTAAATATAAATTTAATGTTTATTATACATGAATCAAATTATCTAAATGATGTTAATTTGGTGTGTCTGTTTCTTTCTGTTCTACCAAGGATGATGGTTAATTAGTGGATAACTAGCTAATGTTAACGTAATTTATCATCCTATCGATTTCCTTTTGTTGCATTAAATTCAAAATATTATTTGTATTGCCGTATTTAACTATTTTTGTAGATTTATTGAAATAATCATTTGTTTAATATGATGATTTTATTTTTTACGTTTTAACAAAATAATAGGTGAAAGGTGTAAATACTATGAATAAGAATTTTTATCGCATTATTTTCAATAAAGTCCGTGGATTGTTTGTTGTGGTATCTGAAATGACTAAATCGCATCAAGTCGTAACCAATAATGCTAAACAAATCAAAACAGTTCATGTTAACCCTAATCCAATCCAGCATGTTCAGTTTTGCAGATTAAAACCTTTAGTCTTTATGTCATATATTGCATTGGGTTTGGTTAGTGTGGTTAATGTCAGTTATGCCAATAATATCGTTGTCGATCCAACGGCTAACCAAGCACAACGCCCTAATGTGCACAACTTGCAAAATGGCGTAACACAAATTGATATTGCAGCGCCAAGTAATAGTGGTGTCTCTCACAACAAATATAACCAATTTGATGTATCCAAAAATGGTGTCGTACTCAATAATGCGACAGGAAGAACTAATACCCAATTAGCTGGCGACATTAATGGTAATAGATTATTACAAAATCGTGCAAAAGTGATTTTAAATGAAGTTAACTCTCCAAATATTAGTCAGTTAAATGGTTATGTTGAAGTTGCAGGTCAAGAAGCGCAGGTCATTATCGCCAATCCTGCCGGTATAACTTGTAATGGTTGCGGTTTTATTAATGCTGATAGAGTCACGTTAACGACGGGTAAACCCATTATGGATAATGGTAAATTGCAAAGTTACCAAGTTGATGGCGGACGTATTGAAATTAATGGCTATGGTTTAAAAAACTCAGGTCAAGACTACACCGATTTAATTGCACGTAGTGTCCATGTTAATGCGGAATTATGGGCAAATAATGAAATTAATGTTATCACAGGACAAGCTAAAGTAAGTGCTGATTTGAATACCATTGAAAAGCAAGGATTTAATAATCAAGTTGATCAGCCTGAGTTTGGATTGGACGTTTCTGCGCTAGGCGGAATGTATGCAGGTAAAATTAAAATGGTCGGTACCGAAAATGGTGTAGGGGTACGAAATGAAGGAAAACTGATGGCGAGTGCCGGTTCATTGAATCTTTCTGCTGATGGCAAAATTATTAATAAAGGAACGATGCAATCCTCTGAAGGAACTGTCTTAAAAAGTCAATCTGAAATTAAAAATTTAGGCACAATCACAGCCAAAAATGACCTTAAACTTCAATCCCATACGTTAATTACCAATGAAGGAAAACTGTCTGCAAAAAATTCTCTTTCAATAACCAGTGATGATTTTATTAGTATTTGGTCAGGGGATGTAAAAGCGAATAACATTGTGATTAATGCTAAGCAAGCTAAAAATGTGGGTAAAATGAAAGCCTATGAAACTGTCACCATTAATGCTTCAACTGCAGAAAATAATGGGAACTTAACGGCAGGAAAACAAATTACCCTAACAAGCGACAATATCAAAAATGATTGGCAAGGGATTATTAACGCTAAAAATATTAACTTGAATGGGAAAAATTTTGAAAATTATGGCGAAGTTAATTCTGCTGAAAACTTAGTGATATCGATAGAAAATATAAATAATATCAATAAATTAATATCAGATGAGCAATTATTGTTAAAAGGAACCAACATTACAAATAGCGATACAGGATTGATCAAAGCTGAGGACAAAGTTTCAATAGTTGCAAATAACATCATCAATGATGGCACAATCAATAGTGACTCAGTATTTTTAGGGGAAGGAGAGGTTGGGAAAATTGTGAATACTTGGCGAGCAAAAATCAATGCTAAGCAATTATTTGATATTCATGCTAATCAATTTGAGAATTCTGGACAGATAAATGCGGATAATGGATCAATGGAATTACAAGATTATATGTATAACCAAGGTCAAATTACGCTAAATAACAATTTGAATTTATACATTAAAGATTTTAAAAATGATTGGAATGGCAAATTAGCCAGTAATTATATGCATATCAACAAAACGAAATCGGATGCTACTATCACTAATTATGGCGTCATCAATGCTGATAATTTAAATATTTTGAATAATAATGTTTATAATTATGGTCAACTTTTAGTTAATCATACTTTATCTGTAGTAAACAATGCATTTGTAAATAGTTGGCAAGGTATTATCAAATCTGATGAGGTGGATATAAATACGCGTAATTTTGAAAATCATAATGAACTCAAGGCGGGTCAATTACTGTCAATTAATGGGGGTAACCAGTTTTATAATCAAGGAAAATTATTTGCCAATAAACAAATCATTTTAAAAGGCAATGAAGTTAAAAATGACTGGAAAGGTGAAATCAAAGCCGATTTAATTACAATGGATACCAATAAGTTGGATAATTATAATGAAATTAGTGCATTAAATTCATCGGTGATCAAAGTGAAAGACGGCTATAACCAAGGGAAGATTTTTGCATCCGATAAATTGGCAATAAAAACTGATAACTTTAAAAATGATTGGAAAGGCGAAATCAATGCTAACCAAATCGAAATCAAAGGCGGAAATTTTGATAACCGAAATTTTGCAAAAGCCAATGATGATTTCAAATTAAACGTAAGTAGTTTATACAATAATGGTCAGTTACTAGCTAAAAATAAAATACAGTTACACGGTAGAAATTTTCATAATGATTGGTTTGGTTGGATAGCATCAGACACTATTGATTTAGATATTGACTATAATTTTAATAATTATGGAACGCTATCTGTCAATAAATCAATTAGTATACTCGCTAACCTCATCTATAACGAAGGAAAAATAACTTCAGATGATTATATTAAATTAACAGCTAGGACATTGACCAACGACAGCCATGGAATAATTAATGCAAAATATATTGAATCTAAAATAGCCTATATTAACAACATTGGCGTGATCAATGGTATTTTCGTTAATCAATAAAATGCATGACAGTAAGTTATAATTGATAAAATTACTCACCTGGTTTACCAAACGTTATTTCTCGTTTGCTAAATCAGGTTATTAAGATTCTATTATGTTAAATGTTATCTACAGTTATCTCTCACCTTTAATCATTATAAAAAAAAGATATCAATACAAGTCTTCGTTTTTAACCATTTTGAAATTTGAAAATAAAATTTGCTTACAATTCATTAGGTAAAATTCTTTGACTAAATGAAAATTTAAAGTTTAATATATAAACATTAAGTTATCTAAACAATATAAAAATTTTGTTTGCACCGTTAGCTTAATAAAAGTCATTAAGTGTTCTGTAAGTCATTTGCGTGCTTTTTAAAGCATTAATCATAACGCAGCCGTTATAGTTGAATTCGTATTAAATTTTTTAATAGTCTTATCTGATTCTGAAGTCATTTTAGAAAATTTGCTGTCCATAATTTAATATTAATATGATTTATTACGGCTATTAACAAAAAGATGAAAGGTAAAATATTATGAATAAACGTTTTTATCGTATTGTTTTTAATCGGATTCGTGGATTATTTGTTGTTGTGTCTGATATTGCACAATCACATCACGTTGTGGTTAGTAAGGGTCAGCAAGGCAAGCGTATTCACGTCAACAATAACTCGATCGATAATCCCCGATCTTATTTATTAAAGCCGTTAGTTTTTTTATCCTATGTTGCGTTAGGACTGGTCAGTATGACTGGCGTCAGTTACGCAAATAATATCGTTGTCGATCAAAGTGCCAATCAAGCGCAACGCCCAACGATTCAAGGTTTACCAAACGGTGTAACGCAAATTGATATCACAGCACCAAACAATGATGGCGTATCCCATAATAAATATACCCAATTTGACGTATCAAAAAATGGTGTCATTTTAAATAACTCTTCAAACGGTAGTAAAACGCAATTAGCCGGTAATATCAATGGTAATGCATCACTACAAAATAGCGCCAAGGTAATATTGAACGAAGTAAATTCGCAAAATATCAGTCAATTAAATGGTTATATCGAGGTAGCCGGTCAAAAAGCCCAAGTAGTTATCGCCAATCCGGCAGGCATAACCTGTAACGGTTGTGGTTTTATTAATGCAGACAGGGCAACTTTAACCACCGGTAAACCGCTAATGGAAAATGGAAAATTGGCGGGTTATCACGTGGAACAGGGGCAAATAGCCATAACAGGGGATGGATTAAAAAATTCAGGGCAAGATTATACCGATTTAATTGCACGTAGTGTAAAGGTTAATGCGGAATTGTGGGCGAATAAAGAAATCATTATTCTGACAGGTCAAAACAAAGTGAGTGCAGATCTGGCAACAATTAAAAATGTGGTATCAGACACGAATACTGTAAAACCTGAGTTTGCTCTAGATGTATCAGCGTTAGGCGGAATGTATGCCGGAAAAATTCAGATGGTGGGTACTGACGCAGGGGTAGGTGTTCGTAATAATGGGACACTCATGGCAAGTGCGGGAATGTTGAATCTATTGGTTAGTGGTAAAATTTTAAATAATGTGGGGGGTAATATTAAGGCAACACAAGATATCTTGCTAGACAGTCAACAATTAGAAAATCATGGCACAATTGCCAGTCAAAAAAATGTCGACGTGTTGGGTAGAACAGAGATAAAAAATTATGGGATTATTGAAGCGAAAGAAGATATCAAAATCAAAACTAATACATTGATTGCCAACGAAAATAGATTGTCTGCAGGCAATAATCTTAGCGCAGAAAGTGAGGGCTTTCTTAGTACATGGACAGGGAATGTGAGCGCTAACACAATTGTATTAAAATCAGGGCACACTAAAAATGTGGGCAAAATGAATGCGGTTGAAAAGGTGGAAATTAAAGCATCATATGCCGAAAATGCGGGTGATTTATCAGCAGGAGAAAGCGTTACTGTATCGAGTGATAAAATCAAAAATGATTGGTTTGGTGTAATTCAGTCGAAAAATATTACCTTAGAAGGGAAAGATTTTGAGAATTATAGCGAAGTAAATGCCAAGGCTAAATTAAGCATTGTTGCTGATGTTATGAACGTAAATAAACTAACATCTGGAAAGGAAATATCGGTCGTTAGTGAAAAAAATATTATCAATAAAGATACAGGTTTAATTCAAGCTGGAGAAGTTGTTTCATTATCTGGAACAAATATAGTTAATGAAGGTAATATTAAAAGTTCATTTGTAGTTTTAAGTGCCGGACATGTTGGAACCGTGGTTAATACTTGGCGTGGAAAAATAGAAGCCGATAAAGCTGTTTCCATAACGATGAAACATTTTGATAATTGGGGATTGGTAAGTGGTGATGCTGGAGATATTGAATCGATGGGAAAAGTGTATAATCAAGGTCAAATTGCGATAAAATCAAATTTACATTTTAACTATCATGAATTTAAAAATGATTGGAACGGTAAACTATCTTCCAATTACGCTATGATTGAGCCTAGTTCTGTTAATTTTGATAATGATATTACCAACTATGGTCTAATAGAGGTTGGTTCGATGAATGTGATTACTAATAATTTATATAATTATGGGAAAATTTTAGCGACTTATTTTTATTTATCAGGCAGTAATTTTGTAAATAATTGGCAAAGCCTAATAAAGGCTAATGAAATATTTACTCAGTTTGAAAATTTTAGAAATTACAATGAAATCACTGCTGCTAAAAAGTTAACGATTAAAGTTACAGATGGCTATAACCAAGGAAAAATTCATTCATCAAAAGAATTAGATATAGTCAGTAACAACTTTAAAAATGATTGGCAAGGTGAAATCAGTGCCAACACGATTAAAATAGAAGGACAAATAAATGAAGAAGGAATAATTGAAGGACGATTTGATAATCGAAAATCAATCCGTGCTAATGATACATTGAAGATTAACGTAACAGAGTTTTACAATAATGGAGAGTTATTTGCCCAAAATAAAATAGACGGTGTCAGTAAACATTTCAAAAATGATTGGTTTGGCGTTATCGATACTAATCTTCTTGTATTAAAAGTTGAAAATGGGATAGAAAATTTTGGACAGATAAATGCAAAAGAATTACAAGAAATCAGTGATTAGTATTTATCCAACATTTAAAAGTTTTAATCATGATAAATAAAATTTTATCTCGGTAAAATATCATATTGGTTTATCAGTTGTGTTTAAATGACTGATAAGCCAATAATGCCACATTTCGTTCCTTTGATAATCCTTTCGTTCAATTTCCTTCCCTCTATTGACAGATTATTTTGAAATAAAATTTTGTTTTTCATCGATAATTTTGTGATGAAGGTTTATTAACAACATTGATCATTTAACTGTTCAAAAAACATCAATGATTTGTTAATCGGATTAATAAAAGCATCTGATTTGACCTGAACTCCTTAATACGTGGACTATTAAACCAAATATTAAAATTTTATTGTGTGGCATAAACTTCAAAAGAATTAAAGTCTAACTTAGTTAAACTCGAAAATTGACAAAAAAATAAATAAAATCTTTGACTAAATATGAAGTTAAAGTTTATTATAAAAAAATTAAGTTATCTAAATCATATAAAATTTTCCGTTGCTATTAGCCTGTTTATTTTAGGGGCAATCAAATTGTGGTAATGGTTCCAAATATATAAATCTTATCGTTGTCATTTTTAGTTGTATCAATTTCAATAATTATTTGTTTGGTTAATTATAAAAAAAATATGGATTTATTGAGCATGACCCATTGTTTAATAGATAAATATGATTTGTCTTAGCATGTTAGAAAATAGATGAAAGGTGAGAAATACTATGAACAAGAATTTTTTTCGTATTGTTTTTAATAAGACTCGTGGATTGTATGTTGTGGTATCCGAAATGGTTAGTTCCCATCAAGTCATGACAAGTCATAATCAGACTA
This sequence comes from Gilliamella sp. CG25, assembly GCF_046635705.1. Lineage (NCBI taxonomy): Bacteria > Pseudomonadati > Pseudomonadota > Gammaproteobacteria > Orbales > Orbaceae > Gilliamella > Gilliamella sp. CG25. Next base: position 149,441 of record NZ_JBIDFJ010000005.1, on the reverse strand, counting down.
CAAAAAAAATTGAAGTGATTTCTAAAAATAAAAATCAATCCTTTATGTTAAAACCCTTAGTATTTTTATCCTATATCGCATTAGGTATGGTTGGCATTGTTGAATCTAGTTACGCAAATAATATCGTTGTCGATCAAAATGCCAATCAAGCGCAACGTCCAGCCATTCAAGGCTTACCAAACGGCGTAACACAAATTGATATCGCAACGCCAACAAAAGGGGGCGTTTCACATAATAAATATACGCAATTTGATGTTTCAAAAAATGGCGTCATTTTAAATAACTCTCGTGACGGTAGTAAAACACAATTAGCCGGTGATATTAATGGTAATGCATCACTGCAAAATAGCGCCAAAGTCATACTAAACGAAGTGAATTCGCAAAATATCAGCCAATTAAATGGTTATATCGAGGTGGCCGGTCAAAAAGCCCAAGTGATCATCGCCAATCCGGCCGGTATAACCTGTAATGGTTGTGGTTTTATTAATGCAGATAGGACAACCTTGACGACCGGTAAAGCATTAATGAAAGATGGACAATTGATTGGTTATCATGTTGAAAAAGGGCAAATAGCCATTACAGGGGATGGATTAAAAAATTCAGGACAAGATTACACCGATTTAATCGCACGTAGTGTGAATGTCAATGCCAAGTTATGGGCAAATAAAGAAATCACTATTGTGACCGGTCAAGGCAAAGTGAAAGCAGATCTGACAAAGATTGAAAAAATTGTATCAGACACCAATACTGCACAACCAGAATTTGCGCTGGATGTTTCAGCGTTAGGTGGAATGTATGCTGGAAAAATTAAGATGATAGGTACCGAAACAGGGGTAGGTGTACGTAATAATGGAATACTTATGGCTAATGCGGGGACGTTAAATTTATCGGTGGATGGTAAAATTTTAAATAATGTCGGTGGTAATCTTAAAGCAACAAAAGACATCTTATTAAACAGTCAACAAATAGAAAATCATGGCACAATTGCCGCTCAAAAAAATGTCAGTTTAATGGCAAAAACAGAAGTAAAAAATTATGGAACCGTTGAAGCGAAAGAAGATATCAATCTAAAAGCATCTAAATTGGTTGCGAATGAGGGTAAATTGTCAGCAGGAAAAAATATTACTTCATTTAGTCAAGAATTTATTAGTACATGGACAGGTAATATAAATGCTGTAGCTATTACAATAACAGCCAAACGTACCAAAAATGTTGGAAGATTAAGAGCACAAATGATAAAAATTTCTGCTAATTATACTGAAAATGCGGGAAATGTATCAACCACCGATAAAATTAGTGTATCGGGTGATAATATAAAAAATGATTGGGAAGGGAAAATTGAATCAGCAGATGTAGATTTAGAGGGGAAAAACGTTGAAAATTACGGTGAAGTTGAAGCTAAGGATAAATTAAACATAGTTGCAGATGACGTGACAAATGAGAACAAATTAACCTCAGAAAAAGATTTAATCGTACATAGTGATAATATCACCAATAAGGATAAAGGCTCAATTCAAGCTGGAGAAAATGTTTCATTAGAAGGAAATAATATCGTTAATGAAGGTGAAGTAAAATCACCAACGGTAAACTTAGGAAACACATCTGAATCGAAAATAACCAATACATCGCAAGGTAAAATCATTGCAGAGGATCGAATCAATGTAAACGGTATGCAATTTGATAACCATGGTTGGATTACCGGTAATTGGGCTAATATAAGATTAACTAACGGAATGTACAATAATGGTAATATCGCTTTTAAAGATAAGATGGAATTAAATATTAAAAATTTAAAAAATGATTGGCAAGGTATTTTAAAAAGTTCAAAAATACGTATCAAAAATGATGACTCAGGGACAGATTTAACTAACTTTGGTGTTATTGATGCAGATAACATGAATTTACAACTTGAAGAAGTATCCAACTTTGGTCAATTGTTAGCAAAGGAGTCGCTATCTTTAAACGCTAGCAAATTGGAAAATGGTAGGGAAGGCATCATAAAATCGAATAAAGTTAAATTATCTTCATCAAAAATCTATAATTACAATCAAATTATTGCTAAAGAACAACTTGAAATCAATTCTACTGAAATATTATATAATCAAGGAAAATTATTGGCTCAGGATAAAATAGCAATATCCAGTAATTATTTTAAAAATGATCGGTTAGGAGAGGTAAATGCCGATGAAATAAGTCTAAATGGTATTACTGTTAATGATTTGGTTTCATTTGAAGATAGTAGGTTTGATAACTACAATAAAGTTACTGCCAATAAAAATTTAAAACTTGATACAGCTGATATTTATAATCAAGCGAAATTAATAGCAGTTGAGCGATTAACGACTAAAAGCACTAATTTTAAAAACGATTGGCAAGCGGAAATCAGCGCTAATAAAATTGAAATAAACAGTGAAAATTTTGACAATCGAAAAATCGTAAACGCAAAGGATAAACTCGTTATTAAAGCTGGACAAATTTATAATAATGGCGAGATATTTGCCAAAAATGAGATATATACAGAAACTAAGCAATTTAAGAATGATTGGTTAGGAATTATCAAAACTAATAATATCAATGTAGCAGGTGGAAATAATATCAACAATTTAGGTACAATTAATGTTGATAAATTAGATAACACTCAACATAATCAGCGATATAAAATCGAAAATTCGGCTTCAGAGATATTTTTCACTTTAGATAATAATACTTTTTCCAATGACAAACAAAATACAATAAAAACGGAAACTATCATATCTAATATTACGGATATGATTATTTTCCATATAATGCATCGCGATTATAACAATCAGAAAAATCAATAAAATCTTATCTTTATACTAAGGTTTGATGAGGTATCCTATTGTTATTATTCAATAAAAAAATCGATATCACAGGGAATTTATCATAATTCCCTCAATGAGTTGTAATTAACTTAAATTGTTTCGCTGATCCTCCTTATCTAATTTAAATGTTCTTGATGTAACATTAGACTAAAAAAATTAATAGATCTTATTGATGATATTAATAAACGATAAAACTTCTTAAGTTTTAATTACTGTGTCAAATTTTTTCAATGTTCACTGAACTTTTATTTATCTAAAAATTAGCTGTATATAACTTAATGCATTAACAATTGATGAAAGGTGGAAATAATATGAATAGAAATTTATATCGAATTATTTTTAATAAAGCTCGAAATGTATTTATTGTTGTATCCGAACTGGTTAAATCGCATCAAATGGTGGCAAGTAATAAAAATAAAGTTGGAATAATTCATCAAAAACACGGCTCAATTTACCCAGCAAAATCCTTCAAAATAAAACCTTTAATATTTATATCGTATATCGCATTGGGAATGGTTAGTCTGATTGATAGCTGTTATGCTACCAATATTGTCGCAGACAAAACAGCCGATCGTAGTCAACGCCCCGATATTTATCAACATTCTGACGGCATCAAAATAATTAATATTACTAATCCATCGAGTAGTGGGGTTTCACATAATAAATATACTCAATTTGATGTATCCAAAAAAGGAGTGATATTAAATAATGGAACAGATCGATATGCAACGCAATTAGTGGAGTTTGTTAACGGTAATATATCACTCACACAAAGCGCTAAAGTCATTTTGAATGAAGTCAATTCACCTAATATTAGTCAGTTGAATGGATACATTGAAGTGGCCGGTCCAAAAGCACAAGTGATCATTGCCAACCCAGCGGGTATAACCTGTAATGGATGTGGTTTTATCAATGCTGACCGAGCAACTTTAACAACCGGTAAACCGCTAGTAGAAAACGGAAAATTGACTGGGTATCAAGTTGAACGTGGACATATTTATGTTACGGGTCAAGGCTTAAAAAATACCGGGCAAGATTATACGGATATCATTGCTCGAAGTGTGAAAATTAATGCTGAATTATGGGCTAATAAAGAAATTAATGTGATAGCAGGTCAAAATAATGTCGGTACAGATTTAAGCTTTACTGAGAATAAAAAAGATGAAATCTATCAAGATAGATTTAATTATGGTATTGATGTATCTGCTTTAGGTGGCATGTACGCAGGTAAAATTACATTGAGTGCAAATGAACAAGGTGTCGGTGTGCGTAATTCAGGAACGTTGGGCGTAAGTGCTGGAGACCTTAACATCAATGCCAATGGTATCATTATTAATAACAATTATATGATGGCAAAGGACTCAATCAATTTTAATAGTTCTGAAATAAGAAACAATACGACTATAGAAAGTGGAAAAAATCTTAATATACAAAGTCAATATGTAGAAAATTTCGGTAAGATTTCCGCTGGAGAACAATTTACTGCTGATAGCGGTTATATATTAAATACAAATGATATCAAATCAAAAAATGTTCAACTTAAAGCTCAATATGTTAAAAATTATGGTGTTATTGAAGCAAGTAATGATATAACTATGAAAGCTAACAACACGTATAATGCAAACAAAATATTGGCGGAAAATAATATTGCCCTATCTGGTTACACTATTTTTAACGACAAACAAAGTTTGATTCAATCACAGAACCAAAACATCCAACTAAATTCTAGTATTTTTGAAAATCAAGGCACGATAAAATCATATCATCTTTATGTAAATAGTGATGACTTTATAAATAACAGCACTGGAAATATTGAAATTGGTAAATATATTAATATAAAGGGGTCGTCATTTAAAAATTATGGTTTAGTTAAGTCTTCAGTTGATTTAGATAGTTCGGTAATTCATTTGAATAACTATGGAAAACTTTTATCCGATCGCATTAATATAAACGCTTTTTACTTTATAAATGCAGGGAAAGGTGAGTTAACAGCTAATTCAATATCTTTAACTGGTTCAAATTTAGAAAACTACAATGTAATATATGGAGGTGAAAATTTATCTATTTCTGAAAAAGAATATCTTTACAATCAAGGAGAACTGAATTCAAAAGGGGATCTGTCCATTTACGGCAAAATTTTCAAAAATGACTGGAATGGTAGGATTACTTCTTACAATATATCACTATCAAGTGAAAAACTTGAAAATCATAATTTAATTGAAGGGTATAATAACTTAACAATTAACGCTACTGATTTATATAACCAAGGCGAATTATCATCTTTTAAATCAGCGTTGATAAGTCAAGGCTATTTCAAAAATGATTGGAATGGATTCGTTAAAGGTAGCAATATCACGATTACTGGAAAAAATTTTGAAAACCATAACCAAGTTACTGCAGAAAAGTTATTAAGTATAGATTCAACAAAAGTTTATAATCAAGGAACATTAGCTTCTGAACAAACCTTAAATACCAATTCAGATTATTTAATAAATGATTGGAAAGGTCAAATGCAAGGATATGATATCAATATTTCAGGAGAAAAGTTTGAAAATAATAATATTGTTGATGTATACAAAACAATGTCTATAAAATCTAAGGATGTTTATAATCAAGGAAAACTTATTTCTGAACATACGATAGATTTAACACCAACTAAACTGTTCAATGATTGGAACGGTGTAATTATTGCTGGATTAGGATTATCAATATCAGGTAACGAATTTGAAAATCACAATCTAGTTAGATCTAACACTGTACAGAAAATTGATGTTGATAAAGTTTATAATCAAGGTCAACTAATTGGGGATAAAGAGCTTTATATAAAAGCAAAAAAAGTTAATAATGATTGGCACGGTAAAATTTATGGTATTAATATTTATGTTGATGTTCCTGAACTAATCAATAATGGATTGATTATTGGAGATATCAAAAGTAAAGAGTTATAAGTAAATTATTGAACTGCTTTTTTACAAGAAACAATAACGATCCTAGTTTATTGATGGAAAAAACTGGGATCGTAATTAACTATTTATATAAATTATAAATAGTTTTTAAATTTATATTCTCTTAATAATGATTAATTTAACATTAATTTTTACGCAGATAGCCTAAAACCCGAAATGAATCAATCTTCCATAGACCGTCTTTATAAATTAAAGGAATCGTTTCACGAGAGCTAGCATTAGGACCAGGGTTTTGCTGGACAATTTCTATCTCATTATCGCTGACTTTACTGATAATAGCGACATGACCATATCTGCTCCATCCCATGACAATGATATCCTCAACTTGAGGTTTTGACCCTAAACCATTGTGATATTGCAGTAGATTACGTTTGGGATTGATTTTTCCGTCGGCGATAGAATCATCAAAAAAATCTTTCGCATGACCATAACTATCTGGCATCTTATGATCAAAGCGCTCATAGTAATAACGCTTAATAAATTCGACGCATTGGTATTTCAAACCGAGATTATATCCATCTTTAGACGTATTGCGTCCACTCACATTACCTACATGACCATTATAGTAAACTTTGACACCATTAAATTCATCGACAACAACGCCTACTTTATCTGTATCAACCAGAAAATACGCATAAATTTGTTGACAAAAAAGGTAGCTACTTAATGACAAAATCAACATAATTAAAAACAAACTTTTTTTATATTTGAAGAGTCGTTTCATTGTTATTCCTTATTTAATCATTTGAGTATTTAGGTTTTGTTTTTTATTCATCATAGCTTTTTATCAATAAAAGTAAAATATATAAAATATGAATATATTGATTCAAATATCAATATAACTTCATTATTATGGACTAAGAAAATAGTCGTATAAGGTTGTGACATGATAAGACTAATTAAAATTATAGTAAGTGGTTCGGTGCAAGGTGTCGGTTTTCGTTTTTTTACTTATCAACAAGCAGTAAAAATAGGCTTAGTGGGTTATGTTAAGAATTTAGAAAATGGTGCCGTTGAAATAATTGCACAAGGTAATAATCAACAGATTTCACAGCTAATACTGTGGTTAGAGCATGGTGGACCGCGATCTGCTCGCATTACCCAAATTAATATGAGTGAATTACCACTCCAAGAAAATTTAACTTCTTTTAATGTCAGATATTAATTTAATGAAAAATGCAGTAAAATATCTTAAATTTCTGGCTTAATTAAATAATATTTTTTCCTAACTTGTGATTAACTTTATGAGCGTAATTGACTTCTGTTATGAATAAAAAAAACTTAATCTGTATTTTACTTCTCATTATTGTGATTGGCGTTTACTATAATTATCAGAAAGATAATGATGTTGTCACTCAACCTATTACAGATTTATCTAATACGCCTATTTATCAAAGTGATGAAATGATAACTAAAATTTATGATTTATCAGGAGAAATTATTTATAAAATTGAATCAGCACATGTCCGTTATTTTGATGATACGGATAATACCGAATTTGATTTACCTAATTTTACCCTTTATGATGCCGATCATGTTGCCACTTGGCATATTAAAGCAAAAAAAGCAACCTTGACTGATGATAAATTGATTTATCTTTATCAGGATGTTCAGTTAGATAATCTTGTGCCAGATGCTCAATTGCAACAAGTAAAAACGGATAAAGCGGTGGTTGATTTAAATACACAACATGTCACATCTAAAGACCCTGTAATACTCAAAGGCATTGGATTTTACTCTACAGGCATTGGGTTAGATGGTGATTTACAAGCCAAAACGGCTAATATCCTTGAAAATATAAAAACGTATTATAATACTGAGGCAAAATAAAAAATGAGTTCGCAAAAAAAAGTTATTCTTCCATTATTTTTACTATTATCTGTGTCATTTTGTTGTTTTGCGGATCAATCCAATATTCAAATTTCAAATGAAAATCAAGAACAAACGCCAAAAACAACAATTAACAATAAACCGATTGCTATTGATGCCGATAATCAACAAATTGATATTGAAAAAAATACCATTACTTTTAGTGGTAATGTGAATATTGTTCAAGATGAATTAACTATTATTGCAGATAAAGTTGTTATTACAGATATGCAAGATTCATCAAAACAAAAAATCACTGCTTATGGCAAACCAGTAAAGTTTAAGCAAATCTTACCTGAAAAAAATAAAATTGTAACAGGTCACGCTTCACAAGTAATCTACAGCGTTAAAGACAATAAGGTAACATTGCAAGGTAATGCCCACATGTATCAACAAGATAATCATGTTAGCAGTGAACTCATTACTTATGATGTCAAAAAACAATACATTACTGCACATTCAAATAATAACGCACGAGTTAAGAGCACTATCTTACCTAATCAAGTTAAAGAGATGAATAAATAAAATGTCAATATTAAAGGCAGAAAATTTAGCCAAAGTTTATAAAAAACGGCGCGTTGTGGAAGATGTGAGCTTAACAGTCAATTCGGGCGAAATAGTCGGATTGCTAGGGCCTAATGGCGCAGGTAAAACAACCACATTTTATATGGTCGTTGGTATAGTGGCGTTAGATGCGGGTAAAATCTATCTGGATGACGATGATATTAGTATTTTACCATTACATGAACGTGCTCAAAAAGGAATAGGTTACTTACCTCAAGAAGCCTCAATTTTCAGAAAACTATCTGTTATTGATAATATCATGTCGATTTTAGAAACTCGCCGAGACATAGATAAAAATGAAAAATTAGAAAGAGCAGAAGAACTGCTTGAAGAATTTCATATTACGCATATTCGGGATAGTATTGGTCAATCTTTATCGGGTGGTGAACGGCGACGAGTTGAAATTGCCAGAGCTTTAGCGGCTAATCCAAAATTTATTTTGTTGGATGAACCTTTTGCTGGCGTTGACCCGATTTCAGTAATTGATATTAAAAATATAATAAAACATCTACGTGATCGTGGACTTGGTGTTTTAATCACTGATCACAATGTACGTGAAACTTTAGATGTCTGCGAAAGAGCTTATATCGTCAATAAAGGTCATTTGATTGCCGATGGAACACCAAGTAGTATCTTAAGTAACGAATATGTCAAACGCGTTTACTTAGGAAATGAATTTAGACTATGATAAAACCTAGTTTTCAGCTGAAAGTATCCCAACAATTATCGATGACGCCACAATTACAACTTGCTATTCGATTACTTCAGTTGTCAACTTTGGAATTACAACAAGAAATTCAAACCGCACTTGAAAATAATCCTTTATTAGAAATTGCTGAACACTATGACGAAATTAACGTTGACGAAAGTGCGGTGACTGAAAATTTAGATACCCGTGACGCATTAGATAGCCCAGAAATACCTGAGGATATACCATTAGATGCATCCTTAGATGATATTTATTCAGCTGGGACGCCGTCTGGTACTTATTCGGATTATTGTAACGATGAATTACCTATCTATCAGGGTGAAACTCATGAAACGCTATACGATTATTTGAAATGGCAACTTGATCTTACCCCTTTTAGCGAGACTGATCGCGCCATTGCAATTTCAATCATTCAAGCCATTGATGATCGCGGTTATTTAACGGCGACAACTCAAGAACTGCTTGAAGCGCAAGGTAATGCTGAAATAGAGCTTGATGAAATTGAGGCTGTTTTAAAGCGGATTTGGCATTTTGACCCAATTGGCGTGGGAGCCAGAACGCTACAAGAGTGTCTGTCAATTCAAATTCAATATTTAGATGCCCCAAAATTAGTTAAACAGATAATTGATAATCATTTGGAATTATTGGCAAGCCGTGATTATCGAACATTGAAAAAATTACTCAATGTGAGTGAGGAACAACTTAAAGCATCGATTGAATTTATCAAGCATTTACATCCTTATCCTGGTGACCTGCTGAATACGACGCAACCTGATTATGTTGTTCCCGATGTACTAGTTAAAAAAGTGGCTGGTAAATGGCAGGTTGAGTTGAATACTGATACCATACCCAACCTACGCATTAATCAACACTATGCGAAAATGGCAAAATCGGCTAATGATAGCGATAGTCAATATATTCGTGCAAATTTGCAAGAAGCGAATTGGTTTATAAAAAGTATTGAAAGTCGCAATGAAACTTTATTCAAAGTGAGTCAATTTATTGTTGAACATCAACAAGCTTTTTTTGAGCATGGAACAGAGCAGATGAAACCGTTGATTTTATCTGATGTTGCCACGGCAATTGATATGCATGAATCCACTGTTTCGAGAGTAACATCGCAAAAATATTTGCAATGTCCGAGGGGAATATTTGAACTCAAGTTCTTTTTCTCCAGCCATGTTAATACGGAATCAGGTGGTGAAGCCTCATCTACTGCAATTCGAGCTTTAATCAAAAAATATATTTCAGCAGAAGACCGAAAAAAACCGTTAAGTGATAGTAAGTTAGTCTCAATATTTGAAGATCAGGGTATTATTATTGCACGCCGTACCGTCGCCAAATATCGAGAAGCGTTATCTATTCCACCGTCAAATCAACGCAAACAACTTTAGTTATACCGTTAATTTTATTCAATCATCATTTATGGGTGATAACTTTACTGACTGGTGATGAAGCACAATCTATCAACCATTGAAAATGATCGCTAGATTGTTTAATTGAATTCACTCATCTTGATGATTTATTGTCGTATTCTTTGTTACTTTTTATTCCTTATGAACAATTTATAGTCATAATTTTCTGATGTAAAAATAAGTTGCGGAAGTATATATTATATTGGTCATCTAAGTGAAATGTTCTTGGGTAACTTATTTTAAAAAAAGGTGATATATCATCGCTTAAATAGTAATAAGCGATGATATCTTCATTAAGAGTTTATGCTAAAAAAGAAGGGATTTTATGTTCAAATGCACTGATTGCATCTTCATGTTGTAGCGTTAAACCAATATTATCTAATCCATTTAATAAACAATGGCGTTTAAAAGCATCAATTTTAAAAGGATATTGCTTATCGCCTGCAATCACGACTTCGTTAACCAGATCGATAGTAAATTCGATTCCTTCATTGGCTTCAACAATTTTGAAAAGTTCATCAATGTCTTCTTCTGACAGATTCACTAACAATAGTTGATTGTTAAACGAGTTGTTATAAAAAATATCGGCAAAACTCGAACCGATAATCGTTTTAAACCCATAATCTGCTAATGCCCATGGTGCATGCTCACGGGATGAACCGCAGCCAAAATTTTCACGTGTTAATAAAATACTGGCGCCTTTATAACGAGGTTTATTTAAAACGAAATCAGGATTAGGTTGTTCGCCAATATCATCTAAAAAACGCCATTCATGAAAAGCATGTTTACCAAATCCAGTGCGAGTCACTTTTTGTAAAAATTGTTTTGGAATAATCGCATCGGTATCAACATTAGCCGCATCTAAAGGAACGACTAGTCCTGTGTGTGTTGTAAATTTTGCCATGACCGTCTCCTTAAAATGGTTTGCGAATATCTGTAAAATAGCCAGTGATTGCTGCTGCGGCTGCCATAGCAGGACTGACTAAATGCGTTCTGGCGTCTCGACCTTGTCGTCCTTCAAAATTACGATTACTGGTCGATGCACAGCGATCCCCCGGCGCTAATTTATCATCATTCATGGCTAAACACATTGAACACCCAGGTAGACGCCACTCAAAACCCGCATCGATAAAAATCTTATCTAAACCTTCGGCTTCAGCTTGTTGCTTCACAGGCCCCGAACCAGGCACCACTAAAGCTTGCACGCCGTTAGCGACTTTACGTCCTTGAGCAATTTTTGCCGCGGCACGGAGATCTTCAATTCGAGAATTAGTACAGGATCCAATAAAGACTTTATTAATCTTGATATCACTCATTTTTGTCCCTGCGGTTAATCCCATATAGGTTAATGCACGCTGAGCAGACTGTTTTTCAATGGGATCGGCAAAATCATTTGGGTTTGGCACGGCGGCATCAATGGATGTGACCTGTCCGGGATTGGTTCCCCAAGTGACTTGTGGGGCAATATCTTTGGCTTCAAGAGTAACAACACGATCAAAATGTGCACCGTCATCGGTTTTTAAGGTTTTCCAATAATCTACCGCTTTGTCAAAATCGTCCCCTTTTGGTGAAAATTGGCGACCTTTTAAGTATGCAAAGGTGACTTCATCGGGTGCTATCAGACCAGCCTTAGCTCCCATTTCAATTGCCATATTACATAGTGTCATACGGCCTTCCATTGATAAGGCTTTAATGGCCTCACCGCAAAACTCAACGACATGCCCTGTGCCACCAGCACTGGTTGTCTTACCGATAATGGCTAAAATAATATCTTTAGCGGTAATGCCGTCGGCCACTTGACCTTTCACTTCTATTCTCATGGTTTTAGCACGACCTTGTTTTAAGGTTTGCGTTGCTAATACATGTTCAACTTCTGATGTGCCAATACCAAAAGCGAGTGCGCCAAATGCGCCATGTGTTGCGGTATGTGAATCCCCACAAACTATAGTCATACCGGGTAATGTCATCCCTTGTTCTGGGCCGACAACATGGACGATACCTCGCAATGGGCTGTGTAGCCCATAAAGTGAAACACCAAATTCTTCAGCATTTTTGGCAAGTTCAGTTAATTGAATTTGAGCCATTTCGCTACATGCATTTAAATCATTACTTTTGGTTGAGGTATTATGATCCATGGTTGCAAAGGTTTTATGGGGTTGTCTCACTTTTCGATTCATCGCCCGTAAACCATCAAAAGCTTGAGGTGAGGTCACTTCATGAACTAAGTGACGGTCGATATATAAAATAGGTGTTTCATTTGGCGCTTCATACACAACATGCGCATCATATAATTTTTGATACAATGTTTTTGGGTTTGTTGACATTGCTTTATTCCTTTATTGTTATCCTGAAGATTAACCGAATTTTTTCAACTTAAGCATATTAAATTTTGTTAGATAAAACGGCAGATAGCATCGCCCATTTCATCGGTTGAAACATACTGACCGCCTCGAGCTAAATCAATTGTTCTGATGCCTTGTTCCAGCGCTTGATTAACTGCATTTTCAATTGCTTTAGCAATATCATCACGTTTTAAGCTATAACGGACTAATAATGCTAAAGAGAGTATTTGGGCGGCTGGATTGGCAATATTTTTTCCTGCTATATCGGGCGCACTACCACCAGCAGGTTCATATAACCCAAAACCTTGCTCATTTAGACTCGCAGAAGGTAGCATTCCCATTGAACCGGTTATCATGGCACATTCATCCGATAAAATGTCGCCAAATAGGTTTGAACATAAAATCACGTCAAATTGTGAAGGGTCTTTCACCAGTTGCATAGTGGCATTATCAATATACATATGTTCAAGCGTGACATCGGGATAATCTTTAGCAATTTCAGTGACAACTTCTCGCCATAATATTGATGTTTGTAAAACATTGGCTTTATCTACCGAGGTGACTTTTTTACGTCTAATTTTAGCTGCTTCAAAAGCCATTTTTGCGATACGTTCAATTTCAAATCGATGATAGACTTCGGTATCATAAGCTCTTTCTTGGGCACCTGTGCCTTCACGTCCTTTGGGTAAACCAAAATAGATTCCGCCAGTTAATTCCCGCATACATAAAATATCAAAGCCACGTTTAGCAATGTCTTCACGTAAAGGACAAAGTTCTTCTAAACCTTGATAAAGACTTGCTGGTCGCATATTAGCAAATAATTTGAAATGTTTACGTAGTGGTAATAATGCACCACGTTCTGGCTGTTGATCAGGGGGTAAATGTGTCCATTTAGGCCCGCCAACAGATCCAAACAATATGGCATCGGCTTTTTCACAACCTTCAAGTGTGTCATTAGGTAGTGGACAGCCATGAATATCAATCGCTGCGCCACCCACATCGTATTCACTTGTGGTAATAGAAAGTTGATATTTTTGACGGATAATATCAAGCACTTTATAGGCTTGTTTCATGACTTCTGGCCCAATTCCATCCCCGGGTAATACTGCAATATGGTAATTTTGTGACATGTTTTTATTCCTTAACAATCTCATTAAAATTGGTTATTTTGTTCCTGATGAACAAAACAAGATTCGTTCTCAATCATGATGTAATTTTTGTTTTTCCTCGGCAACTTGGTTTGCTCGATAAACATTATTCAAGACATTTATCAATGCTAAAGCTGACGAATGCACAATATCGGTAGCTAGCCCAACGCCGTGAAATTTTCGACCTTTATATTCAGCAACAATATCAACCTGACCTAGCGCATTTTCGCCTTGACCTTTTGATGCCAATTGATATTTAACAATTGAAATAGGTTCGCCAGTAATACGATTTATTGCTTGATAAACGGCATCGACGGGGCCATTACCAGTTGCTGCATCAGAGAATTTTTGATCACCAATAATTAAGCTTACTGATGCAGTCGATACGACCGTGGAACCAGATTGAACATTAAAGTAATCTAATTTGTAATGATCTTGTTCATCTTTCAATTGATTAATGAATATTAATGCTTCAAGATCATAATCAAAAACTTGTCCTTTTTTGTCTGCCAATTCAAGAAAAGCTTCATAAACTTGATCTAAATTATAGTCTGTATCATGGTAGCCTAATTCTTCTAAGCGATGCTTAACTGCTGCACGCCCTGAACGTGAAGTAAGATTCAATTGAATTTGGTTTAACCCAATTGATTCTGGGGTCATGATTTCGTAGGTTTCTCGGTTTTTTAGAATACCATCTTGATGAATACCGGATGAGTGCGCAAAAGCATTACTGCCAATAACGGCTTTATTCGCCGGTATTGGCATATTGGTAATTTGACTGACAATTTGACTGGTACGATAAATTTCTTGATGATTGATATTAGTATGAACATTTAGGATATTTTGACGAACTTTGATCGCCATAATCACTTCTTCTAAAGCGGTGTTTCCTGCTCGTTCACCTAAACCATTCATCGCCCCTTCAATTTGCCGAGCACCTTCTTGAATCGCGCTAATCGAGTTAGCCACCGACATACCCAAGTCATCATGACAATGAACAGAGATAATCGCTTTATCAATGTTCGGGACACGTTCAAATAAGGTACGAATAATGCCACCAAATTGATAAGGAACAGTATAACCGACAGTATCTGGGATATTGATCGTCGTTGCCCCGGCTTTAATTGCCGCTTCAACGATCCGACATAAGTTATCAATTGGGGTACGACCTGCATCTTCACAAGAAAACTCCACATCATTAGTATAATTACGTGCACGCTTAATGCAGTGCACAGCCCTGTCAACGACATCATCAAATGTCATTTTTAATTTATCTTGTACATGTAACGTCGATGTTGCCATAAACGTATGAATGCGAAACTGATCCGCAACTTTCAATGCTTCAGCTGCAACATCAATATCCTTATCAATACAGCGTGATAGCGCACAAACCCGGCTATCTTTAATGGTTTTTGCAATGGTTTGTACCGATTCAAAATCACCGGGAGATGAAACAGGAAAACCAACCTCCATAACATCAACTCGCATTCGTTCTAAAGCTAATGCAATTTGCAATTTTTCTTTTACACTTAGACTTGCTTGTAATGCCTGTTCGCCATCACGTAATGTTGTATCAAAAATAATGACTTGGTTGCTCATTGTTTTTTCCTTTTCTTATTTAGCGCTATCTCGGTGTTTAGCGTTATAAAACAAAAAACCCGCACTTTAGCGCGGGTTCTTGTTAATTTGTCGAGTATTTTATATTTAAAACTTTTACTCCAAACACAAGCTATCCGCGCAAGACAATGCGAGGAGGAGGCTGAGGTTGTGAGTTAAAAAGTTAATAAACATAAAAATCTCTAAATTCAACAGTTATACAAAATAAATTGGTGTTATTTTTATCAAATGCTGATGAATGTGTCAACGATTATTTGTCAATGAATAAAAAATATTCTAAACTAAAATTGTCTATGCCTTATTCTAACTATTATTCTCGACTAATTTTCAAAGTTCGTCCTATCAAAATAATATATTGAGCGTCTTATCATTCTGGTTATACTATTTCTTATGGTATTAATTATTTAAATCATTAATTAAGGACATTAAAATGAACATAGTTGAAATTTCAGAAAAACGTTATACCACAAAACATTATGATCCAACTAAAAAAATTCCGGCTGAGGTGATTGAACAACTTTTAACAGTATTAAGAAACAGTCCATCTTCGGTTAACTCTCAACCGTGGCATTTTTATATTATTGACAACGAAGCCGCTAAAAATAAAATTTTGCCAGCAATAGCTGATTTTAATCAACCACGTGTCACCGGCTCATCACATACTATTGTTTTTTGCATTAAAACCCCGTTGGATGAAGCCCATTTAGTCAATCTCCTTAATCAAGAAGAGAAAGACGGACGTTTGCCTTCGGCGGAATTAAAGGCGTCTCAAGATCAGGGTCGACGTTATTTTGTAAATTTAAACAGCAAGACACCCGAATCACAACAGTGTTGGGAAGGTAAACAAGCCTATATTGCGTTAGGGCAATTGCTTTTTGCCGCTGCGGCAATTGGTGTGGATTCTACTGCAATAGAGGGTTACGATTCTGCAAAAATGGATGAAATTTTAGATCTTAAAAGCAAAGGATTGAAAAGCATTGTGGTTGTAACATTAGGTTACCGTGCTAAAGATGATGGCAATGCGCATCGTCCTAAATCACGTCTGCCGAAAGATCAAATCTTCACCTTCTTATAATCTGATTAACATCCCACCTCTTATTAGGTGGGATGAGTAAAAAGGGTATGGTATTACTTCTCTGAATAATTGCTATAGTGTTTCAGTTTCTCTTCCAGCACTTGTTGTTGTTTTAAAGAAAACTCTTCATAAAAAAAGAAATAACCCATATCTTGCTGTATAAAAAACGCATAACCTTTTGGTGTTTTCTCGATTTTGAAAAATTCAGCATAGTTAATATTAAAATAATTTTCTACTCTTTTTTGGTAATTGAATGCTATATGATCATTATAAAAAATACAGGTCATACTGCGAAAGCGTTCATTTAATGTTAAAACCTGTTTTCTTGCTTGCTGTTTAAGACTAAAATTAAGTATCGTAGGTAATAAAATAATAGCTAATATGAAAGCTAATACAGACAGTGGCAAATTTTTTATAATTGCCGCCAACAAACCTAAAACGGAAAAGAAAATAGATAAAGTCAACGTAGTTTTGTAATGATTGCGAGATATATGACGAAATAAAACATATAATCGTTGATAGTCAAATTGATAATTTATCGTTGCTATTTCGGGTTGTTGATTTTTGCTTAAATAAGGAGCCAGATAATCTTTTAGCAGCAGTAACTCATCCTGTTGAAACAGATCATAACGAACAAATTCAGAAATTATCTTATTACTAAAAAAAAATAACCCAGTTGTGGTTTCTTTTATTTGATATAGATCAGAGTAATAGAAAGTACTGAATTCGTTTTTATCGTTATTTAGCCTCACTATTTTTTCATTATCGAAGGTGAAGGTAAAATTACGCATATTATCAGCAATTGAATCATCTAATTTTTGTGTAAACTCATCATCCAAACAATCTTGCAGCGCGTAATAAGTATCGACAATATATTGTCGATCAATATGGCAATTAACTGTGATGTTACTCATTCTTGCTCCTAAAATGGTCTTTATCACTCATACTGTCAATTTAATAGGTTATTAATTATATATAAAACCAATTATATTGCATGTTAAACATAAAAGAGAGTGAATAAATCTAATCAATTCGACAAATAACCCTAGACCCCATTGACAGAATCGTTACAATATACGGCATGACTTTTATAGCAAGTAAAATTAACTTGGCTATGATTAATTTAACAAACGGATGATGTTTTATGGCGCAATATGTTTATACCATGAATCGTGTTGGGAAGATTGTTCCTCCTAAACGTTATATTTTAAAAGATATCTCTTTAAGTTTTTTCCCTGGTGCTAAAATTGGTGTTCTTGGCTTAAATGGGGCAGGTAAATCGACATTACTACGAATTATGGCAGGAGTGGATACCGAAATTGAAGGTGAAGCTCGTCCACAGCCGGACATAAAAATAGGTTATTTACCGCAAGAACCTAAACTTGATCCTAAGCAAACTGTACGTGAATCAATTGAACAAGCTGTTGGTGATGCCAAAAAAGCATTGGCTCGTTTAGATGAAGTTTATGCGGCTTATGCTGATCCAGATGCTGATTTTGACAAATTAGCCAAAGAACAAGCTGAACTTGAAGCAATTATTCAATCGCAAGATGCGCATAATCTGGATAATCAATTAGAACGAGCTGCCGATGCGCTACGCCTGCCTGATTGGGATGCAAAAATCGAAAATTTATCGGGTGGTGAGCGTCGCCGTGTTGCTATTTGCCAGTTATTGCTGGAAAAACCGGACATGTTATTAATTGACGAACCGACTAACCATTTAGATGCTGAATCTGTGGCATGGTTAGAACGCTTTTTACATGACTATGAAGGCACTGTGGTCGCTGTAACCCATGACCGTTATTTCTTAGACAATGTTGCTGGTTGGATTTTAGAGCTAGACCGAGGCGAAGGTATTCCATGGGAAGGTAATTACTCATCTTGGCTTGAACAGAAAGATCAGCGATTAGCGCAAGAAGCGGCAACCGAATCTGCTCGCCGTAAATCGATTGAAAAAGAGCTTGAATGGGTACGCCAAAATCCAAAAGGTCGCCAAGCAAAAAGTAAAGCCCGTCTAGCCCGTTTTGAAGAGCTTAATAGCAACGATTACCAAAAACGTAATGAAACTAATGAACTCTTTATTCCGCCTGGGCAACGTTTAGGTGATAAAGTTATCGAAGTGCAAAACTTAACTAAATCCTATGGTGATCGAGTATTAATCGATAATCTGTCATTTAGTATTCCTAAAGGGGCGATTGTTGGGATCATTGGTCCAAATGGTGCGGGTAAATCGACGCTATTTAGAATGCTATCGGGTAAAGAACAACCAGATTCAGGAACTATCACATTAGGTGATACCGTACAACTTGCCTCTGTCGATCAATTCCGTGACAGTATGGATGATAATAAGACTGTTTGGGATGAAATTTCAAATGGGCAGGATATTATGCGTATTGGTAACTTCGAAATTCCAAGCCGTGCCTATGTTGGTCGCTTTAATTTTAAAGGCGTTGATCAGCAAAAAAGAGTTGGTGAGTTGTCTGGTGGTGAACGTGGTCGGGTGCATTTAGCTAAGTTATTACAAGTTGGTGGTAATGTACTATTACTCGATGAGCCAACCAATGACCTAGATGTTGAAACACTGCGAGCGCTTGAAAATGCGTTATTAGAGTTTCCGGGCTGTGCATTAGTTATTTCGCATGACCGTTGGTTCTTAGATCGTATTGCAACCCATATTTTAGACTACCAAGATGAAGGGCATGTGGAGTTCTTTGAAGGTAACTTTACCGAATATGAAGAGTGGAAAAAACGGACTTTAGGGGCAGAAGCCTTAGAGCCGAAACGTGCCAAATACAAACGTATAGCAAAATAGGTTGTATCGACTTCCGCCGATAACCACGGCGGAATATGATAGGGACTTAACTGGCTATAATGTTGGATCGAGATTATTTGAGGCTTTAATTATTTTCGAAAAAGCGTCAATTAAAAGAGGAGGAATCGATTTTACTCCTCTTGATTTTGCATCATCACAAACTGCAATCGCTAAATCAGGTTTTGAGCTATTATGGATCGCTTTTTGAATAATTTTATGGACGGGCAAATCAATATATTCAACAGTATGATAGGCCGCTAATTTATACACATGGCTAAAACCATTTTTAAAAAGAAAATTCTCGATGTCTCGAGCGGGCAAAATAGTTAAATACTCATTCGGGTCTTTATCCGAAGGACACAAAGATTTTAACGTTTCAGCATATTTTTTACCTGCCATATCGCCGTCGGTAATGACATACCAGTGAATCCCCATTTTATTGGCATACTTAATTAATGGTTTTAAACCACATTGAGCAAATTCCAGTAACTGCACGCCTTCAGAACTAAGATGATATCCGCTTTGTTCTGCGAGTTCTCGTAGTAACCAGACTTCCGTTTCACCCTCCACTAATAGCCAGCAACGTGCAAAGATAGCACTTGCCCGTCGATAGAGAACATGAAATAAGATTCGACGGTTATCATCAACACTTAATGAATTTGGTGCAATATATTTTGTCACTATCTGATCAGGTAGACGAATCAACCGATAAATATTTTCTAATGGAAAGAGAGAAACGAGATCACTTGAATTGGAGGTGATGATTTTTTGTGTAGGTAGATTTTTAAGTAATCGGAAACCAATTGATAGAATAATTGGATGAAGTTGGCTTTCTGGCTCTTCTAAAATTAAAATTGGTACTGCGTTTTGCGTTAAAGGATTATCACTTTTGGCAATCATAATAGAGCCGAAAATATCTAACAAAGCTGTCCGTAAATAGCGATTATCAAGCTCATCTAAAATATTATTAATGCGTTCAAGTGAATTCCAATCTTCACTACGAGGGCTATTTTTCTTTGCGACATTTTGATAACGTTGTTCAGGATTGCCAAAATAGTATTCTAATAAAGCACGTCCAGCTTTTATGCCTTGTTGCAATTCATCTTGACTTAACTGTGCTGAGTGTTCGTGTAACTGTTTAGAAAGTTGATCTATAAAATATTCTGATAAAGGTTGATTGGTGACAGGTAGGTTAGGCGTATTCGTTGCATTTTTAAGGGCGACTACTGGATTAAGTTCAATAAGGGTTGCAATGAATGAATCTGGATCGGAAAGCGTATAGCGCTTGTTGTGATAATCAACTAAATTATGTTGGCTAATAATATTTGTATTGTGTTTATTAGCCGTGAGTTGATAAGTAATTCGTCTAAAATTATCTTGTTCTATTTGATAAGCAACAGCTTGTAAAGGTTGATGACTTTGGTTATTCAGCTCATTTTCATAAGATTCGCAATAAGTTGCAGTAATACTAATTTTATTGCCATAATTTTCATGTTTATCGTGATAAAAATCGGAATCAACAAATTGATAAAATTTTTTATCCAGTGATAAAAGGGTTAGTGCACGGATTAAGCTTGAACGTCCCCAACGGTTTTCACCAATCAGAACACTGGCTTGTGAATTTAATTTTAATGATAATCGGCTTATTCCTTGAAATCCTTCAATATCGATTTGTTCAATAAACATAGTATCTCCTTATTGCTAAAGATGATATTTTTCCGTACGTTTACGAATTCTTTCTGCTTTTTGTTGAGTGTGACTAATCAACTTGTGTTCATCTCGTAAAATTGTTTTTAACGGCTTATTAAAATAAACTTTTAAAAATAGCCAAATATCTCGCGTTGTTAAGCCAATATTGCGGGATGAAAAATAGAGTCCAATCAGATCCTTATCACGCCAGCGGGTGGGTACTTGCTGACGAATTTGTGCTCGATGTAAGTCAATAACCGACAATTTTATTTGTTGATGATTTTCAAACAGTGGTAAATCAAGTAAAAAATGGCACAGATAACAATCACGATGATTAACACCTGCTGCATGCATATTGGCGATCATTTTTGCCAGATAAATAATTAATGAACGCTTTAAGTGATAACTAGGCGGTGTTGTCGCCCATGATTGTGTGAAATCTTCTAAACTAATAGCAGGATTAAGATCATGGGTAATAATAAAGGAGTGACGGGTAAGAGGATTGAAACCTTTACGCCCAAAAGCGCGTCCATCCATCGTATTGACACCCACTTGCTCTAAACGATGTATTGCATCCCATTCTTGTTTGGCATCTAAAACGGGCAATCTGAATGATAACAGATTTTTTAAGATCTCTTTTATTGTTGTACCACGATGAATTTTAATAAAATATGATTGTCCATCTTGTTCAAAATTTAATGTTTTTCGTTGATTAACTGCTCGATAGAAAGTGCCCGAAATCAATTCAACTTCAGTAAACGGATCTTTATTTTTCCATATCTGATCGAACGGTGATTTAAGTTTGATTTCATTCATAATGTCTACAACCTAAAATAATGTCTGTGGCACGTTCAGCCAAATGATATAAATCCGCTGTTTCGCCATAGTGGATGGCATTATTATGCCAAGTTAACAATTGTTGTTTATTCGTGATGGCATGATAGACGGCTTGATTGAGTTCAGATTGAACAAATGGTTCGTTAAGTACAACGCCAGCATTAGCATCGTGGATATGATAGGCATAACCTGAAATACCAGATACAATGACCGGAACACCTGCTGCTAATGCTTCAACTAATACCATACCTGCGGCTTCTTGTCTTGCAGGATGCAGCAGTAAATCGGCTGAAAATAGAAAATCAGGAATATCATCACGACCCGAAAAAAAGCGAACTCGCGGTAAAATACCAAGCTGTTTAGCTAATTTTTGATAATCATCAGCTTTGTCTTGTCCTACAACTAAGTAAACCAATTTTTGTTTTAAGTCTTCAGGCAATGCAGCAATTGCATATAATGTACGGTCAACCCCTTTACGTTTAAAGTCTGAACCAATTTGTACTATGACAAAATCATCCTGATTTATCTGATTGGTTTGTCTAAATAGTTGACGTTTTATTGGTGAATCAGAATTATATTGACGATTTTGTGCAATACCAGGTGGTAGTAATGAAAAACGTGAAGGTTGGGTGTGATAATACTTTTCAAAGTCATGTATTTGCTGTTTAGTAAGAGCCATTATTTGTGTGTGGTGATGTGGATTAAATACCGCATCTTCAAATGCCAAGTAATGCTTACAGCGTGGTAATAATTGATAAAAAAAGCCCTTATGTGACACTTTTTCTGCAAAACAAGTATCGCCTGCAAAATAGACATCCAAATTAGGCATTTTATTAAAACCAACAACACAATCAGCAGGATGCGTTTGTAAATGTGTTTTTACCCAATAATAATAATTTTGGTTTCGATGATGATTTGAAAGCCCTTTTTTGGGTACTAAGATGATATCAAAATTGCCAGGCTTATCGCCTTGCCAATCCATGACATAGACACGAATTTTATGCCCACGAGCCAGACAAGCATTAGCAATCTGCAAAAAATCACGTTGCAGACCACCAAAAGGAAAATATTTATAGATACAAAAAGCGAGTTGCATGCACATTGCCTCAAGTGTGAAAGGCATATTATATACTTGTTGCTAGACAAGGTACAAAAAATAGATTTTATCGTTAGTTTTTAGCGAAAAAATAGGTCGTTTTTTGCTTGCGCTTTTAATTTAAAAATATGATGAATTTTATTGTTTGAATGATTTTTAAATGATAATATTCTGCGCCCATAAAGTTAACTCTTTATTTTTATCTAAAAATTATAACAAGGAAAAAAATGGTCGTACATCAATTCAAACAATCACTGCTAACGCCTTGGCAGAAAACTAAAATTGAAATTAATGATGATGTTGTCAACATTGATGAATTAACTAATTCTTTTAGCAAGAATCCTTTATCCAATCTTGCCGGTAAAAAAAGAGAAATTCCAATAAAAAGTATTCATTCTCTTTCCATTACTCGTACATATAATCTTAAAGGCGGATTGATCGGCGCAATAATAGTCTGTTTAGGAATAAAAGAAATTATCGATTTGTTTTCACATTTTGGGGATATTGGGCAAATCATTCTATCTATTTTACTACTGCCATTAGGATTATTAGTATTATTTTGTAGTGTTAATGAAACATTATGCATTAAGTATGATAACAAAGAGTGTGAAATTGATATTTCTCTTTTAGAGCGTGAAACATTATCTAAAATTGTCAGCGATATAAATGAACGTTTAGACAATCATTCAAAAGTTTAGATTTGAATCATTTTTATTGAAAATCCCCCTAAATCTTAATGAACCAAAGCGATGTTAAATGATTTTAAATCGGTAATTTCGCTTTGGTTATTCTTTATTTCGGTTCCACAATCTAACGATCTTTACACTTTTTATTTTAATTCATACTAATACGTTAACATGCATTGTTGTGGGCAATTCTATCAACGTTGATATTGATTCTTAATGCCGTTTTAGATCCTTTTTAATAGCATAAAGGATCTAATTTTCACAAAATTGTACTCCAAAGCTTTATTAGCAAAATTAAACCTTAATGGGGCTGTTAAAAACAAATTATCTAAACAGACTTTTTAATTTTACCTTTAGCACCAATTGAAACGCAAATAAAAAGACCACAAAAGATAGATAAGCACAATTAACATATATGTGTATCGGATCATTTTATTTTTGAGTAAAAATAAAATAAGAAAGCAGGGAATTAAAACAATGATGGGTTCAGTTGTTAATCGTCCACCTACTGGTAATTGACATAGATTATTGAACACGCCTGAATCGACCAACCATTCATATTTATCTGCTGAAAAAATCTTTATTAAAAAAAATAAAAAAATACAGTATATAAATGGAAGAATATTAACTTTAACAACGCTTGCAAATCTTTTAGATGCAATGTTAACTCTTGATGTTTTCATCCTTAAAAAATAGAATCCTTAAATTATGTTGTTTTTTTAAAATCTTTGTTAGGAATTAAACCGCTAACTGCCTAAATTGTCAATTGAATCTTTAGATTGTTTACAATGATATGTGTCATTAATCGCGCTACCTTGAGCACCAAATTGCCTTAAATTGTGGTCTACAGAATTCATTGATTGCCAGTGATTTTCGCACCAATCAGGAGCAAGTAAGGTAGGTTTACGAGCATTGGCAGAGATGCGGTGATACAAAATATGGGCTGGTGTTTGCCTAATAATATCGCCAGCAATATCGACATACTGCTCTAAAGAGAGTATGTCGAGCCGACCTGCACGCCACACTTTAGCCATAATACTGCCTTCTACGATATGTAACGGATGCAGTTTTAAACCATCTACACCACTATTTAACACTTTATCAAGCGTCATTAAATTATCCTGCTTGGTTTCTTTAGGCAGACCAATGATTAAGTGAGTACAAACTTTTATACCAAGACGACGAGCCTTTTGCACCGTTTGATGATAGACATCAAATGTATGTCCACGATTAATATTGTGTAACGTTTTATCGTGAGCCGTTTGTAAGCCAAGCTCAAGCCAAACTTCGAAGCCTTTTGCCTGATAACTGGCAAGTAAATTCAGCGCTTCATCTGGCACACAATCTGGGCGAGTACCGACACAAAGACCGACAATATCCGCACTATTGAGTGCTTCTTCATACATATTTTTGAGTATTTCAACTTCGGCATAAGTGCTGGTATAGGCTTGAAAATAGGCAAGATAGCGCTTGGATTTTTTCATCTGATGCGCTTGTTGGGCAAGCTGCTGTGAAATCGTTTTTACTTGAATGGACTCATCAATGATCGAGGCGACATTACAAAAGGTACAACCACCAACACCGATAGTTCCGTCACGATTAGGACAGCTAAAACCACCATGTAAAGTCAGTTTATAAATTTTTTCGCCGTAACGGCGTTGCAGGTCAGAACCAAATGTATTAACGACTAAATGAAGTTGCATAATCAGCCAAAAATAAAATTTTGGCTATTTTACGAAGCAAATGAATTAAATTCAACTTGTGGCAAATTTTTTCTATTCTTGTACGCTTTTGCTAATAAAAATCTACCTTCCAAAAGGACTTTTATCAATGTCCCTATCCTGCAAACAAAGATTTCGAGAAGAAGCATTTAATTTTGAATTAAAAATTGTGTTAATGATAACAACGTGTCTATAACATTTCAGTAATCAATAAGATAAAAGTTAGTTATAAAAAATTTAAGTAAAGGTAATTTAATCGGATTAAAGGTATTAACGTTTTTTTAAAAAATAGGTGATTACAAATCAATACGTTAAAAAATTATCGCTAATTTTCTTATTACTTTAATGATAAAAATGATAGTTTGTATTGATAATTGGAATTATTAGCAATAAGATAGCACCTCCATTAGATTACAAAAATGTCAGAGGTAATTATGCAGTATATTGTGCGAAAAATAGTTGTCATTTTATTCTCATCATTATTTTCTATCTCTCTATGTTATGCCGATATTACTTTACCTGCTCCTCAAACAAAAGATGGCATGAGTTTATTTGAAAGTTTAACAAAACGGTCATCAACACCTGGTCCTGGTTTTCCTAATGGACAAATTTCGGATGAAGAACTTTCTACTGTGCTTTGGGCTGCAAGTGGTTTGAATCGAGGAACAACAGGATGGACTGTTCCAATGGGTACGGGTAAACAACCTTATGTAAGAATCTATGTTGCAAGTGAAAAGGGAACCTTTTTGTATGAATGGGAAGGGCACTATCTAAAAGAAATAAACAATAAAGATATTCGTGCCGATGTTGGTTTACAAAATTTTGTAAAACGAGCTAATTATGTGCTGATTTTCGTTACTGATTCAGCCGCATTTAATAATATCAAAGAAGAAAAAGCTAATAATTTTGGCAATATTGCTGTAGGTGCGATGAGTCAAAACGTCTACTTGGCTTCAGCGGCTTTGGATTTAAGTGCACGTTATATTCATGCCATCAAACCAGACGTTATTAGTCAAGAATTGCAGTTACCTTCAGACAATAAACCAATAGGTTTAATGTTATTAGGAAAATAAGAGATTATGGCTGTGAAAAAATATTTAACGCTAACATTGCTATTTTTTGTTAGCGTAGTTGCTTTTGTTTCTTCATCTTATGCAGCTGAAAAAAAATATGAAACATGGAATGCGATTATTGACGAAATGGATGTCATTCTTAATGATGCCTATGATCTCTATTTTATGAAAGATCCTGAAAAGGCTAAAGTACGTGTTAATAATGCTTATTTTGGTTTTTATGAAAAACACGGTGTTGAACGCGCAGTTATGTCTTATATTTCGGGTAAGCGTGGAACCGATACTGAATATCAATTCGCAAAAATTAAGCGTTTAATGTCAGATGGTGCTTCAAATAAAACTGTTCGTGCCGAGATCGATGTCATTTTGAAAATGCTTCATGAAGATGCTAACGAATTAGACGGCAAAAAAGAGAGCGGTTGGAGTGTGTTGTTAGCTTCATTTATCATTATCTTCCGGGAAGGTTTAGAAGCAATATTAGTGATAGCTGCTATCTCGGCCTACTTAGTGCGTTCAGGAAATATTCAAATGGTGAAAGTTGTCTATATGAGTTCACTTTTCGCCGTTTTTGCTAGTGTCCTTGCTGCAATTGCACTTAATTCCATTGTCAATCTTAGCGGGGCAAATCAAGAGATTATTGAAGGTGTCGCAATGTTATTAGCGACAGTGGTCTTATTTTTCATAAGTAATTGGATGTTTTCAAAAGCTGAAGCAGAAGCTTGGAAAAATTATGTAGAAGGTAAGGTTAAAAGTGCTATATCTTCAGGCAGTAGTATTGCATTAGGATTTGCTGCCTTTTTAGCGGTTTTCCGCGAAGGTGCAGAAACAATCTTATTCTATCAAGCTATGTTGAGTGAAAGTAGAGAACACATGGACATGGTTTGGTATGGGCTAGCAATCGGAACGCTAGTATTAGCCATAATCTTTATTATCATTCGTTTTGGAACAATGAGACTGCCTCTTAAACCATTTTTTATTGGCACGAGTATATTAATGTATATCATGGCTATTGCTTTTGCCGGTGGTGGTGTCAAAGAGTTACAAGAAGCTGATATTATCCATGTAACCCCCGTTGATTTTGTACGCTCAATTGAAGTGCTTGGAATATATCCAACTGTTGAAACATTACTCCCACAAATATTCATGGTGATAGTCGTTGCATTTTCCATTTCGTACTATAAAACAAAGTATCTCAAAAGACGGAAAAAATAGAAAAAAAGCAAGTATTGGTAGCGATAGCAATTTAGTTATTTCGTAATAAAGAGTAGTTAAAATTAGAGGAGTTTGAAATGAAAAAAATATTATTAACCGCAGGAATTTCGTCAATACTTGCAATATCTTCGTTTGCGTATGCTGCATCAGCGCCAGCACCTGGTGAAGAAAAAGGGTTTGAAGAGTTTCCTATTGGTGATGAAGTGACGGTAGGGCCTTTGCATATCGGTGCCGTATATTTCCAACCAGTGGATATGGAACCCGCTGGAATGGGAGGACTACCTGCATCAAAATCGGATATGCACCTTGAAGCTGACATTTCAGCTACAGCTGATAATAATTTAGGATATGGTGTCGGTGATTTTGTTCCTTACTTAACCGTAAAATATAAAATTCAAAAACAAGGTAGTGATAAAACAATCGAAGGTAATTTCATGCCGATGAATGCTTCTGACGGTCCTCACTATGGTAATAATGTTAAACTTGATGGAGCTGGAAAATATAAAGTTACCTTCACTATTGAAAATCCAGAAAAACAAGGTTACTTATTACATGTAGATCAAGAAACTGGCGTAGAAGGTCGTTTCTGGAGCAAACCTATTGAAGTATCTTGGGACTTTGATTATATCCCACGAGCTTGGTAACTTTCGTTTTGTAACAATAAGAAAATTTTAAAAAGTACTCCATTATTGACGAGATTTAAACTCGTCAATAATAAATTGTAATGGCTAGGCAATTATTATGCTTCAATACCTTATCAACGTCACTGATAATACTTTTGTTCCCGCAATTATGATAGCGTTGCTTTTTGCGCTACTGACTAAATTCAATCCCCGTCCTATCAAAACATTTATCGTTGTCGGTTTTATTTTAGGCTCAATTGTTGCATTAACTTATACCATTTTAAAACGTAACACGGCATTTGCAGTGCGTGAATATTATGATCTTGGTGTCATTATTTGTTGGTTAGTTATTACTATCCCGTTGTTAATTATTATACTTATTCAAGTCCGCTCGTCAGCGCTATTTTTTAACCGCATATTTAATGGTTTATTCATATTGGCAATTGGTTTAATAATGGCACAGTGCTTACCTAATCTAATGCTTTATCCTTTCCAATTTGATGTAGGAATGGAGTCGATTTTTAATAATGATTATTTGTTTAAATGGATTGGTTATGGTTTTGCGTTGCTATTAGCGGTATTAATTGGTCAATTGACTTGTCGAATATGTGAACGGTTATCAACTAAATGGGTTATTACCATTTCTGTTTTATCCTTGCTGATATATACGATTGCAAACAGCATTAATTTACTTCAAATTTTAATTGTCCGACGTCTTATCTCCACACAAAAATGGATGATGGATTTAGTTATTTTTATTCTGGCACATGTCAATTTATTTACATTTATTTTTATGGCAATTGTGCTGTTATTCACGGTTATTTTATATATAAAATCTA
Source organism: Gilliamella sp. CG25 (assembly GCF_046635705.1). Classification (NCBI taxonomy): domain Bacteria; kingdom Pseudomonadati; phylum Pseudomonadota; class Gammaproteobacteria; order Orbales; family Orbaceae; genus Gilliamella; species Gilliamella sp. CG25. The sequence goes on along the minus strand of NZ_JBIDFJ010000005.1, from coordinate 120,305 downwards.
AAACGGCTTCGTTAGTAGGAAGTAATCCGGCTCAGATTCGTAAACTTAAAGCACAGCTACGCACAGATAGAAGAACCTCGTTATTACTCATGGCTGGCATGGCAATGACCGCTTATACCGTTACACGTGCGCGTTATATCTTTGAAAAAGGGGTAGAGTTAACGCCAGCTGAACCGGTTTCAGCAAATAAAGAGGGTTTAGTTGTTATCCCACTTACTCAAGTCAATGACGGCAATTTGCATCGGTATGGTTTTCAAGCAAGCGATGGAACGCTAGTACGTTTTATCGTTATCAAGAAGAGTGAAAATGCTTATGGAGTAGGCTTTGATGCTTGTGATATTTGTGGTGCAAGTGGTTATTATCAGCGTGGCAATCAAGTCGTTTGTATTTTATGTGATGTCGTTATGAATATTGCCACTATCGGATTTTCAGGTGGTTGTAATCCGGTTCCACTTAAATATGAAATTATTGACGGAAACATGGTAATTCGTACAGCTCACCTTGAAGCAGAAAAAAGCCGCTTTAAGTAAATGGTTTCCCAAAGGAAGAAGATATGTTTCGCACAATGTTACTAAGCGTATTAGTTCGTCAAAAAAAGAAGCTGTTTTTGATAGCATTAACCGTTGCTTTAGGAGTATCGTTAGCAACCGCCATGTTGAATGTCATGTTTGATGTAGGTGATAAAGTGAATCAAGAACTTAAAGCCTATGGCGCTAATTTAAACATTGTGCCACGTGGAACGGCTTTGGTTAGTGAACTGTATCAAATTGATAATGATGAAAATCAAGCCACTATTCAATATATCAAGCAAGATGATTTAGTCAAAATTAAAATGATTTTCTGGGCATATAATATTGTTGATTTTGCCCCATATTTCACCACACAAGCAACCTTTAATGATAAACCAATTACTCTGGTCGGAACATGGTTTAATAAGCATCTTAATATTCCAACGGGCGATGAAGTGGATACGGGGATGTTAGCGATGAAGTCATGGTGGACGATTGAAGGAAGCGCCATGCAAGATGATAACTTGCAAGGAGTGATGGTTGGCGAGACAGTCGCTAAACAGTGGAATTTAAAAATCGGCGATACGATTGAACTGATTTCGCCACACACTAAAAATACGATTACATTGACCATAAATAACATTTTTCATAGTGGCGGAATTGAGGATTCTCAACTGTATGTTTCTCTCCCTGTTGCGCAACACTTAGCCAATAAAGAAGGGCTTGTTGAACGGGTTGAAGTGAGTGCATTAACAACGCCAGAGAATGAATTGGCTCGTAAAGCAGCGCAAGATCCCAATAGCTTATCAAGAGCTGAATGGGATACTTGGTATTGTACAGCATATATCAGTTCGATCGCCTATCAAATAGAAGAGTTGATGCCAGATGTGCGAGTAAAAGCCATTATGCAAGTCGCCGAATCAGAGGGATCTATTTTACAAAAAACGCAGTTATTAATGCTTTTATTAACGGTTCTATCGTTAATTTGTTCAGCACTTGCTATTTCAAATTTAGTGACTGCTAATGTCATTGAGCGGAGTACTGAAATCGGACTTTTAAAGGCACTTGGCGCAACCAATAAAGCTGTTGCAATGCTAGTATTAACCGAGATTTTTATTATTGCATTATTAGGCGGAATTTTCGGCTATTTTATCGGTCTTGGCTTTGCACAGATTATTGGTCACACGGTATTTGGTTCTTTTATTGAGCCTAAAATGCTCATCATCCCATTGGTATTGATTATGGTGAGTTTTATTACGTTTATGGGAAGTTTACCGGCATTGCGTTTTATGATGTTTTTACGCCCAACTGATGTTTTACATGGACGGTAATTGAAAGGTCAAAATCATGATTAATAAAAATCAGCGCTTTATCATCAAAACAATATTTAGCTCTCTTATTCGTCGCCGTTCACGTATTCTTATTGCTTTACTTGGTGTGGCAATAGGGGCAACAGTTTTACTTGGTATGATAACACTTTGTTATGATATTCCTCGCCAAATGGGAAAAGAGTTTCGCTCCTATGGCGCCAATATGTTGTTCTTGCCTGCTGATAATCAATCAATGATGACAATGGCAGATGTCTCACAAGCGGTAAGTTTATTACCCAAAGAAAAACTACTTGGCGTAACCCCGTTTCGTTATGAATCTATTCGCAGTAACCAACAGCCTTATATTATGGTCGGTACGGATTTTGAACAAGTGATTAAAACAAGTCCTTACTGGAAAATTGAAGGCGAACTACCTAAACGTTCCCATGAAATTTTAATCGGTACCGATATTGCAAACTTTGCCAAATTAACCATTGGTAGCACAATGCCGGTTTTAGGAAAAACCAAACAAGATTCTCGCTATAACGAAGAGTTAACAATTACGGGTATTGTTAAAACAGGACGCACTGAAGACGGTTATATTTTTATTGGTTTACATGATTTAGATAACTTTTTGAAAGATAGCGATAAAGCCGAAGTGGTAGAAGTGAGTATTACAGCCACACAAGATGAGTTAAAACACTATATTGATAAAATAAAAGCAAACTCTTTAACGGTCGATCCTCATTTAATTAAATGGGTAACTCAATCTGAATCCTCCGTATTGGGTAAACTGTCTTCCTTACTTTATTTAGTCACTTTGGTGGTGCTAATACTGACCATGATCTGTGTTGCGACGACTATGATGACGGTTGTCATGGAGCGTCGAAAAGAAATTGGACTGAAAAAAGCCATTGGTGCAAATAACAAAAGTATCGCTAAAGAGTTTTTGGCAGAAGGGTTAATCTTAGGCATAACCGGTGGAATGATAGGCGTGGTGTGTGGACTGATTTTTGCACAGGTGATAAGTACTAATGTATTTGGTCGATCTATTGTAATTGAGTTTTATCTTATCCCAATAACAATTGTTATTTCAGCTATTGTGACAGTCATTGCGTGTTTAATTCCCGTAAAACGTGCGCTTGAAGTTGAGCCAGCGCTTGTGTTACGTGGCGAATAGGAAATAAGTATGAATATACTCGAAGTTAATAATGTCTCTAAAATTTATGGTTCACTGCATGCATTATCGGAAGTGAATTTAGCCGTGGAAGAAGGAAAATGGTTGTCCATAATGGGACCGTCAGGGAGTGGTAAAACCACATTGATGAACATTATCGGTTGTATGGATAAACCTTCAATTGGATCAGTAATACTTGATGGGCAAGATATTACTCAACTCTCATTACCACAATTAACCGAAATTCGCCGAGATAAAATTGGATTAATATTTCAGCAGTTTCATTTAGTCTCTTATTTAACGGCACTCGAAAACGTGATGGTAGCGCAATATTATCATAGTATGGTTGACGAAAACGAAGCTTTGCAAGCATTAGAGCGGGTAGGGCTGGCAGCAAGAGCTAAGCATTTACCTCGCCAGTTGTCAGGTGGTGAACAACAACGTGTATGTATCGCTCGAGCCTTAATTAACTATCCAAAATTAATATTAGCTGACGAACCTACTGGCAATTTAGATGAAAGTAATGAAGCAATGGTAATGAACTTACTTCATCAACTACATGAAGAGGGCAGTACTATTATTGTCGTAACACATTCGGTTGAAGTTTCAAAACATGCACAAACCACGGTTGTTTTAGAGCATGGCAAAGTTGCCCGTGTGATTAATAATTAATAAGGCTTCAATGATATGAAAAATCGAATAATTTTATCACTATTTATTATGTTTCTTGGATTGATGATTATCCTATTTCCGTTGTATATTTTACCTGTCTGTCCACATCCCGATACCCTAATAAATACGGCTAACGACATACATAATCAGGTTGCTAATACCGGACATAGTCATACAGGAGCTGGTAAAATTATGAAGTGCTTTTGGACAGCCCGAGCCGAATTAGGTATCGGTGCTTTGATTATCGCCATTGGCACATTAATGTTACTAAGTCGGACAATGTTTGTTCGTCTTGGTTTAAGTATGGCGTTAGCTTGTATCTCACTTTTGGCTATCGCCATTCCGACTGTTTTAATTGGGGTATGCTCAAACGAGATGATGCGTTGTAATATGGGCGCTAAACCAGCTTTAGTTTTACTATCTGGTGTTTTATTTTTGGTGTCTTTAATTAATGTATTCTATTTGAATAAAATCGTTAAAAAAATTTGAGTGTGAATTATAAGAATATTAAAAAATAGTAGATAGATGGATTTAAAACATGCAAGAAACCCCAATAACTATTGCTAATTTAGCATGGCGAAATATACAGCGTAGACCTTTTCGTAGTTGTAGTTTAATTATCATTATCATGCTATTTTCGGCGACGTTGTTTGGTGGTAGTGTCTTAATGAAAAACCTGAGTTTAGGGATTTCGGGTATGGCCGATCGTCTAGGTGCGGATATCCTGATTGTCCCTTATGGCTATGAAAAAAATCTTGAAGTTGCATTATTGCGTGGAGAACCGAGTAGCTTTTATTTGAAAGTTGATTTAATGGAAAAAATCAAAAATATTAAAGGAATACAGTCCATTTCACCGCAACTTTTTATTGCTTCGCTAAACGCTGGATGTTGCAGTTCTAAAGTGCAATTAATTGGTTTTGATCAACATAGCGATTTTGTTATAAAACCTTGGTTGCAAACCCAGCTAACTAAACCATTAAACGATAATGAAGTCGTGGTCGGCGCAAAAATTACATCAAATATTGGGGATGAAATTATGTTTTATAATCATCCCTATAAAGTGGCAGCAAAAATGGATTCAACAGGTATGGGGTTTGACACCTCGGTATTTATGACCATGTCAGCGGCACAGTCTTTAATGAAAGAAGCAAAATTAATTGAAGGTGATGTCGATCATTTTGCCAATTATGCCTCGTCGATTTTTATCAAGGTTGATCCCGATTCTCAACCTAAAGATGTCGTCAATCAAATCATGCCCAAATATGCTATAGATTATAATATTGACTTTGTTATGACTAAAGGTATGTTAAGCAATATAGCTAAATATTTAAACAGCTTTTCGACCATTGTGTATAGTCTGTCTGCTACTTTCTGGATACTGGCTATTGCGGTGATCTTTATCATTTTTTCTTCGACATTAAATGAGCGTAAACGAGAAATTGGACTACTGCGTATTTTAGGCGCCTCACGTCGTGATATTGTCAGCATGTTACTACGTGAATCATTAATTATTAGTGCATTAGGCGCTATTGCTGGAATTGTCATTGCTGCGGTGTTGTTATATGCGTTTAGCTTATTGATTTGCCAGTCTATTGGTTTGCCATGTATGAGCATTTCACTGTTAGATGCATTAATCTATGCCACAATAGTGTTTATTCTTACTTTAATTATAGGGCCATTTTCATGTATCTACTCTGCGTTATCCATAACTAAATTTGATACTTATCGCACTTTAAGAGAGGGTGAGTAATGTTGTTGGAGATTAAAAATTTACGCAAGGATTATCAACGAGGTAAGCGAACTTTTTCAGCAGTAAATAACGTAAGTTTTACAATGAATAAAGATGAGTTTGTTTGCATAATGGGGAAATCAGGCAGTGGTAAGACAACTTTACTTAACATGATTGCCGGTTTACTTACGCCAACTCAAGGTAAAATCATACTTAATAAGACCAATTTATTTGAGCTTGATGATCAGCAAGTGTCTGCGTTCCGTAATCAACAAATTGGTTACATTCCACAAGGTAGCAGTTTATTGCCAAATTTAACAGTATTAGAAAATATTCGCTTACCTTTTTATTTAACCAAACGCCAAAATCAACAGTGTTTAAGTTATGCACAAAGCCTACTTGAAAAGGCGAAGGTCAGTTATCTGCAAGATGCTTATCCTGCTAATATGTCAGGCGGTGAAATGCGACGTGTTGCTATTTTACGCTCACTGATTTGCCAGCCTCAAATCATTATCGCAGACGAACCAACAAGTGATTTGGATGACGAAAGCGCCGCCGATATTATGCAACTTTTATCCGATATACATCATCAAGGTACTGCGTTATTAATTGTCACTCATGATAATGATGTGGCAAGTTATAGCCAAAAAATCATGAAAATGTCAGCGGGTCGATTGACCGATGAATAAAGATAAGTCAGTGTGTTACTTAGTGAACACTGACTTATGAGATCAAAAGCGGATTATATCCCATTGTTATCATAATCTTATTCAATTTTAACAAGGGTAAACCCACTAACGAATTGATATCCTCGCCCTCTAATTTATCAAATAAAGTAATGCCGAGCTCATCACATTTGAAACTACCAGCACACTGTAATGGCATCTCTTTTAAAATATATGCGTCAATTTCAGCATCGGTTAACTGGCGAAAAGTAACTTTAAAAGGTTCACAAATTGTGGTGGATTGTCCATTGACGGTATTGATAACAGTCATACCAGTATAGAAATAAAACGCTTTACCACTGCTATTTCTTAATTGCATACGGGCGTTTTCGACAGTATGGGGTTTACAAACAATGTGATCATCTAAAACGCCTACTTGATCAGAACCAATAATTAAGCTATTTGGGTATTGAGCTACTAATGATTGGGCTTTAAGCTTTGCTAAACGCACAACTAATTGTTTTGCAGATTCTCCTGAGAGTGGAGTTTCGTCACAAATAGGGGCCACGCACTCAAATGGAATGGCTAATTTTTCCAGTACTTTTTTTCGTGAAAGTGATGTGGATGCTAATATGATTTTCATGTTAAGTTATCTTCTAAAATCCAAGCTGAAGGAAGAGTATTAAACCCGATATGCTCCTTATAATCAATAGTCTTAGGGGTTGCGAATAATGTAATAAATTAATATTCATTGACATTTTGGGGATCTTCTTCTATTAATTGTTTACCTCTACGCTTTTTGTGATTGTTTACATCAATTGTAACATCGGCTGAATTGGTCTGGACAATAGATGATCTCAATTAGTCTCTTTTCCCCGATAAAGTAATCATAAAATTAACATTATCAAACATTGCTTGAAAGCGTAAAGTATCATCAATGATTCAGCGTTCACCTAAATTACATTTTTGAGATAACTTTATTGCTTACGATAAATTGATTTAGATCACCACGGTAAACCATTTTAACGATTAGGAACAAGATTGATGCCATAGTACCTAACATTTAGTTTTATCGAAAACAAGTTAAAACAGTAGTAAGTATCTACAAGCTTATTTATCGAAAAAACATTAGCGAATAAATTTAAAACTAGTATGATTATTTTCACTAACTCTATTTTTTAACATAAAAGATATGTTATCAGATGTTATTTGCGAGGTACTTATTATGTATAAAAAAATTCTAGTTCCGATTGATATTCTTGAAGATAATCTAACCAAAAAAGTGATTCCACATTTGGAATGTTTAGCCAAATTATCGAATGCAGACGTTATTTTTTTCCACGTTTTACCTATTGCATCCGCTATAGTAAATGCTTATTCATTTGGTTTTGATGAATTTAAAGATAAGGCAACGGTGCAAACAGAACAAGCATTTCACCGGTTACTCGATACCATCAATCTTCCGCGCGAAAATTTATCCTTTTCAATTGCATTTGGTAATCCACGTGACGAAATTTTATCAATAGCAAACGAAATCAAGCCAGACTTAATTATTTTAGGATCCAGACGTCCTAATATCACGACTCACCTGCTTGGATCGAATGCGTCAGGTGTTGTTCGTGGCGCACAAACCTCGGTTTTAGTGGTGCGCTAAAAAATCCAAAAAACAGTTAATTTAAGCAAATAGCAAAACAGACACTAAGGGATTAAGCAAACCCTCGTAAGAGGGTTTGTAACTATAGATGTTTGACAATAAAACAACAATGAATCTGTTTATTGCGTTTAAAGTCTAATGAGAGTGTTTTATTAGTGATTTCTTGAAAGGTTAAGCCCAATTTTTGCATACCGTGCGCATCCATTTTAAAACCTCGTTTATTATTCGAAAAGACAATAACGCCATTTGGTCTTAGTAATCGTTTTAGATCGCTCATTAACTTAAGATGATCACGTTGAACATCAAATGTCTCATTCATGCGTTTAGAATTTGAAAATGTCGGGGGATCGATAAAAATGAGATCAAACTGTTCATTGCACTGTGCAAGATAGAGCAAACAATCAGCTTGAATTAAGCGATGTTTTTTACCCGTTAAACCATTTTGTTTTAAATTGCGATCTGCCCATTCCAGATAGGTGCGTGACATATCCACGGTGGTGGTTGATTTTGCATTGCCTAACCCTGCGTAAACGGTGGCCGTTCCTGTGTAAGCAAACAGATTAAGAAAATCTTTATTATCACTCATTTCACCTATCATTTTACGTGCCAAGCGATGATCTAAAAATAGGCCTGTATCTAAATAATCAGTCACATTTACCCAAAATTGGGTTTTACGGTGATTGATGGGGTATTCATGTACTAAAAAATAATCCTGCTTTTGAGCAAGTTTTTGATATTGTTGTTTACCTTTTTGCTTTTCCCGAGTTTTTAAGATCAGTTGATCGGCTGTTAATTCTAATACAGACATAGTCGCATTAATGATATCAAATAGCCGTTGCCGTGTTTTTTGAGGATCAATATTTTTGGGCGCTGCATATTCTTGCACGACAACTTTGTCTTTGTAACGGTCAATGGCAACATTATATTCAGGCAGGTCAGCATCATAAAGACGATAACATTCCAATTGCTCCTGAGTAGCCCATTTTTCCAGTTTTTGCTTATTTTTACGTAATCGATTCGCAAAATCCGCTGCCGGTAAATTAGGATTAGAAAGCGGTAGCGTGTTATCACGTTTGGCGATGACATAATTTTTTTGCACACAATCCAGTGGGCCATTTTTTGCCTTAAATTGCTTATCTGCACGCATTTGTAAGCAATCTAATAGTTGTGGGGCACCACTAAACAGTGATAGGCGCCAACCACCAAAATGTTGTTTAATAAGTTGACCTAACGCAGTATGTAGGGCAATGAGTGCAGGTTCACTTTCTAAACGCTCACCGTAAGGCGGATTGCTGATAATCATGCCTGATGATTCGGATGAAAGTGGATTGATTAATTGAGTTACATCTTGTTTGGCAAAACTAATATAATCGCTCACGCCTGCATAACGTGCATTTTGTTGTGCACGTTCCAACACTGTTGCATTATTATCATAACCAATAAAAACGCCTTTGGGTTGGCAAATGTTCTGTTTTGCTCTCAATAGCAGATCATTCCAAAGTGTAGGATTAAACCCTTTCCATGCTAAAAAGCCCCATTGTTTTCGATGAAATCCTGGTGGGATTTTAGCTGCAATCATGGCTGCTTCAATTAACAATGTACCCGAACCACACATAGGATCAAGTAGCGGTTCATCAATTTGCCAGCCTGATCGTAAAATGATTGCTGTCGCTAAACTCTCTTTTAGTGGTGCTTGACCTGTTTGTTGACGATAACCACGTTGATGCAGGCTCTCTCCACTTAAATCGAGGGATAGCGTAACACGATTTTTATGAAGATAAGCATGAATTCGAATATCGGGATCGTGTTTTGCAATATTAGGACGTGTATTTGTTTGTCGGACAAAATGATCGACAATTGCATCCTTGATTTTCAATGCGCCATATTGACTATTACGGATAAAATCATTTACCCCGACAAAATTGATGACAAATGAATTATCGACGGCAAAAATATCAGTCCATTTTAGATTAAAAACGCAAGAATAGAGATCCAAATCACTATATATATCAAATTCAGCAAGCGGTAATAGAATGCGTGATGCTAAACGAGACCATAATAAAGACTGATATAACGTTGTTTCATCGGCATCATAATAGACACCACCTTGAGTAATTTTACAATTGATCGAGCCTAACTCTTCTAACTCTTTCTTAAGTAACTCCTCAAGTCCGCGCGAGGTGCTGGCAAATAACGTTTTCATGAATAACCCAATTTACAATAAAATGGTGGCATTATACCGACTAAATGAAAGAGTGGGAAATAAAGCCGATCATTACTGCTAACTTTACCCACTTAAAATAATTTTTACGTTAAAAAGTCGGTAATAGACAGTTAATCATGATCTTTATGTTTGGGTTTATTACTTATTCGAAGTATAAGAGCGGTGATCGCAATAATCAGCGCTGAACGGATCATTTGCTGATAACGATTTTGTAAAATGGATGATTTAAAATTATCGACAATCCCGAGTTCGGCAACTTGATCTTGTTGTAACACCCAATTTTGCGGTAACACCATATCATGTAATAAGCTTATCGGTCCAAGAATCTCGTCATCACTATAATGATAGTGTTTATCACTAAGATCCAGCTCATCTAAAATGGCAATAAGTAATTCGATATCTTCATAATCTGCACGGCTTAAAATGCCCAAAGCAAAAAGCAATTTTAAACAAACAGATGTATCATTTAAAGGCCCATTTTTACCAATAAGTGAAGGAATTACAAATTTAATGGCATGGGGTTCCTTACAAAAAATGTTGAGAATCAACCGATTCACACTTTTGTTGATCAGTTTAATGGCGACAGTCAGCAAACTGTGAATATCAGTTTGCTGATTGAGTTTTTCTAGGATTCTATCTTCTTGTAGCCTTTTATCCGACATCTTTTAATAAAAATTGATGATTTTGCATTGCAGTATAAAGTTCTTCGATTGGTTGAACAACTGGATTATGACTATCAATGCCCGAAATTTGACAAAAAGTGGGTATCACTCCATGATTAACAATCTGTTTTGCTAATTGCACTGCTTGTTCATCATCATTATTCCGATAGTTAAGGGCAGCAGCAATACCAATCAATAAATTACAATTGTTAATCTGATATTCAAATGTGCCAAGTAGCGGTTTTATGAGACGATCACTTGCTCCTAATTTTCGTATGGGTTGACGTCCAACTCTGGCGGTATCATCGTGTAAATAGGGATTTTCAAAACGGGATAAAATCTTTTCGATATATGCCATGTGTTTTTGATCATCAAAATTATAGCGATGAATCAATACTTGCCCACTTTCTTCCATTGCTCCACGAACAATAAAACGAATTTGATCATTCAATATTGCATCACGAATAGTTGCGAAATTGTAGTAAAAGCCCAAATAGGCCGTAATGGCATGCCCGGTATTGAGCGTAAATAATTTACGTTCAACAAAAGCCATAAGATTATCGACAGGCTCCATACCGGCTATATTCGGAATAGTGCCAATAAATTGTTTTTTATCGACAATCCATTCTGAAAAGGTTTCAACTGTTACGGCTAATATATCACCTGATGGTGATAGGGTCGGTGGCACAATGCGATCGACTGCGGAATCAACAAAACCAATATGAGTTTCTACCCATTGATGTAAGGTTTCAGGTAATAGTGCAAAGATTGCTTGCTTAAATTGAGTGGTACCTCGAACCCTGTTTTCACAGGCAATAATATTTAGCGGCGCTTGATTATCGTGTTGATATCTTTTCAAAATACCTTGAGCAACAATTGGGGCAATCTTATTCAATACTTGTGGACCAACAGCGGTTGTAATTAAATCAACCGTTGCAATGTGGTGGCAAATGTTAGGTGATGTACTGTTAATGGCATCGACGTGATAGACTATCTCAGTACTTGCTTCTTCTCCAACTACATTGACCGAATATTGATGACGATGTGCCAATTCATCAATAATTTGCTGATTGACATCAGCAAAAGTGACGTGAAATCCTGCATCAGATAATAATTTACCAATAAAACCGCGTCCAATATTACCCGCGCCAAAGTGTAATGCTTTCATAATTTATACCTTATATCTTGTGAGTTTCAATAATGTTCGAGTTTTCTTACCTAAACGTAAGGCGTACAAAAACAGCATTAGCCTAATAAGGCTAAAACCTCTTTCACGCTGTGAGTTGTTGTGAGTTTTGTAATGGTATTGGGGTTATCGAGAGCGTTGGTCAGCTTTGCAATCACGTCCAAATGTTCGTTGTTACGTGCAGCTATCCCAATAACAATTTTGGCGTAATCCTCTTTGTTATCACCGAACTGAACACCTGAGGGGTATTGGCAAAATACGATACCTGTATTAATTACACTTTTTTTAGATTCAATGGTGCCATGAGGGACAGCGATAAATTCACCTAAATAGGTTGAAGTCAATTTTTCACGTTCTAGCATCGATTCAATGTAGGCAGGGTCAACATAGCCATTTTCTACTAATTTTTGACCGGCAAAACGGATGGCTTCTTCTTTTGTTTTGGCGATTAAATTTAAAAAAATATTTTTGTCGGTTAATTGGAAGAGAGGGGAATTATCGGAAGTTTGGGGGGCATTTTTTGTCGTTATCTTTTGTTCAATTCCTAATGCCTGGTTAAGTTGGTCGACTAATTGACTGTATAACTCACTATCTAAAAAGTTAGTTAACGAAATATGCCAAGCATTGGGGGCATACTGTCTGGCTCGGTGCGTTAAATCTTGATGCGTAATGACGATATCTACATCATCGGGCAGATCATTAATGGCTAGATTGCTAATATTGATTGCCAAGTTGGCATTTTCAATCTTCTTGCGTAAAACACCGGCACCCATTGCACTTGAGCCCATGCCTGCATCGCAAGCCACGATTATTTTTTTGACTTTAGTTAGATCAAACGTTTCATTTTTTCTTCCTTTAGCCTCATCTTTCATGCTTGAAAGACTTAATTTGGCATCATCAAGACTTTTAGACGATGTTTTGGTTGTTTTTAATAAAATCGCTGACATAACAAAAGAGACAGCCGTCGCCGCCATGACCGAAAGCGTTACGCCAAGATAGGAACCTTTTGCCATACTCATTACAGCAAAAATCGAACCGGGCGAAGCTGGAGCTGTTAAACCTGCATGAAAAACTGTTAACGTGAATATTCCGGTCATTCCGCCCATAATAACGGCAATAATCAAGCGGGGATTCATTAACACATAGGGAAAGTAGATCTCATGAATTCCGCCAAAAAAATGAATGATCGCAGCACCACTAGCCGATCCTTTTGCGGCACCCTTACCAAAAAACATATAGGCCAGTAAAAGCCCTAAACCGGGACCCGGATTGGCTTCAATTAAAAAGAAAATCGATTTACCGGTTTCTGCTACTTGTGTCACACCCAATGAGGTAAAGACACCATGATTAATGGCATTGTTGAGGAACAAAACTTTAGCCGGTTCGACCAAAATAGAGGTGAGTGGCAATAATCCATGATCAACCATAAATTGGACGGCGATAATCAATATATTGGTTAACCAAGCCACAGCTGGACCAATAGCAAAATAAGCAATTAGTGCAAGCATCATACCAAGAATGCCAGCTGAAAAGTTATTGACTAACATCTCAAAACCACTTTTAACTTTACCATCTATTAAGCGATCAAATTGCTTGATCATAAAGCCGCCTAAAGGACCAGCTATCATTGCGCCTAAAAACATTGGTATAGATGACCCGACAATTACGCCAATAGTCGTAATCGCACCAACAACGGCGCCACGGTCGTTATACATGAGTTTACCGCCGGTATAACCAATTAATAGTGGCAGTAAATAAGTGATCATCGGTCCAATAAACGATGTTGATACACGTTCATTTGGAAACCAGCCCCCAGCACTGTGATCCCTTGCATTGTATAAAAAAATAGCGGTGATCAACCCCCATGCGATGAATGCGCCAATATTTGGCATAACCATGTTGCTTAAAAAACGCCCAAAATTTTGGACTTTTACTTTTATGTTTGAACGACTCATTTTCGTTACCTTCCTTATTGATTGATGTCATTGAATTAACATTATTTTAGATACGTTCATGGCGTGGATTCATTAGAAAATGTCAGTAAACGTGATCAAGATCACGTTGCAAAAGGAGGGGTATTTTTAAAATTTGTGATATAAATCACATTTTAATAGTGATGAATTAAAAATATTCAAAAGCAGCAGGAAAAAAATCTGAAAAATTTCGAAAAAACAGTATGTAATATTTTTAATTGATAATTTAAAACGATAACAAAAATGATTGTAAAAAAGACTGATTATAGTTGATCATGGTTATCTTAAAACGGTTTAAAATATAACCATTAATAAAAAATCATAATAATACTAAGTTAATATGGAAGAGGCGTATCAGTCTGATTTATAGCTATATTGTCACTATTTCTCATGGTGTTTTATTATCTAAAGGGGAAGATATTTCCAAGTATAATTCAGATTATAATTTTTTAATATGGTCAACGTTTGTATTGTTTTTTTTGCGATATGGTGGGTTGAATATCCTAAAGAATTTAACAAAAAGAAAAAATGGAAATAAATTATTTGATTTTTTCATGTTTGATGAAGATAAATTTACATATACTTAAGTAGTTATTGTAGCATAATTAGTCAACTAAAATGGTTAACAGTAACAAATAATAATTGGGCTATTAATATTGAGTTTAATGAAAGCGAATTATTTTGACTTTGCAAGTTCAATTAATGTTTTTGATATAGCATAAGAAAATAAAATTTTAGAAAAAAGAATGTAATAAATCATACATTCTTTTTTGTTTGGAAATATTAATTAAAATTAATTAATATTTTTTCAGAACTAGAAATCTCTTCCTCGACGTTTTCTTCTGTCTCGAGCTTTTGGGTCGAATATACAAATACAACCTGATTTGACCCCACCATTAATTAGATTTATTTCTGTTTCCTTAAGCTCTCTCATTTGAAATGCTTTAGATGCAGAAAAATCTATACTTTCATTTTTTTTAATAAACATAATAACTCCTTGCTGATTGTAAATTTATCGTAAAAAAATAGTTAACTATTAAATTAATTGTAAATCAAATGTATGTAATTTGTCAATACATAATAAATTATTTGTAATTTAAATGTTATTTGCAAATTATTTTTATAGAAGTATTTTATTGAGAATTGTGGATAATTGGATTAATTTAAGGTTTAAATAAATCAAAATAATAAAAGTTATTTATAATATTTGTTCAATAATTTAGCTAGTTATTAAAATAATAGGTCATAATTTAAATATAATATTATTTTCTTAATGCTTGAATTGTAGATATTAATTAACTTAGCAATTAGCTCGAACTTTTACCTAAATTTAGTTTTTATCACATCTATGATAATTTCTTTAAAGTTTTTTCAATATTTAATAACAAATTCTTTTTGTATAGAAGAAAAATGAAATCTTCATTATAAATATGTTTAAATTTATATGGGTGCTAAAATAATCATTGCTTATAATTGTTATTTTTTAAAAATAATACTAAATTAAGAATAGAAAATTGACTTTATATCATTTATCTTTTCAAAATTAAATTTGGCTGAAATTTTTTAATGAATTTATAATTATGTATACATAAATTAATATCAATTTCAATTTTATTCAAAACCCAAAAAATACTAATAAATAAAAAAAGATAAAATAATCAATTTAAAAAACTATCTGAAATTATATAACCGTCTTTTAACATAATAATTCTTTCTGATGAATTAATGGTTTCCTGACGATGTGCAATAATTAATTTAGTAAAATTATATTTCACCATTGACTTATTTATCTTAACTTCATTTGATATGTCTAGATGACTTGTAGCTTCATCAAGCGCTAATATTTGAGGTCTGCGATATAAAGCTCTTGCCAATAAAATTCGTTGTTTTTGCCCACCTGACAATCCTGTACCTATATCCCCAATGAGGGTATTATAATTCATTGGCATATTAATGATTTCATTGTGAATAGCTGAATCAATAGCACATCTTTCTATTTCTTCTAAATCTGGTGTTGCTTCAAAAAAGCAGATATTTTCAGCGATTGTTCCCGTAAATAAATTATCTTCTTGCATTACGGTTGCTATCAAGTTTCTATAAGCTTTTTTATCGATAAGAGAAAGTGGAATATCACCAATGAAAACCTCTCCTTCGGTGGGAGAAAGTAAACCTAATATTATTTTCATTAATGTTGTCTTTCCACATCCTGATGCTCCAGTAATTGCAATACATTGACCCATAGGAATTGTCAAATTTATTTTATTTAAAATATAAGGCTCATTTTGTGAATAGCGAAAAGAAACATTTTCTAATTTAATAGTTAAATCAGATATCATATTTTTGGTAGAATTTAAATTATTGTTTGATGAATTTTCAGTTTTTGATAATACAATGTCAGCTAAGCGTTCTACATGTATCCTTAGCATTAGAATGTCACTAATTTTATCAATTAATGAAATTATTCTGTCTGTAAATTGATCTTTATAGCTTACGAAAGCAAATAGCATACCAATTGAAAAAGAAGTATTCAAAATTAAAACTGTAGCAAACCAAACTATAAAAATTCTATCTAAACTAAAAATTAATTTATTAGAAAAATTAATTAGTAAAGAACATTTTTCATATCTTAGATGGGCATTAAATTCTTTTGCTGATAAATTCATCCATTTTATGGCGCGTTCTTTTTCATAATTATATAATCTAATAGTTTGCATTCCCTTTATTGTCTCTAAAAAATGACTTTCTTGGGTTGCTTGATTAATTATATATTCTGATGAAAGATTTTTTTGCAAATCAAAAGCTATTCTTCTTAAAATAGCGTAAATAAATATACTTATAAAAGAAATTATGGCTAATGTAGTATTATATAAAAACATCATGATGAATGTTGTTATAACTAAAATACCATCAACTAGACTCGCCACTACTTTTGTTGTTATACCATTTTGTATTTCTTGAATAGAATGAAATTTAGATAAAATATCAGCTAAAGAGCGTTTTTGAAACCACTCTATTGGTAGTCCTAATATATGGTTTAATACATTTCCTCTCCATTGATAGTTTAATTGAGTTGAGAAAATTGTTATAAACCAATCTCTTATAAATTCTATTGAAACGCGTAATAAAGCTAATAATATAAACCCAAAGCCTAAAACTATTAATAAGTTTTTATCGTTTACAGCAATTACATCATCAACAATCCATTGTAAATATAATGGTGAAATAAGCATACATATTTGAATGAGGATGCCTAACATAAATAACTGTAGCAACCCTTTTTTTAATCCAATAACTTTCCCCATGACAGATTTAAAAGTTATTTTAGAAGTTGCTTTATAGGGAGAAAATGATGATGAAGGTGTGATTTCAATTGCAATTCCAGTAAAATGTTTTGAAACTTGTTGAATATTTAATTTTATTTTACCTATAGCAGGATCATGAATATAAGCATTATTTCCTTTTACTTTTTTTAATACCACAAAATGATTTAAATCCCAGTGTAAAATACAAGGACATGCTAAATTTTTTAAGTTATCGATATCTAATTTTATTGGACGACAATTAAATTTTAAATCTACCGCAATATCTATAATATTTTTAAGTGAAGCTCCTCGTAAAGTAAAAGGGTATTTTTGTCTTAGATCATTTAAACTAAATTCTTTTCCCCAATAATGAGCAATCATACCAATACATGCTAAACCACATTCAGATAATTCACTTTGTAAAAATAAAGGTAACTTTCTTTTACTAATAAATGATAAATTTAATTGATGTTGCATTATTTATTACCTTTAATACTAAATATAGGTTCAAATATCCATTCATAAATCTTTCTTTTTTCCAGAATAATATTTGATTCTAAAGTCATACCAACTTTCAAAGGATAGTTCTTACCATAAGCTTTCATAGTTTGATCATCTAATTTTACTTTGACGCGATAAAATGCATCCTTTTCATCGTTAAATTTTTGGGAATAGATACCAATTGATTTTAATTCATTTAAATATAGGGTGTTATTAGAAATTTCATTAATAATACCGTTATGTTGACCAAATTTTTGGTATGGAAAAGCATCATATCTAATTGATACAGGCAATCCAACTTTTAAGAAACCAATTGCACTAGATGGAATAAATAAATTAGCTTCAAGATTTTGATTTTCAGGCAAAAGTGTAGCTATGATGACATCATCTCCAATGCTTTGTCCTTTCGAAATCATAATAGTACTAATAACTCCATCTTTAGGAGCAACAATATTCATCAACATAAGCCCCTCGTTTTCAATCAGCTCTTTTTCTATTAAACTTAATTCTTGTTCAAATTTTGATATCTCTTGCTTTTCTTGTAAGGGTATTTGAAGAAGTTCAGTTTCAAGATCTGAAATATTACGATCTGTTGATGTAAGTTTTTGTTGAAGATCAAATAATATAGATTTTTGATCAAGTAATTCTGATTGCTTGTTATTGTAATCAATTATTGAAACTGATTCTGCTTTTATGAGTTTTTTAAATTTTTCTGATATTTCATTTGCGATTTCTACTCGTTCTGATTGTACTAAAATCTGTGTTTGTAAAATATTTTTTTCTTCTTCTAAATTTTTTAAAGTTTTTTCTAATGATATTTTTTTAATATTATTTTGATTAAGAAAAATATTATGCTGATGGGTCAAGCTATTTTTTTTGTTAACTAAGAATTTTTGTACTGCATCATGTGTGGAGCTATATTTCAAATTTCTTAAAACAAATAACGTTTGACCCATTTTTATCTTTTGATTTTCTTTCACTAGTATTTGGTCAACGATACTAGGTTCAGCTGACAAAATTGTTACAACTCCCTCAACTGGTAACAAAGTGCCAGTTACATGTATTTTTCTTCCATAATCAAAAAAAATAAAAAGGTAAATTATTGCTATAAATATTATAAGAAAAAAAATATTGATTAATGTTATACTAAACGGAGTAACAAGCATTATTTGACCAACTATCGTAACTTTATTGTTTTCAATACATTCGCTTCTAAATAAAGATTCATTCGATTCATTCGATTTATTCATATTTTTAATTTAATTTTTGACTTATTAAATTTTCCCATTATTACTATAAATTTAGTTATGATGGAGTTTTTTTATTTAATGCCAATTTTATTGTTTAAAATTGGTTCTTGTTTCATATATTGCATATGTTGATAGAGTAGTAAGTTTAAATACCGTAAATTTAGGATATATTATTCTTCCGGTTGAGGTTTTATCCACATTTTCTGATTTTTAAAATCAATCTTAACGATATAACTGTATAAAAAATCATTGCCAAGTATGCCATCAGCAGGCAAATCATCAGTTAACCCATCAAGTACTATAAAATCATCTTTAAAATTAGGAATATCGACAAAAGATAGTTCCGTAATATAAAAAGGAAACTCCTTTAATTTTATTAATTCTCTATTTTTAGAAAGTTTTTTAGAACTAATTATATTTTTTCCTGCACCAGTATCGAATATTAATGCATAACTTTTGACATCATCAGTAGCATTTAATATTAAATGTCCTTTTGAACCTTTAGTGAAAGGTATTTCTAACCAATCGTTTTCAATTTGTTTTGTAAAATTATCAGATAAAATGAGTTTGTTACTTATGATATCAAAAGTAACAACTTTATTTACAAAAAAGCCTAAACCAGCTACTGCAACATGTTGATAATCAAAATTTTGCTCTTTTTTTGCTTTTTTCTCTCCAGTATTTATATCTAAAATAGCTCCCCAAGGTTTATACTCTTCAATTTCTAATTTTTCATAAAATAAATTATTAATTTTAACGTTTCGTAACATAAATTGACGAGAATATTGGATGTTGCCTAGTATATCAGTACGCTTTCGTTTATCATCTTTTTCAACTTTATCTTCAATTTTATTAATAGTATCTATTGGTAAATTTAAGACCTCTGTAGTTCCTGTATCTAGTATACATGTAAGTTCTTCATCAAGATCATTAATTTTTAATGCTATAAATAGTAGACCTTGCTCATCTTCATCTAAGAACCATTCTAATTCTTGGGATTGTGATAAAAATGGAATTATTGCAAAAAAAACTACACTTAATAATATTTTTTTCATTTTAACTGTTCTATAATTTGTATGACAAAAAATTATGCAGTAAAAGTTTATATTACTGCATAAATATTAGTGAAACTCAGTTAGAATTTACCATGACGTGGTGACAGTAACACCACAATGCCATTTATCTTTACCACGTCCTCTTGAAATTTGACAACCTCCCTCAATGGTTCCACGACGACCACCGTTAACTAAATTAATCTCATTTTCGTTAAGGTCAATTATTTGAGACCCGTTGAGTTTTGATGTCTCTAAAGATTTGTTTGTTTTAATAAACATAATAGCTCCTTGTAATTTAAATGTAAAAATGACGTTAACAACGTCAAATAAATGTTAATTTATTATTTTTTTAATGTCAACAAAATTTAAATAATTCGTAAATTTTTTAGATAAGTAAAAATTTAATTATTTAATTGCAGGGAATAATATTTGATATTAATAATTAATTTAAATAACATTTATTGTTTTGAGTTAAGTTTGATTAACTTCGTTATAAGCTCTGATGATACTTAAGGTTTTGTTTTGAAGTTGGTCAATATGAATTTTTAAATAAATTTTTATATATATTTATGAATAACTCCGTTTATCGGTAGTTGATTGTCATTGATTTCAACTCAAACAAGCTTTTCAGTGGTTTCTTAGTGAAATATTTGAGATAAACATTTGATTCTTCTAACTTGATGTAATGTCAATTTCTGTTATCATTACCACCTGCCTTTACAAGGCAGTTTTAATATTTATAATTTCGAAAATGAAATATTCATTTTAGGATTAGTTTTTTACATTGAGGTATACATGAAAGCATTATCTATATTGTATTAATCTTTGCAGCATTATCTATTTTTATTCCAGTTGGTGGTTTATGGATTGCTATGGGTTGTAGCATTTTAGCTTTAATCACATTTGTCCAATTCCCTACACTTTCAGGCGTTACATACGGAATCAATATTATTAGTACTGCGTTTTTATCGCCTTCATTATTACTAGCAAGTGCAGCTAATAATGGCGAAAATAGCGGTGTTTATTTTTTCTATGTAGGTTTCCATGTCATTTTAATGCTAATCGCATTCATTCTATTTTTTATATTCAAAAAGAAAAAAGCTGCAGCTTAAACTTAAATAATTTTTGAATTAATCAATTTTTGCTTAACCCAATCAGTCTATGGATGATATTGGGTTATTCAAACTCGTTAAAAAAGAGGCTTGTCTGATAGGTCAATTTAAAATTTAAGACTGTTAGACAATATATTTAAAAAGCTATTCAACAGTCACCGATTTTGCCAAATTACGAGGTTGATCAACGTCTGTGCCTTTGATTAAAGCTACATGGTAAGCAAGCAATTGTGTCGGTACGGTGTAGTAGATAGGTGCCGTTAACTCTTCAATATAAGGCAGGTTAAGGATATGCATTGTATCATCGCTTATAAATCCTGCATTTTGTTCGGCAAAAACATAAAGTTGACCGCCCCGAGCCCGAACTTCTTCAATATTTGATTTCAGCTTTTCTAGCATGTCGTTTGTGGGTGCCATCACTATAACGGGCATATCGGCATCAATAAGGGCTAAAGGCCCATGTTTTAGTTCACCTGCGGCATAAGCTTCTGCATGGATATAAGAGATCTCTTTTAATTTTAATGATGCTTCCATGGCAATCGGGTATTGCTCGCCACGCCCTAAAAAGAGCGCATGATGTTTATTAACAAATTGTTCGGCTAGTTTTTTGATTTTCGGTTCCGCCATGAGTACTTGTTCAATACGATTGGGCAAGGTTTGGAGAGCATGGACAATTGCTTGTTCCGTACTTTGAGCCATTTGATTTAATCGGCCTAATTTTGCAACAAGTAGTAGTAATACAGTCAATTGAGTGGTAAATGCTTTCGTTGAAGCTACACCAATTTCAACTCCTGCTTTGGTTAATAATACCAGTTCGGCTTCACGTACTAATGTTGAAGCAGCGACATTACATATGGCTAAGGTGCTTAAATAGTGATTTTCTTTTGCTAACCTTAATGCGGCAAGTGTGTCAGCGGTTTCACCCGATTGAGATAGTGAAATGAATAAACTATTTTTACGCTTAGCAGGTTTACGATAGCGAAATTCTGAGGCTATTTCAATATCACAAGGAATCCCTGATAATGCCTCAAACCAATAGCGAGCAACCATACCAGCATTATAAGCGGTACCGCAAGCAACAATTTGGATATGTTCAACTTGTTTCAGTATCGTATTAGATTGTTCGCCTAATTCAGATAAATTGACTTTGCCATGCTGTATACGACCTTCTAATGTATTTTTGATTGCATTAGGTTGTTCGTATATCTCTTTTTGCATGTAATGGTTATAACCTGCTTTACTTCCAGCATCATATTTAACATCAGAGGAGACAAATGGGCGCTTAACTTGATTGTTATTTTTATCAAATATAGAAACGGTTTTGTGTGTAATCAGTGCAATATCACCTTCTTCTAAATAGATAAACTGATTGGTCACGGGTAATAAAGCAAGTTGATCTGAGGCAATAAAATGTTCAGCGATACCACAACCAATCACTAATGGGCTACCGGAACGAGCTGCCACAAGTTGGTCAGGGTTTCGTATATCCATAATTACGGTACCATAAGCTCCTCGTAGTAATGGTATGGCTTTTTTTACCGCATCAAATAATGAACAATTATCAGTTGAAACGATATCGTGAATTAAGTGGGCAATAACTTCCGTATCTGTTTCAGAGCGAAATTGATAGCCTTTAGCAATCAACTTTTCACGGAGTGGTTCATAGTTTTCAATAATACCATTATGAACAACAGCAATATAATCGGAAATATGGGGATGCGCATTGAGTTCTGTCGGTTCACCATGTGTAGCCCAACGTGTATGCGCAATGCCTATCGAGCCTTTTAATGGTTTGCTATCAAGTGCTTCTTTCAGTTTATTGACTTTTCCAACTCGCCTTACTCTTTGTAATTCACCTTGTGGCGATATAATGGCAAGACCAGCCGAATCATAACCCCGATACTCTAATCGTTTTAAGCCTTCTAACAGAATTTCTTCTACATTACGGTTAGCAATGGCACCGACAATTCCACACACAGTTTACTCCTCGCTATTTTGATTTTGTAGGTCGCTTCCAGCCACTAATTTGCCTTTGTTTAACACGACTTACCACAAGTTCATTGTCCCCTACGTTGCTAGTAACCGTTGTTCCTGCTGCAATGGTTGCGCCTTTCCCAATTTTCACAGGGGCAATTAACTGTGTATCAGAGCCAACAAAGACATCGTCTTCAATAATGGTTTCAAATTTGTTTGCACCATCATAATTACAAGTGATAGTGCCTGCACCGATATTAACGTTACTCCCTATTTCACTATCTCCAAGGTAACTTAAATGACCCGCTTTACTGGCTTTGCCTAAATGGGCTTTTTTAAGTTCAACAAAGTTACCGACATGTGCTTTTTCATCGAGTTTTGAGCCTGGTCGTAATCGAGCAAAAGGCCCTATCGTACATTGTTCAGAAATGATTGAATCTTCAATTATGCTATAAGGACTAATTTCACTATTATCGCCAATGATGCAGTCTTTTAAGATACATCCAGCACCGATAAAGACGTTATTCCCTAATTTGACATTGCCTTTGATGATGACGTTACAATCAATGGTGACATCCATACCATGTGAAAGAGTGCCTCGTAAGTCAAATCGCTCGGGATCAAGTAGAGTCACGCCTGCGTTAAGTAAACATTTTGCTTGTTGCTGTTGATAGTGGCGCTCTAGCGTGGCCAATTGTAGACGATTATTAACTCCCTCAACTTCAAATTGTTCAATAGGGTGAGCAGTAATAATGTCATATCCATCTTGATAAGCAAAATTGATAATATCAGTAAGATAGTACTCTTTTTGTGCATTATGATTGGTTAAACGAGATAACCAGTTTTTCAATAGTTTTCCTGTTACGATCATAATACCCGTATTAATTTCATTAATTTTTTGCTGTTCTGGCGTGGCATCTTTTTGTTCAACAATGGCGGTCACTTTGCCATCTTTACGCTCAATACGTCCATAGCCAGTTGGATCATCCAGTTTAACGGTTAACAGTGCAATACCTTGTTTGGGTTTATTGTCAATTAAAGTTTGCAATGTTTGAACCGATATAAGTGGCGTATCACCATATAAAATCAAAATATCTTCTTCATCTTGAATATAAGGTATGGCTTGCTGGACTGCGTGTCCTGTTCCGAGTTGTTCAGCTTGAAAAACAAGATTTACGGATTGATTTTCCAGTGCCTTTTCAAGCTGATCTTTGCCATGTCCGTAGATAATATTGATATGATGGGGATTAAGTTGTTGAACAGTATCAATAACATGTTGTAACATCGGTTTATCGCCGATTTTGTGTAAAACTTTAGGAAGGTTGGAATACATCCGTGTGCCTTTTCCTGCCGCCAAAATAATTGCACTCAGTTTTGGAGGTGAAATCGTCATATTCAGTTCCGGTCTGGTTAAATTAGCTTAATACTATAATCAAAGTTTTGCATGAAATCATCCCGAATTTGTTAATTTTTATCATAAAAAAAGTAATATTGATAATTAGTCGATATTTAAAATAAAGAGGCAATGTTATGACCACTGCTATTAAAGTCTTGTTACTTTATACTACGCACGAAAAACAAACACTCAAAATTATGGAGCGAATAAAAAATCGTTTGGGTCACAAGTGTGATTGTGACGTGATTGAGTTATTACCGGATACCAAAATCGATTTAGCACCCTATCAAGCTGTGCTACTTGGAAGTTCAATTCGTTATGGTTTTTACAATAAAATAATGAAAAAATTTATTGATGCTCATTATCAGCAATTAAATCAAATAAAGTCTGGATTTTTTGGGGTGAATATGGTGGCAAGAAAGCCCAATAAAAATACCCCTGAAACCAATTTATATACCAGAAAGTTTTTAGCTAAAATATTATGGAAACCGACTATCAAAGCTGTCTTTGCTGGGGCACTTTATTATCCACAATATAATTGGTTTGACCGTAATATGATCCGTTTTATTATGTGGCTTGGAAAAGGTGATACCGATGTAAGTAAACCCATGATTGAATATACAGATTGGTCAAAAGTAGAAGAGTTTGCTGATCAGTTTTATGCCGAAGTGTGTTAATAATCTAATTTTTTGTAATATAATTTAAAAATTCTAAATGGTTATCAATTTATTGCACTCTTTTAAAGAAACTTTATGATATAGATCAACATTTGGATCAAAAAGGTGTACAATATTGCGCCTAAAGAATCTGTCTCCTAATTGGGATTTTAATTGTGATTGAAAATTTAAGAAACATAGCCATTATTGCTCACGTTGACCATGGTAAAACAACTTTGGTTGATAAATTGTTGAAACAGTCAGGTACGCTTGATAATTTGCGTGGTGACGATAACGAGCGAATAATGGATTCAAATGCGCTTGAAAAAGAGCGTGGTATTACCATTTTAGCTAAAAACACAGCGATTGACTGGAATGGTTACCGTATAAATATTGTTGACACCCCAGGACATGCTGATTTTGGTGGTGAAGTTGAACGTGTTATGTCTATGGTGGATTCTGTGCTATTGCTGGTTGATGCAATGGACGGCCCAATGCCACAAACACGTTTTGTGACACAAAAAGCGTTTGCTCATGGTTTAAAACCAATCGTTGTTATTAATAAAGTTGACCGTCCGGGTGCGCGTCCTGATTGGGTTGTCGATCAAGTGTTTGACTTGTTTGTCAATTTAGGTGCGACTGATGAACAATTAGATTTTCCGATTGTTTATGCTTCAGCTTTAATGGGAATCGCAGGGCTTGACCATGAAAATATGGCTGAAGATATGACGCCATTATTCGAAGCGATTGTAAAATATGTTGAGCCACCGAAAGTTGATTTAGACGGCCCATTCCAAATGCAAATTTCACAACTTGATTATAATAATTATGTTGGCGTTATAGGCATTGGTCGCATTAAACGAGGTCGTGTAAAACCAAATCAACAAGTCACTATTATTGATAGTGAAGGGAATAAACGAACGGGTAAAGTAGGGCAAGTTTTAGGTCATTTAGGCTTGCAACGTTATGAAGCAGAAGTTGCTGAAGCGGGTGATATTATTGCTTTAACCGGATTAGGTGAGTTAGGTATTTCTGATACGATTTGTGATAATAGTTGTGTTGAAGCTTTACCTGCTTTAAGTGTTGATGAACCAACTGTAACGATGTTCTTTAATGTCAACAGTTCTCCTTTTGCTGGTAAAGAAGGTAAATATGTCACTTCACGTCAAATTTTAGAACGTTTAAGAAAAGAACTCGTGCATAACGTAGCGCTTCGTGTTGAAGAAACGCCAGATCCGGATGCATTTAGAGTATCTGGTCGAGGTGAATTGCATTTATCAGTATTAATCGAAAATATGCGTCGTGAAGGTTATGAATTAGGGGTATCACGCCCTAAAGTTATTTATCGTGACATTGACGGTAAAAAACAAGAACCATTTGAACAAGTGACGCTTGATATTGAAGAGCAACATCAAGGTTCAGTGATGGAAGCACTTGGTTTACGTAAAGGTGATTTAACCAATATGTTACCTGATGGTAAAGGACGTGTACGTTTAGATTATGTGATTCCAAGCCGTGGTCTTATCGGTTTTAGAACTGAATTTATGACAATGACGTCGGGTACTGGTTTACTTTATTCTACATTCAGTCATTATGATGATGTGCGTCCGGGTGAAATTGGACAACGTAATAACGGGGTAATGATTTCGAACGGTACGGGTAAAGCATTAGCGTATGCGCTTTATAGCTTGCAAGATCGTGGTAAATTATTCTTAGGTCATGGTGCTGAAGTTTATGAAGGTCAAATTATTGGTATTCATACTCGATCAAATGATTTAACGGTTAACTGTTTAACAGGTAAAAAATTAACCAATATGCGTGCGTCAGGTACTGATGAAGCGACAACGCTTTCACCACCTGTTAAGATGTCACTAGAACAAGCATTAGAGTTTATTGATGATGATGAATTAGTCGAAGTTACACCATTATCGATTCGTATTCGTAAACGTCATTTAACTGAAAATGATCGTAAACGAGCATTCAGAAGTGGCAATAAAGACTAATACATGTTTGATGTTAACCGAATGAATAATTGGTTGGCATAGAGTCTTAAATAAAAACCTCGCTACTTAGCGAGGTTTTTTTTGGCTTTTACTCTGGCAATCGCATCAGCAATTGACTGTTTACGATCGGTTTGATTGACCGATTTTTGAGTATTACTTGTTGGCACAGTGCGAGGAAATAATATTGTCGGTGGAACTAACTGATTGTGATTGAGCCGTTGCTGTTTTTTCTGCGTTAACTGTAACTCTTCTGCGTCACTTAGTCTCACGCCTAAAGTGCTTAAAGTAATACAGTCCGTTGGGCAGGTATTAATACAATTACTACATGCGGTACATAATTGTGGCAAAATGGAATGTAAAACTTGTTTACTGCCAACAATTGCATCGGTTGGACAAACGCGAATACATTTGCCACAGCCAATACAGTTTTGTTCATCTATAAATGCTTTATATTGTTGTTTGGTTTGCATAATCACTTCTTGCATTAGCTTAAACCTATAATGTTACCATCTTTATCAATATCAATTTGCCTATAAGCTGGATTGGTACCAAGTCCTGGCATGGTCATGACGTTTCCTGCATAAACTCGAATAAAACCAGCACCAGCGGATATGGCTAGATGACTGATATCGACATCAAAGTTCGTAGGGACATTTTTTAAGTTGGCATCAGCACTAATTGACATAGGTGTTTTAGCAATACAAAGTGGCAGATGATCCAGTTTCAATGCTTCGATCTCTTTAATGTTTTCCAATGCTTTAGCTGATAAATTTGCTTTGTTAGCGCCATATTTTTTTACCATAGTTTGAATCTTATCAATCAATGGCATGTTATCTGGGTAGGGCAATTGAATTGTACTCGGCATAGCGCAAGCTTTGATAACATGCTCAGCCAGTTTTTCAGCACCTTTACCACCTTGTGTAAAGACTTCACTAATTTCACACGCCAATGCGCCATGTTCAACCGCGTATTTTTGTAAGAAAGCAAGTTCTTCTTCGCTATCATGTGGAAAGCGATTTATAGCTACAATGACTTGTAAACCATAACTTTTGGCATTATTAATATGCCATGCCAAGTTAGCTGCACCAATTTCAAGTAATTCAACATTAGATTCCGATATCTCTTTTGGAATGGGTTGACCCGGCTTAATGTTATATTTACCACTGTTAGATTTTAAACTTCGTACAGTCGCTACCAATACAACACAATCGGCTTTGATTCCTGCTTGGCGATATTTGATATTGAAGAATTTTTCCATCCCCATATCCGATCCAAATCCTGCTTCAGTCACCACATAGTCAGCAAGTTTTAATGCAATGCGATCCGCAATAACAGAAGAGTTACCATGCGCAATATTAGCAAAAGGCCCGGCATGAATTAAAACCGGTGTATTTTCGACAGTTTGCATCAGATTTGGGTTAATGGCATTTTTAAGTAATACTGTCATTGCACCTGCAACTTCAAGTTGCTCAGCCGTTATTGGTTCGCCATTAGTATTATAAGCTAAAATAATACGTCCAATGCGTTCACGCATATCTTGTAAATCCGAAGCTAAAGCTAAAATTGCCATAAGCTCAGAAGCAGCGGTAATTTCAAATCCATCTTGACGTTCAACGCCATTTACACCGCCACCGACGCCAACAGTAATTTTACGTAATGCTCGATCGTTATGATCAATGACGCGTTTCCAAACAATGCGATGAATATCAATATTTAAACGAGGTAATCCCGTTTCGTTTGTGAATTCATCACCAAGACGATCTTCGTGATAAAGTCGTGAATCTAATGCTGCCGATGCTAAATCATGCGCTGCTGTTATCGCATGGATGTCACCCGTTAAATGTAAATTTAATGTCTCCATCGGTAATACTTCGGCTTGCCCACCACCGGCTGCGCCACCTTTTACACCAAATACTGGTCCAAGACTGGGTTGACGAATGCAAGCAATCGCTTTTTTGCCTAAGTAATTCAATCCTTCACTTAGCCCAATGGTATTGACCGTTTTACCTTCTCCAAGGGGAGTTGGCGTAATAGCAGTAACAAGTACCAATTTGCCTGTTGTTTTGTTTTGATTTTCTTTGATAATGGATAAATCGATCTTGGCTACATGTTTACCATAAGGAAGGACAAATTCTTCAGGTATATTACAGTGATTGGCAATTTCGGTAATTGGGCGTAAAGACATATTCGTTCTCATATAACAATAAATTGGGCTAACAGTATAAATAATTTGAATTGCCGAATAAAGCGACAATTTTTATCTTTGTTGATTTTCGGCACAATCCTCAATTATATTGTTATAATAAATAAAATATTCAATCAAAGGATAATTATTAAATGAATTGGTTTTCAGTATATTCTCTTTTCTTAGCTGAAACAGCTACTGTTGTTGTTGCAATTTTAGCCGTGCTGATCTTCATATTAAGTCAGCGTCGCAAATCGGCAACGATTGCTGGTCGCTTATCGGTAAAAGATGTCAGTCAAGAGTATGAACAAGTTAAAGATGAAATGTTAATGTCGAGCATGGACGAGCTCGAAGCTAAGCAGTTTATGAAAGATCTCAAAAAACAGAAAAAGCTTGAGAAGAAACAGGCAAAATTAGCAGCTAAGCAAAAAAAGAAACAGGAAAAAGCGGGCGAACAGCCTAAAGCAGGGATCTCCGAAGATTCGCCTGATTCACAGACCATTAACCAAACGGACGAAAAGACCAAACCCAAACTATTTGTGTTATCTTTTAATGGTAGTATGGATGCGCACGAAGTTGAAGAATTACGTCAAGAAATTACGGCGGTATTAGCGATTATTAAACCTGAAGATGAAGTTGTGATTAAACTTGAAAGTCCTGGTGGTGTTGTACATGGTTATGGATTAGCTGCATCACAATTATTACGTTTCAGAACTCGTAATATTCCTTTTACTGCTGTCGTTGATAAAGTGGCCGCAAGTGGTGGATATATGATGGCATGTACCGCTAATAAAATTGTTGCAGCACCTTTTGCTATCGTTGGTTCGATTGGCGTGGTTGCTCAGATTCCTAACTTTAATCGCTTACTTAAAAAGCATGATGTGGATATTGAGTTACAAACAGCAGGGGAGTATAAACGGACGTTAACCATGTTTGGTGAAAACACTGAGGAAGGTCGCCAAAAATTCAAACAAGAACTTGAAGAAACTCATCTGTTATTTAAAGATTTTGTTAAAGAGTATCGTCCCAATATCGATATCGATCAAGTGGCAACGGGTGAACACTGGTTTGCAACACAAGCGAAAGATAAAGGCTTGGTGGATGAAATCAGTACCAGTGATGATTTTATTTTATCTCACTTGGATTCGCATAAGATTATTTCTGTCAGTTATCAACGTAGACAAAAACTTTCTGAGAAAATTTCAAAAAATGTGGTAAAAAGCGTTGAAAGATTGTTTTTCAGGCAAGGAAATGGCCTGTAATGCCCTTTTTATTCGCTTGAAACGGAGTATTAATTACTTCCCCCTAGAAAATAACAACTGTAATTAAGTTATACAGTTGTTATTTTTAGAAAAAACTAGATACGTTTAATAATAATTGAAGTGTTGATACCGCCAAAAGCAAAATTATTGGTTTGCATATATTCAATATCCAAATTTCGGCCTGAACCGACAATATAATCCAAGTCACCACAAGCAGGATCGACATTTTCAAGGTTAATAGTTGGGTTGAACCAACCATTATGCATCATTTCGACAGATAACCAAGCTTCAATTGCACCACAAGCCCCAAGTGTATGTCCAAAATAGCTTTTTAATGACGATATTGGGGTTTGGTTACCATAGATATTGGCAACAGCATTACTTTCGGCTATATCACCTCTGGCGGTAGCTGTACCGTGAGCACTAATGTAACCAATTTGTTTAGGATCTAATCTTGCTTGTTGTAAAGCTTGTTCCATACAGATTTGAATGGTTTCTTGGCGTGGTTGTGTGATATGACTAGCATCGCAATTGGTTTTAAAACTGATAATTTCACCATATATTTTAGCACCTCGGGCTTTGGCATGTTCATACTCTTCCAGTATAAGTGCACCGGCTCCTTCACCAATAACCAGTCCGTCTCTATCCCGATCATAAGGTCGTGGTGATTTTTTGGGTTGATCGTTTAATTGGCTTGTTGCGAATAAAGTATCAAATACAGCAGCTTCGGAAGGGCATAACTCTTCAGCGCCTCCAGCAACCATAATAGTTTGCATCCCGTATTTAATGGCTTCATAAGCATATCCAATAGCTTGGCTTCCGGAAGTGCAAGCACTCGAGGTTGTTATCAATCTACCTTTTAATCCAAAAAATAAGCCAGTGTTTACCGCTGTTGTATGTGGCATCATTTGTATATAGGTGGTCGCCGTTATGTTGTTAGTATGTTTTTCGTTTAACATAGTTGCAAATTCAGCAACCGGCTGAGTGCTTCCTGTTGAAGAACCAAAAGCGATACCTGTTTCACCATTCGTTAGGATTGGATCATCTAATAATCCTGCTTTTTCTAACGCGAGTTCTGTTGCTTTAGTAGACAGTAATGACACTCTACCCATAGAGCGAGTTTTTTTACGGGTATAATGTTCTGGCAAGGTAAAATTGTCGATAGGGGCACCCAATTTTGTGTGCAGTCCGTCATAAATTTCCCATTCAGGCATATATCTGACGGCATTATTTAATTGCTTTAAATTTGTTTGTACACTTAACCAGTCATTGCCAAATGCCGTGACACCACCCATACCTGTTATAACGACTCTTTTGGTCATATCATTCCTCCATTGATTGAAATGACTTGGCGTGTGACATATCCTGCTAAATCTGACATTAAATAGCTGGCAAGCCCCGCAACTTCTTCAACCTGTCCCATTCGTTTTAATGGAATCATTTTCATTGCTTCTTGCAGTGCAATGGGTTCCATATCTAATATGCCAGTATCAATTAATCCCGGAGCAATACAATTAACAGTGATTTTTCGTTTAGCCAGTTCAAGTGCTAAGGCTTTACTTGCGCCGATTACCCCCGCTTTTGCTGCGCTATAATTAACTTGTCCTCGATTGCCTGCTATGCCAGAGACAGATGAGATAACAATAATACGCCCGCCACGGCGTAGTCCAATCATTGGCATAATACAAGGATGAAGAACATTATAAAAACTATCGAGATCTGTATGAATAACATCTTTCCAATCATTTTCTGTTAATGCAGGGAAGGCGCCATCTCGTATGATTCCTGCATTATTCACAACACCATAATAGGCGCCGTTAAGTGCAATATCTTGCTCAATAGTTTGTTGACATTGCGAATGGTTACTGACATCAAATTGTATTAAACGTGCTTTACCACCCAATTTTTCAATGGTAGCTAGAGTATCAAGTGCGCCTTGCTTATCACTGTGGTAATGAACGGCGATAGTGAAACCATCTTGTGAAAGTTTGTAAGCAATCGCTTGACCAATTCCTTTACTTGCCCCAGTGACAAGTACTGTTCTTTCCATTATTGTTCTTCTCCTATCCAAATCGCTGTTGACCAAATAAATTGTCTAATTCGCATTCATCTGGTTCATAAACATTTAATTTTCCGGTTGTAACGATTTCTTGATTGATCATAATTTTGCATTCAAAATTAGCCAATTTGGCATCATTAAGTACCAAATTTGCATGAATCATTAAATGACTATTGCATGGAAAGGCGTTTAACGTACTTTTAATTGCGCGTCCGCCTAATAACATACCAAGTGTGGGTTTTTTATCACTCACCATGCCATGATAACCATTCCATACACCTATAGTTTGAGCCATTAACTCAATGGCATAAAAATTTGGTAACGTATCATCTTCATTTAAAAAAGGGGATAGTATGCCTTGTTTATTTACCTCAACACTGCAAATGCATTGCTGTGCATCAACAAAGTGAACCTTTTCAATCATGACCATTGGTTTTTCGTGTGGTAAATAATAACTTGCTAAATGATATTGCATTAAACTTTTCCAATTATAAGTGATGTATTATTGCCTCCAAATGCAAAAGAATTTGACATTATAATAGGTTTTTTTAACATCATTTCTTGAGTAACTATGTTGATTTTATCCAGATTTTCATCATATTGCGATATTGAAAAATCTTGTTTAGGTAGATAAATATTTTGTTCAAGTAATAAATAACTAATAGCTAATTCGGTGGCAGCCGCACTACCTAAAGTATGCCCGGTCAGATGTTTTGTTGAGCTACAGGGTGGTAATGTTTGATTAAATAATCGGTAGACTGCTTTACTTTCAGCGATATCATTCAATATGGTTGCTGTACCATGTAAATTAATATAACCAATTTGGCTTGGTTGTAATTTGGCATCATCCAGCGCTGATTGCATCGCTTGTTCAGCGCCAATGCCCTCGGGATGAGGTGAAGATATATGATAAGCATCGGAGGATTCGCCAGTACCTAAAACAGCAATGTCACTGGTTTCAGTTTTCGTTAATAAAAATATTGCGCCTGCTTCACCAATATTTATTCCATTACGATTTTGGGCAAAAGGCATACAAGGATTTTCTGATAGGGCTTCTAGGGCATTAAAACCATTGATAGGCATTCTACCAAGACTATCTGCACCGCCCACTATTGCAGCATCAACAATACCTGCTTCAATAAGTCGCTTACCACTGATAATTGCTCTTGCGCTCGACGTACAAGCAGTTGATATGGTATAGCTTGGGCCTTGTAATTTTAGTAAAGCCTTAAGGAACGAAGACGGATCCCCCAATTCTTGCTGATTGTAGGTAAATAAGTTTTGTTGATTATTATTGGTTAAACAATGTTTAATATAAATATCACCTTCATGAATTCCTGATGTGCTGGTTCCCATTATGATAGCAACACGTTGAGTACCGTATTTTTCGATAGTTTGATGAATTTCATGCTGAATTTGTAAATAAGCTGCATACAATAATTGATTATTGCGTGTTCCATATTGGGATAAATGTTCTGGAATATCAGGCAAGTTGTCTTTCACTTTGCCTAACCAGGTTTTTTTACCATTTAATAACCAGTGATTTTCTTCAACCAGACAGTGTCTGGCGCCAGATTTTTCTGTTAAATTTTGTTTTATCTCTGTAAGGTTATTACCTAAAGCATTAATTGCACCAAGTGCCGCTATATATATCATTTAGCTGTATCCATACTTTGTATAATAATTTGATATCCAAATATTTGATGTTCAATTCGGATCGGTTTGCGGATCTGATCAGACAGTTTTTCTTGATAAGTTATGGTCAGTATAGGTTCATTTTTATCATCTGATAAGATTCGGTTAAATTCATTATCAACCAGAATCCAACCTTTCGGTAATGAAGATTGCCACTCTTTGGTTGGTAAAATGCTAAACAAAATATCTGATAGAACTTGCTCTGGAGGAGGCAGTTCTTTAACAAAAATGTTCTGTTTCGTTTTAACATTTTTTCCGTCATATTCAAGTTCAAATAGCCGCACTCCTAATGCAGATAATGCCACAACTTTCAATTGATTTTGATTCGCATCCACTAACGTAATAATTGAATTTTCGTGATTGTGGTATTTAAATTTAAGAAGTTGTTGGTCGTGATAAGGTTGATTAAATTTGGGCGATGGCAATTTGATATTAATTTGCTTAGTTAACCAAGCTTTTGGTTGTTCAGATTGATGTGCGCATGCTGAAATGAGTGTTGTTAGTGCTAAAATCAGTAAAACTAAATATTTCTTCATCCAAAAATTCCTGATATTTCTATTTATTTGTGTTTTATGTTTTATTTCTTATAACAAGTGGAGCAAATAAAAAAGCGCCAAATATGCCACTTGTTAAAACTAAACCAAATCCCATAATTGCACTAGTATGGCTAATAATGAGTAGACCAAACGATAATAATGTTGTTAAGGCAGCCAAAATCACTGCCAATAGTGCACTTTGAGTTTGGCTTTTATCATTACTTAAAAATAGACTATAGTCGATACCGATGCCAATGACAAGAATCAGTGCTAACATTGAGAATAAATTTATTGTTTGCCCTATTATACCATGTACCGATAGCGCGATACCAATTGATAACAGTGTAGGTAATGTGCTTTTTAACGCAAATTTTAAACCTTGTTTGATATTATAAAAAATAAAGCACAAACAAATAATTAATACGGCTCCAACCATTAATTGTGATAAATGGATTCGATAATGGGTAAACATGGTATTAAATTCTGAACGGCGATCTAACCAATGAATACCTTGATCTGGTTTGGATAACGCTTTAAGTTCAGTTAATTGCTCAATCCCACTAATGGGAATTAATGTTGCACTTTTCCCATCTTTCAATGATAACCAGAGTAACTTTCTACCTTGACTAATTACACTTTGTTGCCATTGTTCGGGAGTGATAACATCAATAGGTTGCACAATGTTTGGTGGATTTGCATTAATACCTAATTGTTGCAATGAAGCTAGGATTTCAGGGGCATATTGCTGAATCAGCGCAACATTTTTTTGCTGTTTTTTAATAGAAGGTAAATTAATTATTTGATATTGTGCAAATACGCCTTGTTGTTTTGCATGTTCTAATTGTGGGATAAAATTTTCAAGCCGCTGTAATGTTTGCTGAGCATTATCGCCAAAAACAATAAACCACTTTTGTTCGTTTGATTGGTGTGTAATACTGACTATCTGTTTTTCCTGTTGTTGTAGTTCGGCTGGCAAAGTTTGTAATTTACTAATATCATCATCAACTTTTAAATGTATTAATCCATAAGCAATAAAGATTAATGCAAAGATCACCATGCCCCATTGCATCACGCTCGATTGCCAAAGCTGAAGCCAAAAAGTTAATAAATGTTGACCAACTTGTTCACGAACAGGTAATTTTTTAACTAAAAAAGGATACCAACATACGACTGTTAAAAATGCACCAGTTAAACCAAATACAGCAAAAACAGAAAGTTGTTTTAAACCAGGAAATGGGGCAATTAATAAAATTAGATAGGCTATAAAGCTGGTGCATAATGCAATGAACAATGTAGAAATTAATTTTTTCAAACTGCTCATTGCTGATTCACGATTGCCATGAAGCAAACGTTCGGTTAGATAGTGCAATGAATAATCAATTGTGATGCCGATGATACTGGTACTCATGACAAGTGTCATAATATGAATTTCACCAAATATTGAGAGAACCGCAACTAATCCACAAATCATACCAATAAAAATTGATAACAATGAAAGAAAAACAGGTCTGACAGAGCGGAATACCGTAATCATTAATATAATAATGCCAATAATGGATAAACTGCCAATCGTGGTAATATCTGCTTTTGCCTCAGTACTTGCGTGATCACTATAGAACAGTACGCCCCGTTTTAAAATTTGAGTATCAGGCCACTTTGTTTTTAACTGTTCAGCTAACAAATTAAGTTGTGTCACCATTTGATGTGAAGCGTTCATATTAAACGATGAACCGTTTAATTCAGCATAAATCATATACCAGATATCACCTTGTGCATCTTGGGCTGCTAGCCAATTATTTTTTATTGTTAAATGATGCGTGTCACTTAGTTGATTTAGTTGAGATGAACGGGTAAGTAATAAGGGATCGTGGTTAAGTTCAGCTGCACTAACACCACTAAATGGCGAATAAAGTTGGCTTTGAATCCAACTAAATTGAGTGCCAGTTTTAAGTCGTTCAATGGTTTTTGCATCCAATAATTGATAACGATATTGATAAGTAAAAGTCCCCCAATTTTGCTGAAAATTTTCATCAATTAGCCCATTAACTTGAGCGATGAAAGACTGTTGTTTTAGATTTTGGTACCACCATGTTATGGGGGCTAAATTATGGGGATCTGTCGGTTTGATTAACCAAACCAGTTGTTTATCAAGCCTGTCTTGAAATCCATTAATAAGTTCTGTCGGCACATCGTGAGTTTGTTCTTTCGGTAACAGTGATAAGACACTACTGTTAAGTTTGCTATTCAAAATAAGATAACCGAGCGCAAGCATCAAACCCATAACGACTAACAGCCACCAAAAAGCTCGTTTTTTTGATTTCATTGAATTATTTGAATAATGATAGTTCATGTTCTGTCAAATTAGCCGTTTGATGTTTTGAAAAAGTGATCACTGTTTTATCATGTTGCATATCATTGAGTGTTATCGTATTTAAATGTTTATGACCAGTCAGAATTATCTCTTTAAATATTTTGTTCAATGGCGCAAGTTTGGGGGTAAGGATAAGTGTCCATTGATGCTCTTGTTCTGACAAATTTATCATGAAGTTATTTTCTAACTTTTGTTTATCAGCAGTGAAAATAGCTGTTAGCAGATGGTTAAATTCGAATAATTGAGGTTGATTTTCAGCGGTAATAATTTGAGGCGTTTGATCATCGATGCGTTGCTCCATTCTTTGATTATTCATTTTCAAAGTCATCGTAAAAGGCGTTTGTTGTTGCCACCATAATCCCCATTTTTGGGATAAAATCATCTTTCCGGTTGAATGAAGCGGATTGGATAATCCATTTATATAACGATTTTGCGTAAAATTCGCTCGAATCACTTCATTTTTACTGAATTGGTGTTGCAGTTCATCAAGTGTGATAGCGTAAGTTAGGCTTGAAAAAAATATTGCAAGGGTAGTCAATAGGAGCGCAATAAATTTATTCATTTTTATAATCCAAATTGATTTAAGAAAATTTGAGGGGTGATAAAGCTCATTTCTTGTGTTGAAGCAGAGACGGCAACTTGTATGGTATAGCCCGATGTCATTTTTTTTTCGGTTTTAGCATCTAAAATGAGATAATTAATTTTTATCCGATGTTCGTATTCTACCAAGGTAGCAACAATTTTTAATGTTTGTTCTGCTATCGTCGGCGATATGTATTTTATTCGCGTATCAACAATCGGCCACAAATAGCCAGAGTCGATCATTTCTTGATAACCGTAATTAAATTTTTGGAATAGGGCTTCTCTTGCTTTTTCAAAAAATTTTAGATAATTACCATGCCATACCACTCCCATTGCATCTGTATCATGGAATGAAGTGGTATATTCAATTGTTACGCTGTGTTTCAAATCATTTTTCATTACTTTTATTTCTTATATTTAATTTATTGGGATCGGGTTGACTGAATTGCCAAAAATCAAAGAAATTAAACCAGTCTAAAGGGGATAAAAGACAGTAATATTCTAATCTTTTTGCATAATTTTGAATGATCATTTCAAGTTCAGCTTGGCGATTTTTTCTTGATGTAATCAGTTTATCAGCAAAATGCTCTAAATAGACTTGATAACGCCCATTGGGTTTCAGCCCCCAAACTAAATAGACAGGGTAACCTAAAGCTGATGCCAAAACAAAACTACCTTTAGGAAATGGCGCTGGTTTACCCAAAAAATCAGCCCAGATTACGCTGTTTTCTTGAATTCTTTGGTGAGGATTGCTTGATGTTCTATCACCCACAATAGCGACCCATTCACCGGCTTCAAGCTTTTGTTTAAGTAAGATTGCTGTATCTGGCCCTAAGCTATCAACTTCAATTAAATTAAAGGTTGAGGCTTGATTGACTTCTTTTAATACTTGGTTAAATCGTGCGGCATTTTTTTTAAACACAAATGCATTAATTTTTACATCATGTGAATACTCTGCAATGGCTCGGCACATTTCTATGTCACCGAGATGTGAGCAGATTAATACTATGCCTTGTTTTTTATTTATTAAATCGAAAAATATTTGTTTGCTGGATGAATAAATATCTTGAATGTTAATATCCCCTTGCCAGCTGGCTAATTTATCTAAGAGTGAATCGCCAAAACGCTGAAAATGCCGAAAAGAAGTCAGTTGTTTTTTATCAACTAACGGGACATTTTCATAAAATTGTTTAACTTGTTGCAAATAGTTTTTTGATGCTTGACGTTGTTTTTTTCCGGTTAACCAAAAATAACTTATAACCGGAAACATGATCGTTTTTGCCACTTTTTTACCAAAAATTTGGTAAAGTTTGAGGATCAATTTGATTCCCCAAAGACCTTTTCTTTCTTCTATCTGTGACCAATGTGACGGTGAAGCCTTTTTGGATGTGTTTCGTTTAATTAATGTTGGGATACGTGGCAACATACCAAAAAATAATCGGGTATGCATCCATGTGATGAGTAAATTATCTTTTAATGGTTTAAAGTGTGAAATGCCATCTTTAGGATAAGTGACTTGAGTAGGAACAAAAATTGTTGGCATACCTTGCCAGTACAACCTCACCATAATATCTGTATCAAAATCCATTCTTTTGCCAATTTGATAATGCGCAATTAAATTACATGTTTGTTGCAAAGGATAGATACGTAATCCGCACATGCTATCTTTAATTGAAAATGATAAGGTTTCAACCCAGACCCAAAAATGAGTAATATATCGGGCAATGAGCCGATGTTTAGGAACAGAGCTATCATAAACAGGGCAACCCGAGATAAGTGCATACGGATTTGATTGTGACTGATGAATCAATTCGGCAATAATGTCGGTATCATGTTGTCCGTCTGCATCGATTTGTATCGCATAGGTATAGCCTTGATTTAAAGCATAATTGAACCCAGCCATCACCGCCGCTCCTTTACCTTGATTAATCGGTAAATGAATTAAGGTTACCCAAGTAAATTGGCTCGTGATTTGTTTAAGTTGCTGCGCTGCATCGGGGTCGCTACCATCATCGACTAAAATACAAGTTAATTGATAAGATTCAATGCGTTTAAGTACGTCTGATAGCGTTTGGCTATGATTATAACAAGGAATAACAAAGCAATAATCTGTTGCTGGATGTAATGACGCTACTGACATAAGGTTAGCTTTCCTGAACTCGCAACTTTATGACTATCATTGTTGGTAATAGTATATTTAAATTCAAGTTTATTGGATTGTTTATGCCAAACTAAATTTAAAATAATAGGATCATTAGGCAAAACAGGGCATTGAAATTTGACAAGATCGATTGATATTAGATTAAATTTTCTACCAAAGATTTGATTAGCATAATAAATCGCCCAGTTTAGTTGAACAACGCCCGGTAATAATGGTTGAGACGGAAAGTGTCCTTTAAACCAGAAAAGATCATCTGGAACAGTAAATTCAATGCTTGCTTCAGTTTTAGTCAAATGATCTATTTCGCTAACATTGGTTATTATTTCATTTACATATTTTTTATTCATTATTCTTCTTTAACGCATTAAACAATGCTTTTAATTCAATGTAACTGGATTTTCCTTGAGAATTCTTAGGAAGAAACTCAACAAATCGCCATCTTTTGGGCATTTCAATTAATGATAATGTATCTTTTAATAAAAGTCGAAAATATTGTGTTAATTTTAAATGATTGTAGGTTTGCAAAAGTTTTTTATGGCTTGGCGTTAATTGAATAACGGCACCAAGTATTGTTCGATTATTTTGTTCTAATGGAATAATTATTACCTGTTCAACTTCGTTAAGTTGATTAATTTTATTTTCTATATGGGTAAGTGAAACTCGATTTTCAGAGATCTTAATTATTTTGTCTTTCCGTCCCGATAGATGAAAGTACTTATTACTGACTATTTTAATTTTATCATTCAGAACTTCAGGTTGATCTAATAATGGCGTGTATAAAATGGCTTGTTGCCAACGTTGATCATACTCAATTCGCATAGAAGAAAAAAGCGTCCATGGCGTATCAGGCTGGGTTTGTTGTCGAGTAGCGATAATACCGGTTTC
The DNA here is from genome assembly GCF_046635705.1 of Gilliamella sp. CG25. Classification (NCBI taxonomy): domain Bacteria; kingdom Pseudomonadati; phylum Pseudomonadota; class Gammaproteobacteria; order Orbales; family Orbaceae; genus Gilliamella; species Gilliamella sp. CG25. Next base: position 79,559 of record NZ_JBIDFJ010000005.1, on the reverse strand, counting down.
ACTTGAACCATAGATTTCATTTGGTAAAACGCCTAAATTTTCGAAACAAAATTGTGATTCTTGATAACTTAATTTACCTGCTGATGAAATCACTTTATCACAATTTATCACGGGTAAATGATTATCTAACGTTTTAATAATCGATGGGGTTGTGATGTAAATAATACGTTTATGCTTGAATGTTGCCAAATGTTCTTGATAAAGCACGGGTTCACAAACAAAAGGTATTTTACAGCACAGTGATAACATGATTTTAAACGTTAATCCATACATGTGTTCATGTGACACAGATGCAATGACAAGATCAGAAGTTGTTTTTCCCCAATCCTTATTAAGTATTTCAATTTCATGTTGTAACTGATAAACCGATTTTCCAATTGGTTTTGGCAGACCCGTTGAGCCAGAGGTAAAGAGCGTTAATGTCTGTTGTTTAAAATCATAAGTTAATTGTTGTTTTTCATTGCAAAAATTTGCTAATGGTAATTGATTAATATTGATCATCTTCTTATCGATAAATTGACTGCTATTTAGCTCGTTATCGGTTAAAAGAGCGGTGTAGTATTGGCGCATCTCTTGATGAGATGGATTAAGGAGTAGAGGCTGTTTTCCTGAATAAAATAATGCCAATAATCCCGCTACGAAATTAAAACTATCATGCATTGATAATGCCCATAATTGGTTATTATCGTATTTTAATGCATGGCAAATTTCGAATACTTTGGTTTTAAGATCCGCAACGGTTAAAGGTTGTTTGTGTCTAAATGCGATAACTTCTTGTTCTGATCGCAGTAACTGCTGTGATAATAGATTTAACGTTGAAATTTTTGACGGATTAGCCATTCCATTCCCATACAAATTCCGATTAAAAGGTAGCTAATTAAGCCATTATAAATTGTCCACCAATACATGTTTTCAAGTAAGCATGTTATTAAGGCGACAGAGCCATTAAAAATAAAAAATAGACTCCAAAAAATAGTCACATTACGTTTATAACGTATAGCCTGATCGGGTAATTGTGGATTGTTCATTCTGGCAAATTTTTCAATTATTGTTTGTGGTTGAGTTAATGAGTAACTAAATACAATAAAAAATATCAAATTAACGGCTACCGGATAAAACAGTAGGAGTTGATATTTTGAAAATAGCCAGCTAATTACGGTCAACAATAACCCAAAACATGTTACAACTATGCTTAGCCATTTAATATTTGAAAATAGTTTTGGTAATGTGATTAACCTAAAAACAAATAAAAATATCAAATAAAAAATAGCTAATTCAACATGTTGGTAGTGTAGTGATAAGTAAATAATAAATGGATAAAAGACAAATAAAATATTGGTTATCTTGTTTATTATTGACTTAACTTTGTTCATATTATTATTTTATTATTGATTATTAACTAGTTTGTTTACTGCTTCAACAACATCTTGGACTGTTCTTACCGATTTGAATGTCTCAGGATCAACTTTTTTACCAATCTTTTTTTGTAGATGAACGACTAAATCAACAGCATCAATACTATCAAGATCTAACTCTTCAAAAAGTTTTGATTCGGGTTTAATATCGTCTGGCGATAATTCGAAAAGTTGTACAAGTGCAGATTGAACTTGTTCAAAAATTTGTTGCTTGTCCATATATTTAGGCTCCTTGTTGTTGAGACACGATGAAATCAGCTAATGTTTTAACAGAATAAAACATTTTTTTGGTATCATCACTTTCAGCGGATAATACAATACCAAATTGGTTTTTGATTGCTAAACCAAGTTCTAACGCATCAATAGAGTCTAAGCCTAAGCCTTCACCAAATAGGGGGGCTTCAGTATCTATATCCTCAGGCGTGATGTCTTCTAAATTTAATACATTAATTATTAACGTTTTAATTTCATTGTGTAGTTGTTCCATTAAAGTACCTTTATCTTTGCTCTAACTTAAATATTCTCAGCCTGAATCAGGACAGAGGTTAAATATCGTGTTAATTTTCTTGCTGCGACGGTTGTATTTGGCTCGACAAAATCATCAATCGAAATTTTTTCACCAACCGTAACGTTGAATGATGTTTTTTTGATAGGGATGTCATACCATTTTTGTTGTTTTATCAAAAAAGGAGGATCGCATTGAATATGAATAAGCCGAATATCGGCATGGCAACGTAATGCAATATTTGCTGCACCTCGTTGTAATTTCATCGGTTGATCTGGAACGGTTCGAGTTCCTTCTGGGAATATGAGTATTCGCCCATTATTGGATAATATTTGTTGGCATTGTGGTAATATCTTTTCCGATTCCGCATTTAATATATATCCGGCTGTTTTGATAATACGACTAATAAAAACGTTATTTAATAATGCGCCTTTGACTAAACAATCGCAACGTGGCATAACAGAAACTAACAGTACCACATCAAGCAAAGAAGGGTGGTTAGCCACAATCAGACAATTTTTATCTTGTTTCAGTTTTTCTAGTCCATCAAATTGATATTGAATAATCCCTAATGATTTTATAATGCCGATAAAAATTTTAAAGCAAATACTTATACTATACTGAGCAACTGTTATTCGGTCGTTTTTATTCCAAATGGCTAGTCTTAATAAACTAAACCAAAAAATTGATAAGACAACAAAACCAAAAACGCCAAACAATAGGAAACCAAATGCTATTGCGAATAATCGCCAACATTGATTTAAAGTATAGATTTTTTTTGAGGTTACTGATTTAATGTCCATTGCCAATCTTGAGAATTTCCTTGAATAATAAAATGTTTTTGTTTACACAAATAAGCGTGTAAAAAAGCGATTGATTGAGGATAAATAGGTTGGTAGACCTGTGATGATTTATCGATGCTTTGACAACTTAATTGATCACCGCTTGTTAATATATAGCCAACGGCATAAGCAGGAACATGATAATTAATCTGTTTTTGATAGGTTTCTGGAACAAAACCATCAAAATCGACAAGCAAGACCTTTTTGTTACCATGATGTAAGATTGAAAATGCTTCAATTAACCCCTGTTGAAAGCTGTCATTGTGTGCAGAAATTGAGCTAATAGGTATACTTCTATTACTGATGATAGTGACTAATCCCGATGCCGTATTATGCACAGAAAGTGCGAAATCGGTCGGTGAAATATCATGATTTTGATTCATCGAAGTTAGGATTTTATGGGTTCTTTCCAATTCACCATGTTGGCTGGTGAAAATCGCTAAATCCAAATGATGATTGTCAATCAGTTCAAGTCCAACATCCACAGCTAATCGAGAGCCCATACTCATTCGACGGGCTTGCATCATCGGTATTTTTTTCGTTTTTGGTAAGGGCATATCCCAATTATGATTAAAAGATGTTGACCATAATTCCCAGTCAGATTTTGTTGAGAGACCAGAAGATAAAGCAAACCAATTTTCAATGGTAAAAGAAAAATTCATTTTTATTTCAATTTTTTAGCATTTTAATTATTTAATTCTTTACTTAACACTATTTTGTAATATTATTACAAAAAAATATCCTTTAACGGATAATTTACTAATACAATACATTAAATCAACAAAAAGGCAATAGATTGACTGGACAAGAAAACATTAGATATGGATATAACGAAGATAAATACTCTGCGTTAGAGGCGATAACGGAAGCACAAAAAATCGCATTTTCGCCTATTTTATTTCAAGCTGTCCTTTGTATGAGAGATAAAGGAATATTAGCAAGTATAGACCGAGCAAGTACTGACGGAATAACGGTTGATGAAATCATTAAAGAGATTGATTTATCTGAATATGCAATTCAATTATTACTCGATATTGGTTTAAGTATGCATGTCATTTATCAACAGCATTCCCGTTATTTTTTGGCAAAAATTGGTCATTATTTATTGCATGACAAAATGACGAAAGTTAATCTTAATTTTACTCAAGATATTTGTTATGAAAGCATGCGCTATCTTCAATCTGCTCTTGAATCGGGAAAACCAGAAGGTTTAAAAGTTTTTGGTGATTGGTCAACCATATATCCTGCCTTACAAGTGTTACCTGAAAAAGCCAAAAAAAGCTGGTTTGAATTTGACCATTTCTATTCTGATCATTCCTTTCCTGCCGCTTTTTCACATATTGAACAATTAAATCCAAAGCATATTTATGATGTGGGTGGTAATACCGGTAAATGGGCACTTTTTTGTGCTAAACAAAATCCGAATATTAGAATAACGCTTTTGGATTTACCGCAGCAAATTCATGTTGCCAAGCAAAATATTCAACAAGCTGGTTTATCTGATCGGATTGAGGGCTTTGAAGTTGATTTATTGAAAGATGAGATTTTACCCAATCAAGCTGATGTTTGGTGGATGAGTCAGTTTCTTGACTGTTTTAGTCGTGAACAAATTACTCGCATTTTAACACTAATTCATCGCAGTATGAAAGATGATGCAACGGTTTGCATTATGGATTTGTTTTGGGATAGGCAGACATTTGAGGCCGGTGCATTAAGTCTGAATGCCTCGTCTTTATATTTCACCTGTTTAGCAAATGGCAATAGTCGTTTTTACCATTCTAAAATATTTTATCAATGTTTAAATGAAGCAGGGTTTCATGTTGAAAAAGATATTGATGGCTTAGGTTATGGACATACGTTGTTAATTTGTAAAAAACGTTAAATCAAAAATTAATCACTTTTATTCAAGGAGTAAACAAATGAAGTTTTTTAAGTTGATAATAGCCACTTTTTTTATCTGTCTATTATTTGGTTGTGCCAATAAGTATGAGGCACCAAGAACAGTTGAGTCATCATCGCAAGGTTTGAGTAAAGAGCAGGTTAAAAATGCTATTTTAGCGGTGAATAAAAAACGTGATACTCGATATGGTATTTGGAAACTAGATTTAATTGATAACAACAATATTCGTGCATCGTTATTAAATCTAAAATATGAAGCTACCATGAATATCAATTTCTCTTCAGAAGGCTATAAAATTCAATATAAATCAGTCAGCCCAAATTTAATTAATAAGAAGGGTGAAGTTCATCGTAACTATAATCGTTGGGTCAATGATCTAGATTATAGAATTCGCCAAAATATTTTCAAAGTCCAGTAAATAAAATCAATTTGGAATGGAATTTAATCTCTACATAAATTTGTCCAAAATTGATAAAAATTAAGCTCACTTTATTGTGTACTTAATAATTACCTATTTTAGTGCGTTATCATTTTTTAATGATAACGCACTAATCTTCTAAAGTATTCTCTAATTAGTTTAAATAAGTTATTACAGTAAAAATTCCTTATTTTCAAAAAGGAACAAAAAAAAATTTTTACCATTTTTCTAACGATGATATCAATTGTTAAAATTAACTTTCTATTCTTTAAATAGCAGTTTAATATATTAATGTATTCATAAAAATTAGTGAATATTCTTCAAATTCCTTTTTATATCTTTTCATATATTCTTAATTCATCATTTTAGCACTTGAGGACAATGATTATGTTTCAATGGCTTTCAAATTGGATTTTAGATGGACTCAAACACTCACCAGAAATATTATTATTTCTCTCATTGAGTTTAGGTTATTTAATTGGTGGGATTCGTATCGGTAAATTTCAGCTGGGTGGCGTAGCCGGTTCATTGCTTGTCGCTGTAGCACTGAGTGTATTTGGTGTAACTGTTGATGCTGGCGTTAAAGCGGTACTTTTCGCACTATTTATTTATGCTGTTGGGTTTGAAAGTGGCCCCCAGTTTTTCCGATCTTTAGGTATTAAAACATTACGAGAAATCTTTTTAGCACTTTTCATTGCGGTTGCAGGTTTTGTGACTGTCGTTGTTTTAGCAAAAATATTCGATTTAGATAAAGGGTTGGCAGCCGGTCTTGCCGCAGGGGGATTGACACAATCTGCTATTATGGGTACTGCTTCTGATGCGTTAACTCAGCTTGGTTTAAGCGCAGAAGAGCTAAGTCGTTTACAAGGTAATGTTACCATTGGCTATGCTGTAACTTATATCTTTGGTTCCCTTGGTGCCATTATTGTTTGTGTTAATATTTTACCTAAAATCATGGGTAGAGATATCAGCGATGATGCAATTAAGGCGCAGGCTGAACAACTTCATGGCTCGATGTTATTAGGTGCTAATCAAAATTTTGCTTTATCTGATATTAGTGGTCGTTTGTATCGGGTGACAAATAAGATCAATCAAAGTGTTTCTGATATTGAAAAAACGGTAAATGGCATTAGCATTGAACGAATAAAACGAGGCAATAAAATTCTTGAGGCAACACCTGAAACAGTGATTAAAGCTAAAGATATTATTTTAGTTGTTGGTCACCGTGATGCCATGATTCAAGCGAATGATCTTTTGGGTACAGAAATTAATTCTGCATCAGGAATGGATGTGGTGATGAATACTCAAGATGTTGAAATGCGTAATTCTCGTTATGTTGGAGAGAATTTAACACAAGTACTTTCATCTGACGAAGTAATCAGTTTAAAACATGGTATCTATTTAGTTGCGATTCATCGCGATGGTCAAAGCCTTCCATTAAACAATGATATTGTTTTAAAACTAGGTGATGTGATAACCATTTATGGGGCGGATAGTGATCTTCGACGTGTTATAGATCGAATTGGTGCACCGATTACCAAAAGCGAAAAAACAGATTGGATATTTCATGGTTTAGGTCTTGTCGTTGGGCTGATTATTGGATTAGTTGTGATTCGGGTTAGCGATATTCCAATTACCCTAGGCGCAGGTGGCGGTGCATTACTTTCTGGTCTCTTATTTGGTTGGTATCGATCTTTCCATCAAACCGTAGGCAATATTCCAACTGGCGCTTTGCAACTTTTAAAAGATTTTGGTTTAGCAGGCTTTGTCGCTGTCGTGGGTTTAAGTTCTGGTCTTCAAGCAATCGATACCATTAAAGAACAAGGTTTATCACTGTTTTTAATCGGAGTTGTGGTCACTCTGTTACCGATGTTACTGGCGATTTATTTTGGTAAATATGTACTTGGTTATAAAAACTCTGCCGTATTTGCCGGTGCTTTAGCGGGTTCACGAAGTGCTAATCCAGCCTTTGGTGAAGTGCTAAATAAAGCAGGCAATTCAACACCGACTAATTCTTTTGCTATTACCTACGCACTGGCGAATGTATTCCTAACTTTATTAGGTCCATTGGTTGTGGCTTTTGTTTAAGCAAAAACTCAAATTAAAGGTAAAAGATTATGAAGAACAAATCAGATTATGCAAAATATGCTAATTTAAGTCCTTTTGAATTAAAAGATAACTTAATTAAACTTGCCCAAAGCCATCCTGATCATGCTATGTTAAATGCAGGACGTGGTAATCCTAATTTTTTAGCAACTTGGCCGCGTCAAGCTTTTTTCCAGCTTGGTGTTTTTGCGATTCAAGAATCCGAAATGTCTTATTCTTATCTCAATGAAGGGGTAGGTGGTTTTCCAATTAAAGATGGATTAACAGGGCGCTTTGAGCATTTTATTCGTCAAAATTACAATACCCCTGGTGTTCCATTCTTAGGTAAAGCATTTTCGTATATTCGTGATCAACTTGGTCTTGATGAAAATGCATTTTTACAAGAAATGGTAGAAGGAATTTTAGGTTGTAACTATCCTGTTCCTGATCGAATGCTACGGTTCAGCGAAAAAGTCGTCAAATCCTATGTGTTAAGACAAATGGGGGCAAGCTATCTAAATATCGATGATATCGACCTTTTTGCAACCGAAGGTGGTACAGCCGCCATGGCTTATGTTTTCAATTCGATGAAAGAAAATGGTTTGATTCATAATGGCGATAAAATTGCAATTGGTGCACCAATTTTTACCCCTTATCTTGAAATTCCAGCCTTAAATGATTATCAATTAGTTGAAGTATTAATTAATTCGGATCCTAATTTAAATTGGCAGTATCCTGAATCTGAATTACGCAAATTAGAAGATCCTGCTATTAAAGCTTTCTTCCTTGTTAACCCTTCCAATCCACCATCCGTAAAAATTGATGATAAAAGCTTAAAAATTATAGCTGATATTGTTAAAAAACGTCCTGATCTCATTATTTTAACGGATGATGTGTACGGTACATTTGCCGATGATTTCCAATCTTTGTTTGCTATTTGCCCTAAAAATACCATTTTAGTTTACTCATTCTCTAAATATTTTGGGGCAACCGGTTGGCGTTTAGGGGTAATTGCAACCGCACAAGATAATGTCATTGATAAAACAATTCGATCATTGCCAAGTAAAGCAAAACAAGTTTTAAATAAACGTTATAGCTCAATTGTTACCGATCCTGAAAATCTCAAATTTATTGATCGTTTAGTTGCTGACAGTCGTGCAGTTGCATTAAACCATACAGCAGGACTTTCAACACCTCAACAAGTGCAAATGGTATTATTTGCACTTTGTGAAATGATGGACACGGATGAGAGCTATAAAACAACGTTGAAAACATTAATACGTCGTCGTGCTGCTTCGCTATATCAGCATGTGGGTCTGAAACATAAAACAGATGGAAACAGTGTTGATTATTATACGCTAATCGACCTTGAACACATTTGTCGTGAACTTTATGATGATAAGTTTGCCAAATGGATTCTTAAAAATAAAAATCCTTCTGAATTGCTATTTAGAATTGCTGATGAAGCGGGTGTGGTGCTATTACCGGGTAAAGGGTTTGCTGTACAACATCCTTCAGCTCGTGCCTCATTAGCTAACTTAAATGAGTATCAATATGCGGCAATTGGCTTATCGATGCGTAAACTGGCTCAAGAGTATTATGATGAATACAAAGGCAAGAAAAAATAGAAAACGAACTTAATCGTTATAATAAATCACATAAAAAGCCCTAATTATTCGGGCTTTTTTTTTATTTAATATCTAATATCAAAATTTTAATAATGAACAAAATAAAATAGCGTTTATGGATATTCCAAACTGATTATTTTTTAATGATTTTTATTATCTCTATGCGGTATAAAAATAATATTTAAGCAATAATTGTGTATCACCTGTTACCTATATTGCTGATTGATTGTTTCAATAAAGCAACATTAGGCTCTCATTGTTCAATGCTCAGTCAGAGTATTTTTAAAAGATACCTTTCATACCTTCTGGTGTATAGCGGTCTCCTTTAATATCAATACGATTTTTTAAATCATTGAGAATGGTAAGATCTTCTTTTTCAAGCGTAACAAAACAGGCATTAACATTTTCGAACAAATATTTTTCTTGTTTTGTACCAGGAATAGGAACAACACCTTCCCATTGCGCAAGCAACCACGCTAAAGCAATTTGACCACTTGTACAATCATATTTAATTGTCATCGGTTTTAGTGCATTTAATAGGAGTTTGTTGTGCTCTATGTTCGCATCTAAAAATCTTGGGTTAGTTTTACGAAAATCACCGTCTGCAAAATCTTTTCCTGACTGATATTTTCCTGTCAAAAAACCACGCCCAAGCGGAGAGTAGGGAACCAGTCCAATATTTAACTCTTTTAATAGCGGTAATAGATTATCTTCAATATCCCGAGTCCAAAGTGAATATTCAGTTTGAACAACATCGACTGGAAAGACTGAATGTGCGCGGATTAATAAATCTTTAGGTACTTCACAAAGACCAACATGCTTAATTTTTCCCTCTTTTACTAATGTTGCCATCGTCTCCATTGTTTCCTCAATGGGGTTTTCGGGATTGATTCGATGAATATAAAAGAGGTCGATTTGTTCAATACCTAATCGTTTTAAAGATGCTTCACAGCATGATTTTATGTATTGAGGAGCATTATTTATTTTTCTTTCATAGCCAATAGTATTGTTTCTATCTATTCCACATTTAGTTGCAATACATAATTGTTCTCGTTGTGATGAAGTTAATTCTTTTAGCAATGTTCCAATGAGTAATTCGTTTTGCCCACGACCATACATATCAGCTGTATCAATCAAGGTTATGCCACTATCCACAACGGAATGTAGCAACCTAATTGAGTGCTGATCATCAGTAGGGCCATAGAACTCACTCAGTCCCATAGCTCCATAACCTATTGCACTGACACTAATATCTGAGCCTAACGTTCTTTGTGGTAATTTATGCATTTAAAAGTTCTCCAATTTGTCCGTCATAATTAATCATTATTAAACCTATATACCGCTCCATCTCCCCATGTTCCTATATAATAATGATTATTGTATAAAGCTAATGCTACAGCACCTGATAACGATGAAACTAATGTATCTAATTTTTTAGTTTTCACATCAATCTGACGTACCATATTGGCTCCATTATCAATTACTGCAACCACACTAGGCGAAACAGTGACAATACCAACACCTGGTCGAGTAAATCCACTACCTAACTCAGTTTTATTGCCATTCGGGTCAATCATTGTTAAACGACCGCTATATTGAGAAACCACTAAACTTTTATCAGGAAGTTGTGTGACGCCAACTGGAGTAGATAATCCTCGTACGATAATTTCTTTCTGACCACTGTTCAAATTGAGTGAAACGATTTCACCCGTCGAACGATTGGTAATAAGCAAATTTCCAGAATTTGAAAATGCAATGCCTGTCGGAGTATGATAACCGTCAGAAATTTTTTGAGCTTCTCCATTTGCGGTAATTTTTAAAATATAATCATCACTATAAGAAGATACATAGATATTATCTTGTTTATCTATGACAATTCCAGCGGGTGAGGAAATATTCGAATAAACGGTTTGTTTGTTGCCTTTAGTATCTATTTTAACCACTGAATTACCAGACCAATTGGTCACATACATCGCCCCAGAACTGTCAAAGGCAATCCCAGTTGGAGCATTAAATGACTTAGAAACAGTTTTTAATTCGGCCATACTCATCGCTCCATAAAAAGTGGAAAAGATAAAAATGAGGGTAGATAGTAAAAATTTTTTCATAATAGGTATTCTCCTTAAAATTGTTTTAATAACCGATTGATGCTCCACCATCAAGATTGATTGAAGCACCGTTGATATAACCAGCTTTTTTACTGAATAAAAATACAATGGCATTGCCTATATCATTGACATCAGTAAATTTGTTTAATGGATTCATTTTTCTGAAATTATCATTTAATGATTCCGCAGTTGTTGAGAAAGATTGTGCGAGTCTGGTTGAGGTTTTGTACCAAGATTCAGATTCGGTAATCCAAGGATTAATGACGTTGATGCGAATTCCATGCTTTCCTAAATACTTTGAAGCAGCTTTAGTAAAGCCTGATAGGGCTGCATTGACGGTACTATTTATAATGAAATCGGGGTTGGGATCGTAACAAAATGTTCCATTAATAATGACAACTTTTCCTTCACGCTTATTGGTTGCCATTAATTTTGTGATCTGTTTGGTCATATTGATTGAGCCCCAAAGTTTACTTTGAAGAGATTCGTCCCAATCATTTTTGGTGGATAAAAAATAATCAATCGGTTCCCCTAGACCTGCAGCATTGACTAATCCGTCAATTGGCGTGTTTGCCCAAATAGAAGATAATTTTTCGGCAACTTGATCTTCTTGAGTAATATCGATGATCTGAGTAAGAATATGCTTATTGTTTGTTAACAACTCTAATTCTTGATGCGTAGCGGATAATTTATCTGAATTTCTTCCGACAAGGATAACCTTATAATGATTTTCTAGAAGAACTTTTGCAATCCCTTTGCCAATTGACCCAGTTCCACCCGTTACCATGATAGTTTCCATTTTATTTTTTCCTATTATTTTGTTAATTTGAGACCGAATAGCGCTATCACTATATTGATGATCGTCAGACTAATACTGGTAATCATTACCCCATTCCAATTAAAGTTCTCATAGAAAATACCTAATACGTAAGTACCAATACTTCCTCCAGCCAAACAAGATAAAAGATATAAAGAAGAAATAGCGCCTCTTGAATTAATCGGTACAATTTGATTAAGTATTGAAATGACTATAGGTTGCAGTCCAAACACAAAAAGAAATAAACAAAAAATACCTAAGGCGATAAAAAATAAATTGGTACTAAATCCGATAGTGATAACTGATATGCTGACAAATACAAGGCAAATAATTAATAATCTACCTTTAGTCATAAATTGAGATAATTTGCCTGTGATGATAGTACCAATGACGGCGCTGATTCCTGCAAAGTTTAACCATCCTAATACCGTTGATGAAAGATAAAAAGGCGAGCCTTTTAAATAGAAGGTTAATAATGATGATAATCCAAGGTAAACAAAAAACAGAAGAAAACCAACAAACAGAAAAATAAGTACCGTTTTATTTAGCAATAACTTAGCCGCGGTGAGATAAGTACTTGCGATACTCATGTTGGAAGTATTGTTGTTCGTGTTTTTTATACCCATTGGAATAAAAAGACAAGCAAAAACAATTAACAATGCATAAATAAAGAAGGCAATTTGCCAAGACCAATAATCAGTCATCATGGCTACTACACTACGGCTAAAAATAATACCGACAATAGAGGCGGAAATCATCACTCCCATTGCTTGAGGCAATTTTTCATTAGGTGTATTCTTAGCCGTATAGGCAAATAATGCAGCCGGAACTGATGCTGCAAAAAAACCGATTAATGACATAATGATTAAATAGAGACTGAATGATTCGACGATACCAGATAAACCAAGACAAATAATGGTTCCAATACTCCCAAATACCACTAAAAATCTTGTTGATACTTTATCTGATAATGGACCATAAATAAAAAAGGAAATAGCGTAGAAAAAACAAGATAAGCTAAATATACTTCTTGCATCTAAAATATCAATGTTAAAACTTTTTGAAATTTCCTGAAAAATGAGTTGGCTGATATAAACTGAACCGACCAAAAGCACAATAAGTACGGCAGAAACAAGAATACTTGTAGTTGATTGTTCTTGTTTCTGTATTGATTTCATGCCTGATTCCATAATCTAATTCCTCTTTAATTTCGATGAATACTCATTGCCACCCCTTCACCTCCACCGACACATAATGCAGCAATACCGACATTGAGATTCTGTGATATTAGTTGATGTATAAGTGTAACCAAGACACGACAACCTGATGCACCAATCGGATGTCCTAATGCAATTGCACCACCGTTAACATTAAGTTTATCGTTAGTTAACGCTAATACTTTTTGGACAGCTAAAGATTGTGAAGCAAATGCTTCATTACACTCAAACAGATCGACATCATCAATAGACATACCTGTTTTCTTCAAACAAGCTTCGATGGCACTAATCGGACCCAGCCCCATAACAGAAGGATTGATACCTGTATTGGCAAAAGCAGATATCGTGACCATAGGTGTTAATCCTAAAGATATTGCTTTTTGTTTACTGCATACTATTACCGCTGCTGCACCATCATTAAGGGATGATGCATTACCGGCTGTGACAACTCCCTCCTTTTTGAAAACAGGTTTTAATGTTGATAATTTCTCCAGCGTTGTTTCTCTCGGTCCTTCATCTTTATCAATCACGACTTCACCTTTTTTGGTGGCTAAAGTTATTGGAATGATTTCATTGGCAAAACAATTATTCTGTATTGCATTTAAGGCTTTCTGATGTGAGGACAGTGCAAAAATATCTTGTTCTTCACGAGTAATATGATGACTTTCGGCAACATTTTCAGCTGTTACTCCCATGTGATACTGATGAAAGGCATCGGTTAATCCGTCATTAACGAGTGTGTCAATTAATGCCGAATTCCCTAAACGGTTACCTTTACGAATTCCTTTAACAGCATGCGCTGCGGTTGACATGCTTTCTTGTCCTCCTGCGATGATCATTTGCGCATCGCCATTTCTAATTGCTTGAACAGCTAAATTGATAGCCACCAAACCCGAACCACAGACTTTATTCACCGTTAATCCCGTTACTTTTTCGGGTAAACCTGCTTTGATCGCTGTTTGTCTTGCTGGATTTTGTCCACAACCAGCGGTTAAAACTTGTCCCATAATGACTTGATCGATTTCGTTAGCAGGAATATTCGATTCTTTTAGCATATTTTTAATGAGCATTGCGCCTAATTCTGTTGCTGGTATGTCAGCAAAACTACCAAGAAATGCTCCAATAGCGGTTCTTTTGGCCGCTACAATTACAATTTCTTCCATATTAAAATTTCTCCAATCTAAATGTTAATTATCTTTAACATTGCTTTTTTTAAATCATAAAACTTGCCAGTTATTTTGTTTGGCAAGTTGTAACATCGTAGGATGATCGCCGACGTAAACAGAATGACCGACACAAGACAACATATTTAAATCAGAAATATCATCTCCATACCCGTAGCTACTGCTTAAATCGATTCCTTGTTCTAAGGCAAATTTTTCGATTGCGGTGGCTTTACCCGCTCCAATAGTTTGTATCCCTGTAATTTCACCTGTCAAAATTCGCTGTTGGTCAACAACCGGATTAACACACAAAATGTCATCTACTTTTAAATATTCAGCAATCGGTTTTAAAAGCGGTAGCATTGACCCAGAAACAAATACTGTTCGTTCGCCTCTAGTTTGATGTTGATGTAAGCGATCAACTGTTTTTTGAATAAAGGCATTCTTGTTGACAACATTTTGCTCAAACCAAATCTTACCGATTGAAAATAGTTCATCCATGCTCATACCCGAAAGTAATTGGTAGTACATGGAATTGAGTTCTTCTCTTGGTCGATTGTTAGCTCTTGCTTGTTTGAATGCGTCATCAAATTGAACTTTGAGATCATGAAGTTTTTTTACTTCAGACAGATATTCAAAAAAATTAAACATACTTTTGATCGTTATAAGTGTTTCATCCACATCAAAAAATGCAGCTATAGCTTGATTTGTATTACTTTTTGTTTGCATCATGCTCAGCGTCCTTACTTATATAAGCCCTGCTTTTGGTTAGAAAGTTAGGATCAGTTCCTATCACGCCTGCATCTGACCACCGTGAAGGGGAAACTTCTTGAAGGCTAATCGAGATTTTATCGATAGGGCAACCTAAAATTTTATGCGTCGCAACTGTTATTTCTTCGAGTAATTTTTTAGCTTTTTCATCATCAGAAATCGGCCAGCTGATAATATTGATATGTGGCATGTTATTTCTCCTTAATTGGGGTTGTAATTAAATGGTCAAATAAATCTATTTGACTCAATTTGAGTTGGGCATGGACATCGCCTCCTAGTCCAAAATATCCAATTGCACCGCCATAAGACTGTTGTGAACTCATGAACAGCACAATGACGTTGATAATTCGATTACTGTCTTTTTCATGTTTTGGAAAAGGATTGTTCAAAATGGCATAATAGTTAGCAAAACCGTTATTATCAGTCACAAAAACATTAGGAATTCCTAAAGGCCCAGGGCGGGTTAATTCTTGCGGATTAAGATCTTTTTCTCTTAAGCTCATTACGGTGTAAAGGCTATTTGGTATTAAGTTTTTAAAACAAAAATCAAATCGAGCAACGGAACCATCAATGGTTACATCAAGTGTTCCTTGCGCTTTTAACCAATCACTCAGTACAATTTTATTGAGTTTTCGAAGTCCGTCATTTTCCCGATAGTCATAGATATAACCATTACTTAATGGAAGACTAGGGCGTTGGATTTGTGAAGCATTAGGGCATTGTTCCGGTGCAAAGACCATTGGATAATTATTTAAAGGTAGCGGAAGCGGTAATGTAAAAAGCTCTATTTCTGCGAGTCTTTTTTCATTTTTTATATCTAATTCTTCAGTAATTGTATAAGCACATGTTTCACCAAATTTGGGTAATTGGCTTTTTGGGGAAACTAACGCCATCCCCCATGAGATGGCATTATTCTCCTTGATTAAATTTCCTACAACGACAAAGTTACCGTGCTTATCAACCACTTCAGAAGGTGGATATAAAGGGCCTTGTGTTGTTGGAATTAATTGGAATTTTGACATAACGCTTTCCTTTTTTATGCCATAAAACTTTTATATTCAGTCAAATATAAAGCCACTGCATCTTTAGCTAACTTTGATTCTTTTTCTAAAAGTTCTTTCGCCGGATATACCACGTAACTGGTCAACATCGTGGCACAAATTTTATTTGCCTGTTTGATTGTTATTTTGGCTTTCAACTTTGACCGATAATTATTTTGGTCTATGTCGAGAAGTTCAAAATGAATGATGGCTGGTAAAGGAAATAAAAAGTTTTCAAAATTGACATTCATTTCATTGATGACAAAATAGGTGTCTTTTTTATTTTCTTTTGCGAGAAAAAATTCTTCTGTTATTGCAATAAAAGTTTGTCTGAAAGCTTCAGTAATAATCATTCCCTGTACATGACTACCAGTTTGATGATCACCCATAAGCATATTTCTTTCATCAAGAATAAAAGGTAATTCAAAATTAGATTGATCCAATTTTTTTGCTTGACCGATTAGCACGTTATAAGTGTTGTGTTGATGAGTATAAATATTCGGTGCAAAATTATTACCATAAAATGAAAATAATGAACTCAAATCCAAATGTTCAGGGCTATTGTTGCTAATGTTAAATTTACTTATTTCATCATTTTTACACCCCAATCCAGGAAATAAATGATTTTTAATGTTAAAAACTTTTGCAGGCATTTGTGCCATTATGGCAAGTTGGCTTAACGTAATCGTTCCATCAAGTTTTGCAAATTCATTGAATTTATCGCCAACAACAACTAATTTATTCAAAATGATTCTCCTTATAATTAATAGTGGAAATCTATTAACCACCTAATTTTCTATAGATTTTTGTATAAAGTCCTTCTTTACCACCGGTGATGTAGCTGTCTCCTGCTTGTGCAACAATCGTTTTGTAATGCTCATCTGTAAATGGTTTTATGTAATCTTCAATAGCTCCGTTAAAGCATGAGATAAACATTACGCCAGGAATTTGGCTAATGAGTGAATGATAAGCATCAAAAGAAGTGATTTTGTCAGCGTTACTTTTAACAACATTGAAAATAGTTTCGTTGCGCCATTTTAAATAAGCGTTATAGGCTGTAGGTAATACTTCGACATGACGAAGTTGAACAAAATTTGTTTGAGGAATGACAGTAACGGAACGGATAGGACTTTCAACATAAAAAAGTAATTCACGCTTAATATCGCCGCACAGATAGTTAGCATATTCGGTAAAATCCTGTGCAAAACTTTTTTCGTAATCTGCTAATTCATTTAACGAGCCTAACGCGATAAATTCAATCAATTCTTCTTTATCATCCGAAATATAAAAACTATGTTTGTTGATAAGATCTTTAGATTTGGTTAAAGCGAATGTTTCAATTTCCTGTCCTTTTTCTTTTTTTACAGGATATCGGTTTATTAATAAATATTGTGATGGCATTTTTTATTTCCTCTTTCTGATATACAAAAGTGATCATTAGTTGTACAACTGTTGAAAGACTAAACGGAAATAACAAAATACAAAAATACTTATTTTGTGATATGAAATTGATATCAAAGAGAATATTTTCTGTGTTAAGTCGATTGAATTTGATTGGAATTATTAAACCTTAACTTGATGATTTAATTGACAATTAAATGTTTTTCTTAATATGATTTCGTGATGATGGTTAGAAATTTAGAATGAAAGGCAGAGTGCTATACACAAATCATTCAAGAGAGCGTGTTTTGATATTGACGCAAGGATTTGAATAACTAAATTCCATTTGTCTGATCTAAAAAGATGGGTATTGAGTTTTATTATGATTAATCTGTTATCGCCATATTATTGTATTGTGATACTCTGAATTGCCATGACAAAACTCGCTAATAAAGATATTTGTTCAATAATGTGGTCAGTTGCCGCACTATTAAATCAGTTTGTGAATATATTTATTACATCGTTTTGATTAATCCTTTTTCATAACAGTTTTATACGCACCTGTTGCACCTATAACGCCACCAATCACCATGAAAGCACCGATTAACTGTAAAGCAGTTGGTATCAAGCCATTTATAAAAGCCAATAATAGAGTAAAAACGGGGACTAAATTGAAAAATACAGACGTTTTTGCCGCACCAAGATTTTTTATACCGACGTTCCAAAATAAATAAGCCAGTACTGAACCAATTATTCCCATGTAAATAAGTATTAAGTGATGACACAATGAAATATTAATGATTGCATTCACTAAATTACCCTGAAATATTGTAAATAGAACAATGCCTACTGTACCTATTAACATGGTAAAACTTGTGGTTTGTAGTGGTGTTGAGTTGCTGATAAATTTACGACATCCGACAGTATAGATTGCCCAGGCTAAATTACCCAATAAAATGATTAAATCACCACGGTTAAAATGCAACTTGATAATATTATTAATATCGCCATTACTGATAACAAAAATCACACCAACCAAACTTATTAACATGCCAATTACTTGTGACCATAACACTCGATATTTATCAACAATTGACGCAATTAACGTTGTTGTGATAGGTGACGTTGCCATGATAAGTGCACCATTAATCGGAGATGTTGTTTGTAATCCTATAAAGAAAGCCAAATTGAATCCGGTGATACCACATAAACCAAGAAGAGTATACGGTTTCCAATTTGATTTAAATGCAATGATATTATTTTTATCTTTAATAAGCATAAAAATAAAAATGGCAATAGCGGCGATAATAAAACGTTCAGATGCAGCTGTAAGAGGGGTGACAGATGCCACAACAATCGAGCCCGCATTAAAATTAGAACCCCAAAAAAAGGCAGATAAAGTGACAAGTAAAAAAGCTAATTTATTGTTTTTCATTTTAATCTTCCTTATTTCCATAAAAAAGCATCTAACGTTATTGATGACACTAATAACTCTTTCGGCGTATTAATTAAAAACATGATTATTTCAGCAACATTACTTGGTTTAAGCATGCGAGATTTTTGTTCATCGTTAAAACTTATATATTTTTCCATATGTTCTCTAAAATCAGTGTCAACTTTATCCAAAACAAGATTGGAAACTTTAATACCTATAGGCTTGCAATATTCTTTTAATCCTTCACTAAGACCTTGTACTGCATGTTTAGACACTGAATAAGAATACATATCTTTACTTCCTTTTAATCCCCATATTGATGAAATATTAATTATGTGAGGATTTTGACTTTTTTTCAAAAAAGGAAGTATTCCACGGGTTAAGAAAAAATATCCACTTACATTGACGTTAAGTGTATTTACCCACTCTGTATCTGTTGTTGTGAAAGGATCGTTAAAATATGATACTCCAGCGACATTTATTAAAACATCTATGGTTCCCAAATGTATTCCAGCTTCTAAAATTGCATTCTTAATTAGTAGTGGATCTGTCAAATCAAGTTTGTAAGTAAATAAACTATCTGAATTAAGCTCGTTTATTTTTTTCTCTGACAGATAAGTAGCAAAAACTTTGTGCCCTTGTGATAAAGCAATGCTTACCACTTGATGACCAATTCCACTTTCTGTACCAGTAACAAATATATTCATGAATATTTTTCCTCTTAAAATAAAAAATTATAAATAAACTATTTTTCATTCTATTTAGAATTCATTTATAGTACTATGATCAAAATAACAACATTAAATTCCAAAAATGAAATTATCAATCGATGACTTACTCATATTTGTTAATGTAATTAAAGAAGGTAGTATCGTTAAAGCGTCAACTAAGCTTTCAATACCATCTCCGACAATCAGTAGGCGCTTAACTCAGTTAGAAGAAGCTATTGGTGGTCTTTTGATGTTCAGAAGCAGTAGAAAAATAACGCTGACGACATTGGGACAAATGTATATTGCTAAATTTACCAATTTAGTAGAGGAGTTTGTCGAAACAGCTGAAAATTTAAATGATTATTATAAAAAATTATCGGGCACAATTAAAATAACAGCACCAATAAGCCTGACACATCAATGGTTTGGTAAGTGTATTTTTTCTTTTATGAAAAAATACCCGGATATAAAAATAGATTTGATGGCAACTAATAAAGTTGTCGATTTGGCTGATTTGAATATTGATATTGCTATCCGAGTAGGAGATCTAACCGATAGCAGTTGGGTAGCTAAAAGAATCTTATTATCCAAAAATATATTGTGTACCTCTAAAGAATATTTAGAACGAATTGGTGGTTGTGCTCATCCAATTGATTTATTGGATAAAAATTTAATCAATATTAATCATAATTTAACTTGGTCACTGACCAATAAAACCCAAAATGAGTATTATGAAGTGAGGTCAATCCCATGTTTAGTCATGGATGATACGGAACTGATCATTGAGGCTGCAAAAGAAGGAATGGGAATTTGCTTTGTCCCATCTCAATTTGTCAAAAATAGTATATTAAAGGGGGAGTTGATACAAATATTACCAGATTGGATTGGCAGCACTAGACCTATTTATTTAATATTTAAGGATAGAAATTACATGCCTAATAGAGTAAGAATTTTCAAAGAACATATTGAAAATTATGTGGATTTAAATGTATAGAGGTTTAAGGCATAGTGGATATTTATAGTAAAAGATTACCTACTATAAAGCAGTTGCAGTATTTCGTAGCAGTTTGTGAAGAACGTAGTTTTAGAGGAGCGGCTGAAAAGTTAGGCGTAAGCCAACCACCGCTTTCAATTCAAATCAGGGATTTAGAAGAAAAGTTAAAGGTCACCCTTTTTTTGAGAAATTCCCATAATGTGGTTTTAACTAAAGAAGGAGAAGATCTTAAATCAAAAGCAACACGATTATTAAATGATCTTTGTTCCATAACCAAATCGATCAAATCGAGAGAAGTGAAAAAAGTAGTGCTAGGGACAACTAAAACACTTTGTTTTGACTTTATTCCTTACTTTAGATTATTTTTGTCGGATTTTAGCGAAGAAACCGAAATTTATAAACACAACTACACATCCAAAGAGCTGTTGTTAGAGCTACAAAAAGAAAATATTGATTTTGCTTTTGTTTCTGATTATCAAATGAGAGATATCAACGAAAATTCGTTATTAGTCTATAAAGAACCGATGATTTTAGTTTTACCTACTAGTCACCCCTGTAGTAAGCAAGAAAGAGTAGATCTTGATGATGTGACCGATTTACCACTCTTTTGGTTTAAACAATACTTAAATCCTGTTTTTTATGAACAGTGTGAACGAGTATTTAAAACGCTCAAACTTCCAATTGTACGGCGTGCAGAACTACAAGATAATTTATCTATGTTACTTGAAGTATCGTTAGGTAAAGGAATGATGCTATTGCCTCAGTCAATGACACAAGCAAAAGTTGAGGGAGTTGCATATAAAAAATTAATTAGGAGTCAAGATTTAAAATTAAAAATCGATATTTTTCTAATTTGGCGAAAAAACTTAAGAAAAAATTCCACCACTGACGCAATAATTAATTATTTTAAAAAATCAGAATAAAAGTACATAAAAAAATAAAAAGATCTGATTTTAATTGAAAAAATGATGTAAGTGCTGGATTAAATAAAAGTGCTAACTTTATATCTTTATATCTTTATATTTATTTCATTAAATTTTTATCTGAATTTTTAGCATTAAATTTTCTCCTGCGATTTTTATCTAAACCCCAGAGACGACATCAGTTCAATTTTTTAGTGGAAACAATCATATTGTCCACGACTAGTAATAAATGGAGTTGATAAAAACAAGTAAAAAAATAGGATTGTAAAACTTATGTTATGGCGTAAATATCTTCAATAATGTATTAATAGTTAGATGGAAATAGGAATCATCTTGCAATCCTTTTGCAGAAATATACGCACCTTGCAAAGCAGACATTAAGAGCGTTGCTGCTTCTAATGGTGCAAGAATATTAGAAATGCTACCCTCAGCAATCCCAATTTTTATAAGACTTTCTAGCGTTTTTTTCATAGACTCAAATCCACGATTAACCTCTGACGCTAACTTTTTGTTTTCCATAATAGCTCTATCTCGAGCCATTTGACCAACTACACATCCTCTATCTATGTTACGAGCTCTTAATAGCAGATCTGAAAGTTTATTATATGCATTTTTATCTGTATTTAGCACTGAAGCATTAAAACTTATTAGTTGATCTACGTTATATTTTATTGCATATAGGGACAGATCCTCTTTACCATTAAAATAATGGTAAAGGCTACCTTGACCGACTTCAGCACGAGTTAAAATATCTCTTGGGCTAGTAGCAGCTAGACCTTTTTCTAATAGAAGATCAGCCATAGCTTTAATTAGTTTATCTTTGGAATTTTGTTTATTATTCATTTTCACCATAAAAATCATACCATCAGTCGATAGTATGATTTTAATTAATTATTTATTTAATCTGTAAAATAGTATCCACTAAACGGTTTGAAAACCCCCATTCATTGTCATACCAACTAACAACTTTGAGTAGTTTTCCATCAATAACCTTAGTGAGTTTAGAGTCAAAAATAGATGAAGCTGAATTTTTAATAACATCTGATGATACAATTTCATCTTCTGTATAAACGAGAATACCATCTATTTTTTTAGAGCTGGTTGCTTGTTTAATGGTATCATTTACTAGTTGTTCTGTCACTTCTTTCTCTAGATTTAGAGTTAGATCTATCATTGATACTGTAATTACCGGAACCCGTACAGAACTACCATCTAATTTTCCATTCAACTCAGGGATGACAATACCAATTGATTGCGCAGCACCTGTTGATGTAGGAACAATATTTTGAGCAGCACTACGCGCTCGCCTCATATCACGGTGTGGAGCATCCTGTAGATTTTGATCTTGTGTATAAGCATGAATAGTTGTCATAAATCCCGATTTAATACCAAACTGCTCATGTAATACTTTAACTAACGGAGCTAAACAGTTTGTAGTACATGAGGCATTTGAAATAATGTGATGTTCATCTTTATTATACATGTGGTTGTTAACACCTTGAACAATAGTCAAATCAACATTTGATGCAGGCGCAGAGATGAGAACTTTTTTAGCCCCAGCTTTGATATGGGCTTGAGCTTTTTTTCCATCATTAAAGACACCTGTTGATTCTAGTACTATATCGATCTTGTGTTTCGCCCATGGGAGATTTTCAGGATTGCGCTCTTGATATACCACAATCTCATGACCATCAATCACCAAGCAACCTTTTTTTACTTCGATACTTTTAGCAAAACGTCCAAAAGCCGTATCATATTTTAAAAGATGTGCTAGTTGTTCAATCGAACCTAAATCATTGATCGCAACAATTTTGATATTATGCGAACTCTCATACAACGCACGCATAAAACTACGCCCAATACGACCAAAACCATTAATAGCTACATTTATCATAATTATCTCCGTTTATGTTTATATTACTTTTAATAAATACATATTAGTATGTATATTATGTAATAATATACCACGACATTTTAAAAGCAACAATTAGTTAAATTATTGTAAATATTAAAATATATTATTTTGTTTTATTTGTGTACAAGTTATTGTTTGTGTGATTTAATACATACCAGTATGTATGTTATTTTAAAAAAAGAGGGTAAAATGAGAAAAATATCTATACTGGATACAACGTTAAGAGATGGGGAACAAGCGCCACAAAATGCGATGAATCCAAAACAAAAACTTAATTTAGCTTTAGAGTTAGAGGCCTTGGGAGTTAATCATATTGAAACGGGGTTTCCTGCTTCATCTAAATTTGATTTTGAAGCTACAAAGTTGATTAGTCAGGAATTAACTTTATCAGGGATTGCAACATTTTCTCGAACGTTGGAAAAAGATGTACAACTTGCGTTTGATGCAGCTGGTAGAAGTAAAAACCATACTATTCAGATCGTGGCTACAGGTAGTGATATTCACTTAAGGAATAAACGTAATATTACTCGCGCACAATCTATTGATGAAATGATGAATACCGTTCGTTTTGTTTATCAAAATAGTGATTGTCGTATTTCTGTTGGTATTGAAGATGCTAGTCGTGCTAATTATGATTTTATGAAAGAAATGGCTCATGCCGCAGTAGATGCTGGTGCTAATCAGATTATTTTAGCTGATACCACTGGATTCTCTTCCCCCTTCGAATTTGGAAATCTTATCCGGTTTATTAAATCAGAAGTGGGGGAAAATATCAGTGTTTCAACTCATTGTCATAATGACTTGGGTCTTGCATTAGCGAATACTCTTGCTGGTATTGAAGCTGGTGCTGATGAAGTGCAGGTAACGCTAGGCGGTATCGGAGAACGAGCTGGAAACGCATCTTTAGAAACCGTTGCCTCAACGTTATTTTTTAAACGCGATATTTATCATGTTTATACCGATATCATATTAAGTAAACTATATAATGTATACCAATTGCTTTGTAGCACTATTTTTATGGATACAGCTCGAAATCAACCCATTTTTGGACCTTATGTATTTGGTACTGCTGCGGGAATACACCAACATGGTATTCTCGCTGATCCAAACACCTATGAGTTTGTTAAACCAAATATTTTTAATCGCCAACGTGAATTATTTGTTTCACGCCATTCAGGTAAGTCGATAATAAAACATTTACTCGATAAAAAGGGTATTGCAGCTAAGCCTAAGTTACTTGATGATCTTTATGAGAACTGTATTAATAATCGATTCGAAAATACTTGTTTAACGCTTTCTGAATTAGAAATAAAAGTTGAGAACTTTGTTTCTCAATACAGCAGGGACTAAATGATGACTAAAAAAGCTGTATTGGTTCTGGATGTTATTAATGAACTTGTTCATCCAGAAGGTAGTGTTGGACATGATGGGTTTTATGAGCAATCAAAAGAACGCAATATCATTAAAAATATTACAAGAGTATTAGATTTAGCAAGAAAATATAACATGATGATCATTTACGTAGTTTTTGGTTTTAGTAAAAATTATGCTGAGTGGTTACCTAACTCTAAACTATTTAAACATGTTAAAGGGCAAGAACAAGCAATCTTGGGCAGTTGGGCAACACAAATTTGTGATGAACTTTTGCCAAAAGAAGGAGAGTCAGTTATTACCAAGCATCAAATTGATCCATTTTTAAATACCAATTTAGATATGTTGCTTCGCCTGAATAATATTGAGGAAGTTATTTTAACAGGTGTTTCATCAGAGTTTGTAGTCCTTTCAACAGCGCTTTCTGCGCATGACAGAAATTATAATGTGCAAGTCCTTGAAGATTGTATTGCTTCATCGGATAAACATAGCCATGAATGTGCCGTCCACATTATTAGCAAAATTGCAAATATTGTTACCATTAATGAATTAACTTTTAAATAGGGAAATATGCATGAAATTAAATTTTACATTTGCACAGAGTGAAAAAGAACAGCTTGATCAACTTTTAACATTAAATACAAATAATCCCTATAGTGATTATCCTGCATTTAAGAAATATATTTCCACAATTATTGCTAAAGGTGTTGTGCCAGAAAGCTTGATATATGCCTGCAATGCAATCATAACTGATCGTACAGAGAAAGGTAATCATGTTCATATCTTGGGTAATTGCCCAATAGAGCATGAATTACCTGAGCTTAATTTAGATAATCCAACAGAACATAAATATCTAGCCAAAAATACATTCATTAGTGAAGGTTTCATGGAACTCATATCCCAACTTCTAAGCGCCCCTTTATTTTCATATCAAAGCCGTAATAATGGTGATTATTTTACCGATCTAGTTTCTTTCAATAAATTCAAAGGTAAAAAAACAGGTTTTACCGATGGTGACTTAATTTATCACTGCGATCGTTCTTATCATATGGTAAGAGCTGATTATGTATCTTTGTTAGGTTTACGTGTTAACGAATCTGAGCTTATTTATACTAACTACATCGATGCTAAAGAGTTAAAAAAACATTTGAGCGAAAAAACCATCTCAATATTATCTCAAAAAATATTTCAAACGGATGTCGATGACCGTTCTCGAGAAAGTAACAAAAATTGGCATAGTTCCACTATACATGCAATTTTACTTGAAAAAGATGAAATTCGTTATCAAGACACATTCACACGCCCTCAAGATCCTAATGATATTAGAGCAATTAAAGCTCTGCTGGAACTAAAAGATGCAATGAGTCAATCTGAAAAATTACGTCATATGATTAAAAAAGGAGAAATGTTAATTTTTGGTAATCAAACAGGCATCCATAATCGAGAGTGGATAGATGTCAACGATCCAGAACAAGGACGTAAACGTTGGTTACTAAAAACTTATAGTTTTTCTGATACGTCTAAAGTTCATGAATATTCAAACTGGGCAACAGTGAACGATCCAACTTGCTTTATCGATAATTGAGGTAAGGATAAATTATGACCTTACCATTCAAAATTGATCAGTTACCTGAAATTTTACCAAGGCTCCTAATTGGAACGCTCCGTGAAAGACTACGCAAAGAAGACATTAAGTTCGAACCTATTGTTACTAATGGGCGTGCAAATGCAGAAGTCCATTGGTTGTTTAAAGGTGAAGAATCAAATGGAGCCTCAGGAGCAATTATTCGTTATAACAAAGGTGGATATAGCCCTCTGCATTTACATACAGGGTTTGAGTTAATGTATATATTGGAGGGTGAAATGCATACATCAATGGGTACAGTGAAAAAAAATGATCTGATATTACTTAGACCTGGTTCTGTGCATGAGTCATGGGCATCAGATATTGGATGTATCAGCTTGATTATTTGGTTAGAACCCGTAAAAAAAATTGATTGAACTATATATTTAGGGGATATAAGCCCTAAATATAACCAACTATTTTTAATTGCAATTGACTATATTTAATTGAGGAAAAAATGAATAAAAAAGATAATTATCGTTGGTTTGTGCTTGGCGTTGGTGTGCTCGCACAAGCAACATTTGCAATGGGATTTGCTGGTATTCCTATAACAGGAATTTTAATGCGAGATGCTTATAATTTTTCATTATATGAACTTGGTTTTGTTTTAGGTGCTATGGGGCTGGGTGTTGCGGCTTCAGAGATAATTTGGGGAATCCTCACAGATAAGTTAGGGGACAAGACAGTTCTAACTCTAGGTTTATGGTCATCAGCAGGAGTATTTGTTGTAATAGCTGTATCACTTACTCCGGAGGCTTCGTATGATGGTGTTAAATATTTACACTTGGCAGGAACTTTAGCAATAGCAGGAATCTTTGGTGGTAGCATTAACTCATCATCAGGTAGAACGATAATGTCGTGGTTTGATGATAGTGAGCGTGGCTTTGCTATGAGTATACGCCAAACTGCAATCCCTGTTGGAGGCGCAATTGGAACAGGTTTGTTTCCTTGGTTAGCCTATACATATGGTTTTGAAGTGACTTTTATTGTATTAGCCACTATAGGTTTTATTGTCGGCCTTGTTGTTGTATTCTTTATCAATTCTAAGCATACCGAATTAAAATATACAGACAAATCAACTCTCTCAGTATCTTCACCATTAAAAAGTTTTGAAGTATGGAAAATTGTTATGTCTGCTGGTTTTCTAACTGTACCTCAAATGGCAGTACTTACATTCGGGGGAGTCTATATGCGAGATGTTCTAAATATAGATTTAGCATCGATTTCTATTATTCTCATTGGTGTTCAGATAGGTGGAGGAATACTTAGGATTTGGTCCGGTTACTACACTGACAGAAAAAAGAATCGTATTCCTTTGTTAAAGTATTTCGCTATCCTTGGTGGAATTACTTCTTTGGTGCTTTGTTTAATGGTAAGTAACACGTATATGGGAGTTGTATTTCTTGTGTTAACCGGCTTGTTTGGCCACGCCTGGCATGGTATTGCTTACACCGAAGCGGCTGTTAGAGCAGGCGTTAATCGTGCAGGTACTGCATTAGGTATGGTAGGCACCACTGTATTTATCTCATCGTTTCTAACCCCTATTCTAGTTTCCCGTGTCGCATATGTCTACGGATGGAGAGCTGTATGGGCAACTGTAGCTATTTTAACATTTTCGGCTTTATTATGTTTTATTTTATTTCCTAGAAATAAAGAGCCTTTAGCATCTATTGGTGAAGTCGATGAATCCTAAGACAATTGTTCAGAAAATTTGGCAATCACATATTGTTGACTCTTTAGGAGCGGGAGAAGTTCTTATCTATATAGATTTGCATCTTCTTCATGAAATTAATACTCCACCTGCGTTTGAAGGATTAAAAGAAAAAGGTATAAAGGTCCATAGACCCGATAGAACATTATCAACTGAAGATCATAATACACCTACAACGTCTGTTATTGATATGAATAAAGATTCTTTAACATGGACTCAAATTGACCTCTTACGAAGAAATTGTGAATTACACGGCATCAAGCATAATAAACTGGGTTCATACGAGCAAGGGATAACCCATGTTATTGCACCTGAGCAAGGCAGAGTGATACCTGGAATAACATTAGTCTGCTGTGATTCTCATACAACAACACACGGTGCATTTGGTGCTTTAGCATATGGTATTGGAACTAGCCAAGTAGAACATGTTTTAGCTACCCAAACGTTACGAGCAATCCCTTTTAAAACAATGTGTATACAAGTTGATGGCAAATTATCAGTGAATGTTGATGCTAAAGACTTAGCACTTTCGATCATTCGAAAAATAGGAACTGGAGGTGGGCAGGGTTATATTATTGAATATACAGGTAGTACAATCTCATCACTTTCGATGGAACAACGCATGACACTTTGTAATATGACCGTTGAGACTGGTGCAAGTGCAGGAATTATCTCTCCTGACGACACTACTATTAGCTATCTTCAAAAAGCTTTAGCAAAGCGTCAAATAAAAGTTTCTCAAGAAATGATTCAAGAATGGATGTCTTATGCCACTGATCGAGAAGCAAAATTCGATAAATATGTCCAAATTGATGCCGAACAAATTCAACCTATGATTACATGGGGGACAAATCCCTCTCAAGTAATATCACTAGGAGAAAAGATCCCTTTTATTGAAAAAATTGATGATCCAAGCGAGTGTCTAGCTGCTAGACAGGCTATTGAATACATGGGATTACATGAAGGAGAAACTGTTTCCATGTTACCAATCACTAATGTATTTATTGGGTCTTGTACCAATGGACGTATTGAGGATCTTAGAGTTGTAGCATCTCTTCTTAAATATCACGAAGTTCATTCTAATGTAAATATGTTGATTGTACCTGGTTCAATGGCTGTTTATAGACAAGCAGTGAAGGAAGGATTGGATAAAATTTTTGAAAGAGCAGGCGCCGACTTTCGCCGCCTTTCTGGATGCTCTCTTTGTGTAGGTTTGAATAGTGATAAATTAAAATCAGGTAAACGAGTTGTTTCAACCAGTAATAGAAATTTTGAGGGAAGACAAGGAATTGGAGTTAGGACACATATTACTTCCCCACGAATCGCAACACTTTCGGCAATCAAAGGCCACATTCCAACAGTAGATGATCTAGAGTTACTAAATAATGAATAGACAATTTTATCGCGGCAGAGGGATGCCACTGCTTAAAAACAATATTGATACAGACCAAATTATGCCTGCCAGATTTTGCTACAAACCTACTAGATTTGGGCATGAAAATTCGTTGTTTGCTGATTGGCGAGAAGATCCTAACTTCATTATGAATAATCCTAAATATCAACGTGCTACGATTTTAGTTGCAGGTCGTGAGTTTGCGACTGGTTCTTCGCGTGAGTTTGCTGTTTGGGGGCTGAAAGATTGGGGATTTAAAATCATTATAGCCCCAAGCTTTGGCGATATATTTTATAAAAATGCTTCGATTAATGATCTATTACCTTTAATTTTAAAAGAAGATGATATTGAAAGACTTTGGTCACAATTACTTAATGATCATTACATGGAAATCGGAATAGATCTAGTCAAAGAACAGGTCTCTACCAAAAACGAAATATTTCAATTAAAAATTGAGCCAATCGTTAAGAAACGTTATATAGATAATCTTGATGATGTAAAAGAAACCATGAAATCATTAAATAAAATAAAATTATTTGAATATAGGAATAAAAAATGACAATAAATACTATTACTATTATCGGGCTTGGTCCGCGTGGAATGTCTGTTCTTGAAAGACTAGTTGCTCGTCTTAATAAAATTAAATTAACAGAACAATTGAATATCATTGTAGTCGATGATCGGTGTATTGGACAGGGGCGAATTTGGGATAGTTCGCAAAGTAAAAGTTACATTATGAACACACTATCTACGGAAATTTCTGCATTTTCTGGCCATGGGCCTATTGAAGGAGCAGCACCCGGATGTGGTCCTTCTTTTGCCGAATGGTGGAAAAATGAATATAGCGACTTTGATGATTATCAGGGATTTGCCCCAAGAAAGTATTATGGTGAGTACTTATATTTTTTATATAAAACAATATTATCTAACCTTCCTAAAAATGTACAACTAATTGAATACAAGGATACTATTATTGATATTGAAAAGCAGAATGAAAGCTATCTTGTTGTATCAAAGCAACATGGTTCTTGGATTAACAGAGCGGTAGTAATAACTACTGGTCACTCTACTAACAAATATCAAGGATATTTTAAAAAGCTGGAAGACTTTGCAAAAACTGATAATAAAGTAACATTTTATGCCAGCGATTCAGCAAATGAAATGGATTTTACATCTATATATCCCCAAGAGAAGGTGGGTGTTATTGGTATAGGTCTTTCATTTTTTGATATTATCGCTGAATTAACAGAAGGGCGTGGTGGTAAATATATAGAATCTGATAATAATCAAATAATTTATTTTCCTTCAGGAAAAGAACCGATTTTATATTGTGGTTCGCGAAGTGGTTTACCCATTTTAGCTAGAGGACGCAATCAGAAACCAGCTGATTATAAATTCAGTGGTATCATTTTCACAATTGAGAAGATTGCGGTTTTACGTCAGAAAATGGCAGATAACTTAGATTTCAATTATGATGTTTGGCCTTTATTAGAAGCTGAAGTTAACTTAATTTATTTTCGACAACTTATTTTTAATCAACTCGGTCGGATAGCTGCAGATCAATTTATTACAATGATCCAAGAACAGCAAGTTGAAGATAGTGTTTTATTAGCATCAATTGCCTCGGAGATATTAAGTAAAAAAATTACACCGCTTGATCTCAAACGGCTAGCAAGACCTTTTGATGAGCAAATTTTCAATAGTGTTGAGGAATGGGAAAAAAACTTAATCGATTTATTATTGTCTGATTTATCAGAAGCTATCGATGGGAACGTAAATTCACCTTTAAAAAGTGCATTAGATGTATTGCGTTATTCTCGTGATAGTTTACGTGAGGCTATTGATTTTGGGGGATTGACTCCAGACACACATCAATCGTTCCTCCATGATTATGTTCCTATCATCACATTGCTTTCAGCTGGTCCACCTTTGTTTCGCATAAAACAACTTTTGGCACTGATTAAAGTTGGGATAGTTTCGATAGCACCGCCTAAAGCACGATTTGAAATAGGTGAACACTGCTATATTCTATTATCAGATATGCTTGAGCAGTATGAACAAAAAGTCACAACATTAATCGATGCTCGAGTTCCTATTGCTAATCTCCAGCAGGACAAAAACCCGCTAACTATTAAATTATATGAACGTGGAATTTACACTCCCTTCATAAATAGAGACGAAGAAGGCAATGTATTCGAAACGGGTGGCGTTAATGTAACTCCCTCCCCTTTTAATCCAATTGGTGCAGATGGGACAATTCATAACCATCTGTTTGTATTAGGTATTCCCACAGAGCATGTACGTTGGTTTATGCAATCAGGAAGTAGTCGTCCATCACACTGGATTGATTTTATGATTGATGCTGACTCGATTGCAAAGGCTGTGCTATCAATTTGCGTGAAAAATAAATAACGTATTGAAATAATCTAGGAACAATTAGTATGTTTTATATTGAAAATAAGATCACACTTGATCCCATAGCAGAGATTGCATCCCTAATCGCTAAAGATAATCGAGAGAATATAATGAATTTATGTCTTGGGTATTTTGAAAGTGAAATTAATAAAACAACGGGATTTACCGTCTTAAACAGTCCTAATGCTTCAATCATAGATGAAGAAAACATTGATTTCTCTATACTTGGCGAAAATACATTTCGTAGAGAAATTGCTTCTTTGTTGAGCATTCAAACATCCAACCAGTATTATCAATCTGTTGTTCAAACAATAGGAGCATCAGGAGGAATATGGTTAATTTTCTCTATTCTCAAACGATTTGAGCAGTGCCGTAGAGTATGGTTTAGCAGTCCTACTTGGGGTAACCATATTGAAATTGCCAAAAATACTAACTTAGATTTTTCCTATTATCACTATTCTCTGAATGAGAATGGGGAACTGGATTTCGAGCTAATGTTAAAATCTATTTCTCGAATGGAAAGTGGGGATATTCTTCTCATTCAAGGTTGTTGTCATAACCCTTTAGGCGTTGATTTAAGCTTAGAACAATGGGAAATTGTAGCAATTTTAGCAAAAGACAAAAAAGTGTCGGTTGTTGTGGATTTTGCCTATATGGGATTGGCTAATGGTATAGAACAAGATAAAAATGTTCTGTTGCCGTTGTATAAGCACTTAGATTATTTTTTTGTTGTTAATTCATTCTCGAAAAGCTTGGGACTTTATGGTGAGAGGCTGGGCACATTGACTTGTTTTGCTAAGGATAACAAAATTGTAGAGGGTTTTGAAATATATGCTAAACAGATTGTGCGTTCAACATACTCAATGCCTCCTCAGAATATCGCAAAGAAAGTTGCAAAAGTCATTGGAAGTAAAACATTAGCAACTATATGGTATGAAGAATTAACTCAATTATCTAATAGTTTACATTTACGTAAGAAAGCATTACTCGAGGCTCTTTTTGAAGTGGGATTAGATAAATTAGTGACAAATCAGAACAGTAATGGGATGTTTATCAATCTTAACCTTACAACCTTAGAAATTTCTGAATTAGCAAAAAAATACGCTATTTATATTCTTACTAATGGAAGGTTGAGCTTAGCTTGTCTTCAATTGGTTGATATCTCAAGGCTTGTTGAAGCATTGAAAATGATAAAATATTACCAAGAATAATTTTTTATGGATTCAAATATTGCTGATTGTAAAATGACTTCCATTTTTCGTTTAATTAAGTATTTATAGATAATAACAAGCGTTTAAAATGGATTTTGGCGTTGGTATTTTACAAGATAAAAAATGTAAAACATCAGACATGAAAGCGGTTAAACTTGCTGAGCATTAGATTAAAGCTTAAGAAAACTTAAAAGTTTATAAAGATTTTGTCGGAAATGGAGAATACAAAAATAGCGAAGGCATAGGCATGCAATGAATGTTTGTTTCTTTGTAGCCATGCTGAGCTCGGAATAGGACTAAGTCGTAGAATGCAAGTTTAAACGAATTTCGTAGGAGAGCTGATCCCATTCGTTTCAGTGGGTTTACCCTAACACATCACTGAGGTGTTCAAGAAATTTAGGGCTTGGGATTGTGCATTACATTAGCTAAGATGTGAAAGCTACCGCGAAGGCCATAAGGCTTAGTTATCCGTAATATAATACAACCTGAAGATTGGCTATCATGGTACATATTAATCATCATTTTTTGTTTTTCTGCAATTTTCTGTAAAATATAGTAAAGAATTTGCTACTAGATCAGGAAAAATAGTAAGGTTGTTATCGAAATAATATCAACTGTGATGTTATTTAGTTCATCCCCCTTTAGGCTTTCAGGCAATGTTAATTTAAATTTTATTGTTCTACTTGCTTGCTCAACAATTTTTTCTCTATAAATGAATCTTGTTTATTCTATTTTTTCTTTCAAGATCAGATTCATTAAAAATTCAATAAAATACTGGTCTTTATATGCTTATAGTTTTCTCAAAATAAATAGTTTAATTAAATTTGGTAGTATTTGATGGGATTAATAAAAATCACTTAAATATTAATAGTACCTACCAATTATGTGCCCTCATTTTAATGGACGTTTTAAGTAATATAACCTCGACTAATTTAAGTGCAATTTTGCAAAGGTAGTTTATATGCCAAATTAATATTTTTGACCAATAATTGCGTACTGGTTATTGCATTTAAACTGGGGAATTTTTCCTAAGTTTTATCCTAAGGTGATTTTGGGTAAGAATGAATTTGTTATTATTAATATAACATAATTTTATGGAATAGAAGTCATTGATGTTATAAGTTTATATGAAGAAATGGTATAGGTCTAACGTCCAATTAAAAAGAATTGAGGTAAATTCGATGTTGTTAAAAAATTTACTATATACAGATTCTAAAATTATTATGACTATTTAATAATTATTAACGATTTTAGCATGGATAGAAAAATGGGGAAATACTCGACGTTACTAAAAACTTCACCTTTTTCAATACATTGAATTGAAAAATGGCGGAAGCGCAGAGATTCGAACTCTGGGAGGGTCGCCCCTCGCCGGTTTTCAAGACCGGTGCTTTCAACCGCTCAGCCACACTTCCGCAATGGCTGTGAATATTAAAGGAGTCGGACTTATTTGTAAATAGCTATTTTTGAAAAAAAGCTTGTTTGCTTTAATTTTCGTCAATTTTAAGCATTATTGGCTCCATACTGTGACTTTAAACATCAAAATTAGTGTTGGATTGCATATAATTGAGTATAATATCCAGAAAATAAAACAGCGTACTAAAAAAATGTTAGAACAGATAAAAACAGATGATAACGGTTATTTAAAAAATTGGCAGGATTGGTCTGTTGAACTTGTGCCAGAACTGGCGTTACAAGAATCGATCGAATTAACTCAGGCGCACTGGGATGTTATCTTGTTTGTTCGTGATTTCTATTTGGAATATAAAACGTCACCTGCGATTCGAGCATTAGTCAAAGCATTAGAAAAAAAATTTGGACCAGAAAAAAGCAATAGCCGTTACTTATATAAATTATTCCCAGAAGGACCAGCAAAACAAGCAACGAAATTGGCTGGATTACCTAAACCAGTAAAATGTATCTAGATTAAAGGTAAAATTAAACGTATGAGGCAATGGAAAATAGTATTAATATTGCTGGTGTTACTTGGTTATCTGCAATACTCTTTATGGTTTGGAAAAAATAATGTCTATGATTATCAAGAAAATGTGCAAATGCTTGCAAGCTTGCATGAACAAAACAATAAACTTAAAGTCCGTAATGAACAGATGTTTGCCGAGATTAATGATTTGCAACGTGGTTCAGAAGCGATAGAAGAGCGAGCACGTAGCCATTTAGGCATGGTTAAGCCTAATGAATATTTTTACCGAATCATTATCGACTCAAATTCTCATCAATAATAAGGCATTATGTGAACAACACGAGTAATATTATTGCAATCGTTCCGGCAGCTGGGATTGGTAGCCGAATGAATAGCCAAACGCCTAAACAGTATCTTAAAATTGGTTCAATGACCATTTTAGAACATACATTACAAAAGTTACTATCTCATCCACGAATAGGCAAGATTATTGTTGCTATCCATGCTAAAGATCATCTTTTTGCAACTCTACCTATTGCAACTCATCCTCGAATTCATGTTGTCAAAGGTGGTTCAACTCGTGCTGATTCAGTCTTAGCTGGGCTACAGGTTTTAAATGATGAACAATGGGCTTTAGTGCATGATGCAGCCAGACCTTGTGTTGATCATAATGATATAAATCGTTTGATAAACACCGTGTTTGAAAAACAACAAGGTGCTATTTTAGCAACGCGTATCAGTGATACTGTCAAACGAGCTTACCAGACCAATGACAACGTTATCGAATCTTCAGAAGATCGTACGTATTTGTGGGGGGCTGCAACGCCTCAACTATTTAAGGTTGGTGAGTTGAAGTCTTGTTTACAACTTGCTTTAAATAATCATGTGCCAATTACTGATGAAGCCTCAGCGATTGAATATGCTGGTGGACATCCTCTATTAGTTGAGTGCCGTCGGGATAATATAAAAATTACACATCCAGAAGATTTAGCGCTGGCCTCATTTTATTTAACTAACCAAATGCAAAAAGGTGATTTATGCGAATAGGGCACGGATTTGATGTTCATAAATTTGGAGGGGAAGGGCCCATCACCTTAGCTGGTGTAAAAATACCCTATCAATATGGTTTGGTTGCACACTCTGATGGTGATGTTGTGTTACATGCGATTACTGATGCGCTAATTGGCGCATTAGCACTAGGCGATATTGGAAAACTTTTTCCTGATACTGATTCTAAATATAAAGGTATTGATAGTCGAATATTACTCAAAGAGGTCTATGGCATTGTTCAAGCAAAAGGTTACAAGTTGGTCAATTTAGATACCACTATTATTGCACAAGAACCCAAAATGCGTCCTCATGTTGATCAGATGCGAGTTAATATAGCTGAAGATCTCAATGTTCATTTTGATCAAATCAGTGTTAAAGCCACCACGACTGAACAACTAGGCTTTACTGGGCGCAAAGAAGGTATTGCATGTGAAGCGGTAGTATTACTCTCTCAAAAACGTTAAATTGATTCATTTACTTAATAGGCATTACACGTGTTAGCAGAACTTAATTTTTTATATGGAAAGCCGAAAACAACGGGACAATACAAGCAACAATATGAAGACTTTGTGGTAACAGAAGATCTTGGTTTTGAATTAACCGGCGAAGGTGAACATGTTTTAGTTTATCTTGAAAAAAAAGATTGTAATACTATTTTTGTTGCTGAACAGTTAGCTAAATATGTCGGTATTTCGCCAAAATTGGTGAGCTATGCAGGGCTTAAAGATCGACATGCAGTGACTCGGCAATGGTTCAGTTTACATATGCCAGGAAAGGAATCACCTGATTTTACTGATTTTGATTTGGCAGGCTGTCAAATTCTAAAGGTTACAAGGCATAATAAAAAATTAAAAATAGGTGCGTTAAAAGGTAATTATTTTAATATAAAACTCACTAACTTAAGTGATACTATTGAACTTGAATCAAAATTAGCTTCCATTAAGCAACATGGCGTACCCAATTATTTTGGCGAACAGCGCTTTGGTCGAGATGATAATAATATAATTCAAGCATTAAAATGGGCTAATGGTGAAATTACCGTTAAAGATCGTAAAAAAAGAAGTTTTTATCTTTCGGCAGCACGAAGTGCGATTTTTAATGATGTTGTCAGTAAACGTATCGAACAAGGTCTGCATCAAACCGTTTTAGAAGGTGATATTTTGCAATTAGCCCAACGAGGAAGTTGGTTTGTTGCGCAATCGAATGACCTGTCATTACTACAGTCACGCCTATTAAATGGTGAAATTAATATTACTGCACCTATGATTGGGGATTCTCAACTTGGTACTCAATCTTGTTCACTCGAATTTGAGCAAAAATGTTTAGCCAACTGGTCACAATTTACTGAATTATTTAAGAAAGAGCGGGTTGAAACCGCAAGGCGTTCAATATTATTGCACCCACAGCACCTTAATTGGCAATGGATAAATGATGATAGCATTGAAATTAACTTCTATTTAACATCAGGTTGTTATGCAACAAGTGTAATACGAGAATTGATTACAGGAAATGAGTAACTAACATGCAAAGTTTAAAAATGCAGTCTCTAATTCAATTATTGCGTCAGCAAGGAATTAAAGATGAACGTGTATTAGCCGCGATAGCCTCAACACCTCGAGAGCATTTTATTGATGAAGCCCTTTCTCATCAAGCTTATGATGATCGTTCTTTGCCCATTGGTAGTGGACAGACTATATCACAACCTTATATCGTTGCCCGAATGACTGAATTGTTAAAGCTTGAACCCGATTCAAAAGTTCTTGAAATAGGGACGGGTTCAGGTTATCAAACGGCGATTTTGGCAAAGTTAGTTGATCACGTTTGTTCGATCGAGAGAATCAAAAGTTTACAATGGAATACTAAACGTCGTTTAAAACAACTCGACATTCACAATATTGCTACTCGACATAGTAATGGTTGGTTAGGGTGGCCAGAGCGTGGTCCCTTTGATGGGATTATTGTTACCGCAGCCGCTTCTGAAGTACCAATTAATCTTGTTAAACAATTAGCAGATAAAGGTCGATTAGTGATACCCGTAGGGGTAAACCATCAAGTTTTACAATTAATTGAGCGTAGTGGCGATAGTTATATAACGAAAAATATGGGCGAAGTAAAATTTGTACCTTTGGTAAAAGGTGAAATTGAATAATGGCTGTTTATTTATGTTAATGCCAATATTTCGATAGGTTAACTTCAAAAATTAAAATATCAATTTAGGTTTATCTCATTGCTAGTCAAAAAAATAGAAAATAAGTTTATTATTTTCTATTTTTTGATTATTAAATTATCCATTTAATAGCAATCTGCTAATGATAAACAATATGTTAGGTCGTTTGTTTAGATTCAGATTGTTTCCATTCACAAATACCGTAAATGGCATTGAACAGGTAGATTAAGTATTGCGTTGCGATTACGATATTATTTGTATATATATTTAACCCAATCACTAACACATTTAATATCACCCATAAATACCAATTGAATGAATAACGCATCATTAATAGTAGTTGAGCTACAACGCCTAATCCGAAGATAAAACAGTTTGTAATTAATTGATAAACGGTATTTTCAACACCAATTGCGTTGGTTAAGTAGACGTTGAAAAATACTGCTGCGATTAAAAAAATCAGGGTATATAGAAAAGCATTTTCACTCAACGAACGCACTTTAACATTTTTATGTGAGTCTTGATTTTTTTCCCAAGTGATTAACCCAACAATATGCGATCCAAAATAGTAGAAAGTTGGCAAGCCTGCACCAATATTGTTACCCAAGTAGTTGGCATAACATTCAGCAACCACTGCCAGCATACCGATAACATTTCCCATATTTTTGCGTTTAGCCAATAAAATAACACATAGTAGCCCACAAAAAGCACCAACATAAGAGACAAAATAACGTAAATTCAAATGGGTAAAAGGATCAGTATATAAAAAGGCTAACGTAACACAAAGTACACAAAATAGAGGGTAAAATTTATTACGCCCAATAAATATAGCAAGATGACTTAATTTATTCATATTTAATACTCTTTATCATTAATAAGTTGATTAACCAATTCAATACAACGTAAATAGCGTTCTTCGTAATCAGGCGAATCAATTGGAATATATTTGATATTATTTTTTTCAAGAATTGAGATAAGTAATTGTTGAAAATCTTTACGTTGTTTTGGACTGCCTAGCGAACGTAGTCCGTCAGCAACCCATGGCGTGTTATTACCTAACAATATCACCAAATCAAAACGATAGTTGTTGATCATCGCCTGTAAAAAAGGGTGTTCTTTACCTTCATATTTTTTACAAAAAGCTTGAGTGGTGACAAAATCAGTGTCAATAAAAGAGACCTTATTGGCATGCTTTATTGCGAAATCAATATATTGTGCGTGACCTAATGCGATTTTATCGTAATCAGCATACTGTAAAGCACGTTCATCACCCCCAAGCTGTGAAAATACATAATCGCGACCATATTCCCATGCACTAGTCGTATTGAATACATTGGCGAGTTTATTAACCAGTGTTGATTTTCCACTGGATTCTCCGCCTAAAATAGCAACGGTTCTAACAAAAAATGGTCTTACTTCAGTCGGAATATATTGCCAATTTTGCAGCGGTGCTTGACGGATTTGAGTTCCACTGACTTGCATAAATTTCCGTTCTGGATCGATAAGTACTGTTTCTAAATCGAATAAATCTTTATACATAGCGACATCTTGAGGTTCACTCGAGTAGACACAATTGGGTTTTATGCCTTTTTCTCTAAATAGTTTTTTGACACGATCACTCCACTCAAGCCAACCGTTTGGATACGCAGGAATTCCATCTTCTTTTAATAATTCAATATGGATATTTTTTTGATATTTAAACGTTTGCAGTAACCAACGAATACGATCATTAATTGTTGGTTGGCGAGACATTGCACTTTGTTCAAACAGTGCCATATCACGGATAGTATCTGAACAGAGCACAACATAAAGTTCATCGACTTGACTAATGGCTCGTTGAATTAAATGAATATGACCAGTATGTAAAGGGTAGAATTTACCAAATATGACGCCGACTTTTTTATTTATCGTCGATTCCTCTATTTGTAAATAGTGATGAAGGGATTGTAATTTTTGTGCGCTAGGATTTTTAACCTTATCATTGATAAGTTGACTTAGATAACCTTTGGTCATTTTACAAGCATCGGCAACGGTTTGTAGGGATAAATTTTTTCGCTTAATTGCCTGTTTTAGATAGCTAAAATTACTCATAGCAACACCTCTCTTTTTTTTGTTTTATATCTGTAACATAATTTATATTAATTTTATGAAATGTTCAATGTATTAAACAAAAAAATAATATCAAAAAATATTAGATTTTTTTATTAATTAAGACAAAATAGTCATGTCCTCGGGAATAGTTCAATTAAATGAAAAATCTAAATTTATTATAAACAAAGGAAAAACAATGAAAAAATTATTATTATTAAGTGCGTTAATATCAAGCAACGTATTAGCCGCTAATGACGTGATACTCAATAAAGTAACGTTGTTTCTAAAAGGTGCTGAATTACAAGGTCAGTCAACTGTTTCATTAACCAAAGGTGAAAGTGAAATAGTATTAACAGGTATTGCTAATGAGGTTAAACCAAATACAATCAATGTAGGTTTTGGTAATAATAGTGATGTCCGAGTATTATCTACATCATTTAATGATAAATATCTGGCTAATATTCGTAACGCCGAAGATATTCAATCAATTATTGAAAAACAGAAACAATTACAAGAAAAGCGCGATACAGTAGACATCCAACTCAAAGCTGTTAAGGAACAAATTTTGCTTTTACAAGGTAACCGTTTAGATACTTTAGCTAAAAAAGGACCTGATGACTTAACAGCAATGAAAAATGTATTAGATTTTGTGAAAACTAATATGACCACAGCGTTAAATGAACAAAATCGATTACAAAAAGAAGTCGTTCAGTTAGACGAGCAGATAAGCGAATATCAAAAACAACTAGATGAAAAGCAAACTAACAATGGAAAACTACACAATGCCGTTATAGTCAAAGTCGCTTCTGACAAAGATATAACGCTACCTATCACGCTTTCATATATCACAACTAAAGCAGGTTGGGAACCAGCTTATGATGTGCGAGTAGCGGATATCAATTCGCCACTCCAATTAACATATAAAGCAGAAATCCACCAAAACACTGGTTTAGATTGGCAAAATGTTGATTTTAGTTTATCGACATCTAATCCGAGCAAAGATATTACTTCACCAGTTTTTAATCCATGGTATATTGACGTTTATAATGAAAAAAGCGGTTTATTTTTTTCCAGCTCTGAAAAACAAGAGTACTATGAACGTGACGCCAAATCGAAATTGGTTAATCCTAGTCAAATTGGCAATGTTAATACATTAGGTATCAATACCCAATTTGATATTAAATTACCTTATACAATCAAAAACGATAGTAAAAATAACATAATCACATTACAAACCAAAGATGTTAAAGCAAATTACCAATATGTTTCAATGCCTAAATTTAATAATAACGCATACTTACTAGCGCAAATAAATGATTGGGATAAGCTGAATTTATTATCAGGAAAAGCCAATATCTTTTTCAGTGGTAATTTTATGGGGGAAACGATGATTTCAACCAAAAATACTAAAGGCTCATTGGATTTTTCATTAGGGCGTGATAAAAATATCTTAGTTTCCAGAAATCGTAATATAAAAGAGACCTCGACGCCTACATTATTTGGTGATGATGTTTCAGAAAAATATGCTTATACTATTGAGGTCAAAAATACCAAAGCGTTGCCAATAAATATTATTGTGAAGGATCAACTACCTGTTATCTTAAATAAAGCGGTAACACTTAATGATACCAAATATGATGGCGCAAAATATGACAAACAAACCGGATTATTAACGTGGCAATTCACCTTAAACCCAAGTGAAAGTAAAAACCTTAATCTAAGTTTTAAAATCACTTATCCAGATGGTAAAGAACGAGATATATATGGTTTATAAACCGAATAAAACAAAGTATAAAGTATGTTAATTACATGGTTAGAACAATTTAAGCAAAATAGTCAGATCAGTTTATTAGATCTTCATTTGGCTCAATTTTTGGTTAATAAAATTGATTGTGAAGATGAAGTCATTGCTAAACGTTTTGCTTTTTTAGTTTTATCCTTAAGTATGGAAGTAAGAGCAGGGCACGTGTGCCTTGATCTTACTCGATTAGAAAATATTGAGCCACAAATCTGGTCAGAACTTAATTCACCGACGAATAACGATTGGGTTAATGTACTTAAGTTAGCGTCTAATAAACATGTTGTCAGTTTTGGCGATCAACTAGCACCTTTAGTTTTTATTGAAAACAAACTCTATTTTCAACGCATGTGGTTAGATGAACGTTTTGTTGCGCGCTATTTCAATCAAACTCAATTGGATATTACGCCAAACATCAATTTAAAAAAAATACTCGACCAACTATTTTCTCACAATAACGCAAGTATTGACTGGCAAAAGATTGCTGTTGCTGTTGCATTAACACGAAAAGTTGCCATCATCTCTGGTGGGCCGGGTACAGGTAAAACAACTACCGTAGCTAAAATTCTAGCTGGAATAGTATTAAACAACCCGGCAACACGAATCGTAGCAGCTGCGCCAACCGGCAAAGCAGCATCTCGATTAACAGAATCATTAGGGCGAGCAATTGAACAGCTATCTTTTGAATCATTAAATATTAAAACCGAAGCAGTAACACTTCATCGACTATTGGGCGCAAAAACTGATAATCGCTCGTTTAGTTATAACAAGAATAACCAATTACATATCGACGTTCTTGTAATTGATGAAGCCTCAATGGTTGATCTCAATATGATGGCGAGAATTATTGAAGCCCTACCTGCTTCTGCTCGACTAATTTTATTAGGTGACAAAGACCAACTTTCATCAGTTGAGGCCGGAGCGGTCTTTGGAGACTTATGTCACTTTATTTCAAATGGGTACAGCCAATCAAGAGCCGATGAGCTAAGCAAGTTAACCGGCTATACCATCCCAATTACGAACCAACCAGTAACAACAATTGCTGATAGCATCTGTTTACTGAAAAAAAGTTATCGATTTAACGAGTCATCCGGTATTGGATTGTTAGCAAATGCAGTAAAAGAAGAGCAGTATCATAATGTTAAAAAGCTACTTGCTGATAATACTTTGCAAGATGTTAGTTATTATGAACTTTCATCACGTCAAACCTACCAAGCGCTTTTAGAAGACTGTGTTGAACATTATAAAGATTACTTAAATGCCATTAGGCATCACTCAAATAATGATATAGCTGCTGTTTTGGCTAAATTTGCTCAATGCCGTTTATTATGTGCTGTACGTGAAGGAAAATTTGGCGTAGAAGGATTAAATAAACAAATTGAACTGCTATTAGCTAAACATAAATTGATTAATTTAAAGCAACGTGAACAATGGTATATCGGTCGACCAGTTATGATTTTACGTAACAGCACATCGTTAGGTTTATACAATGGTGATATAGGAATTACACTAAATGCAAAACATGATAGTTCTAAATTGCGAGTCTATTTTCCTTTTTCGGATGGCATAATTAAAGGCTTTTCACCTTATCGACTACCTGAACATGAAACAGCCTATGCAATGACAATACACAAATCACAAGGTTCTGAATTTGATCATGTAAATATAATACTACCTACTGAATTCTCACCGTTATTAAATCGC
Source organism: Gilliamella sp. CG25 (assembly GCF_046635705.1). Classification (NCBI taxonomy): domain Bacteria; kingdom Pseudomonadati; phylum Pseudomonadota; class Gammaproteobacteria; order Orbales; family Orbaceae; genus Gilliamella; species Gilliamella sp. CG25. The sequence continues at coordinate 35,837 of NZ_JBIDFJ010000005.1, read as the reverse complement.
TCTTTACTTTATACTGCAATCACTAGGGCTAAAGAGTCAGTATCCATTTACGCTGATACAAAAATTTTAGAGCGGGTAGTTAAAAGTCAAATACATCGGGAAAGTGGATTAGTTAAACAAATAACAAATTATTCGCAAAAGTAAAAGAATTAAAAAGTAGATTAAGCAAGCACCAACTAATAATAGCTGGTGCTTTTTTATATATTAATGAATAATCTTCGCTAAAAAGTCTTTAGCACGATCTGATTCTGGGTTACTAAAGAATTGCTCTTTAGATGTATCTTCAATAATCTCGCCTGCATCCATAAAGATAACACGATGTGCCACTTTTCGAGCAAAGCCCATTTCATGGGTCACCACCATCATGGTCATGCCTTCATAAGCTAGTTCGACCATGACATCTAACACTTCATTAACCATTTCAGGATCAAGTGCTGAAGTCGGTTCGTCAAACAACATGACAATTGGATCCATACAGAGTGCACGTGCAATGGCAACACGCTGTTGTTGACCGCCAGAAAGTTGCGCAGGATATTTGTTGGCATGTGCAAGTAAACCAACACGATCTAACAATGATAATGCTTTTTCACGCGCTTCTTTTTCAGATCGTTTTAACACTTTGATTTGAGCTAACGTCAAATTCTTTAAAATCGTTAAATGTGGGAACAGTTCAAAATGCTGAAACACCATCCCGACTTTAGAGCGTAATTTTGCTAGATTAGTTGATTTGCTGGTCACTTCAGTGCCATCAATAATAATTTTACCCTTTTGTACGGGCTCTAAACCATTAACCGTTTTAATCAGCGTTGACTTACCTGATCCAGAAGGACCACAAACCACGACAACTTCACCTTTACCAACTCGTGTAGTACAGTTTTTTAATACCTGAAATTGTCCATACCATTTTGATACATTTTCTAAGGAGATCATCGACTTATCCCTTTTTTGAAATAATTAACTAAACATGAAGCAGTAAAACAAATTATAAAATAAATTGCTGCTGCAAAAATAATCATAGAATATTTGACTGTGCCGCCTTGCACACTACCAATTTGAGTGACACTTGCACCAAACAGATCAATTAAGCTCATTACATAAACCAAAGACGTATCCTGGAATAAAATAATTCCTTGAGTTAACAGTAATGGAATCATTGATCTGAATGCTTGAGGTAAAATAATCAAACGCATGGATTGGCTTTTTGTCATTCCTAAAGCATAAGCAGCATGATATTGACCTTTAGCAACAGCGCTAATTCCTGCTCGAATAATTTCAGAATAATAAGCGGCTTCAAAAAGCGCAAAAGCAATCATAGCCGAAGCAATACGCACATCTGCATAAGGAGGAAGATTAAACAAATGTTTAATAACCTGTGGTAGTGCCAAATAGAACCATAACAGCACTAATAAAAGTGGAATGGAACGGAATAAATTGACATAGCACTTGGCAAAAACATTCAATATTTTAATATTTGATAGACGCATTAACGCCAGTACCGTTCCCCAAACTATACCAAAAACAACGGCAATAAAAGTAATTTTGGTTGTTAACCATAATCCACTTAATAATAATGGATAATTTTCAATGACCAATGAAGGGATATCGGCAATCCAATTAATTAACTGCATATTATCCTCCTTGACTCATATTTGGTAAGCGCATGTGTTTTTCAACATTTCGCATAATGAAAAGAACCGCATAGTTTATCAACACGAAAGCAAGCGTAACGCCACATAACACTTCAATAATACAGTTTGTTGCATCATTGATACGTTCGATTTGTCCAATTAAGTCGATCAACCCAATTGTAGAAGCAACGGATGAATTTTTAATAATATTGGTCATCTCGGAAGTTAATGGCGGAATGATGCGCCGATAAGCATTCGGTAATAAAATATAACAATACGCTTGTCTGTTTGTTAAACCAAGAGCAATTGCCGCATATCGTTGACCTTTTGGCAATGTTTGAATACCTGTTCTTACCTGCTCAGCGATACGAGCAGAAGTAAATAATCCCAACGCAATTGCAGCGGTAATAAACGCACTGATATTTGGGGACAGTTCAGACATAAACCATGTTTTGAAACTTCCGCTTAATAATTCAGGAAATAACATATACCATAAAAACATTTGTACCAATAAAGGAATATTACGGAATAGCTGGACATAGCAAGCAGCAAACTTGTTTAACAGCTTGTTGTCTAATGTTCGGCAAATACCAACCAATGATCCTAGTATAAATGCAATGATCCATGCGGTGATTGCTAACGAAACTGTCACAAAAACGCCATCGAGTAGCCAGTTTAAGTAAATACCGTCTCCATAAGGTGTCGGTTCAAAAAATAGCATCCAATTAAAGCTCATTATGGAATCACAAAGATGTTTCCAAAAGGCTGTAAAAGGTTCCAAAGCTAGTATTCGATTAAAACTCATAATATATTTAATTCACATAAATTAGATTATGTACTAAATGTTTTCACATTTAGTACATGGGATTAGAAAGAGAAGAAAAGTGTTAATCTAATGCTTTATCATTAGGATTTGCAAATAACTCAACCATTTTTGGTGAAATTTCAAGTTCCATATTGGCCCCTTTTGGTGGCACAGGTTGAGTGAACCATTTGTTATATGATTCTAATGCTTTTCCGGATGTTTGAGCATCAGCAATTGCTTTATCCATTAATTGCTTAAATTGGACATCACCTTTTCTTAACATACAACCATAAGATTCATAAGAAAGCGGTTCGCCAATAATTTTCCATTCACTTGGATTAATGGCACGAGAACGCTCTCCTGCTAATAATGCATCATCCATTAAAAATGCTGCTGCTCGACCGGTTTCAAGCGCATTAAATGCATCACCATGATCTTTTGGTGTAATAATACGAATATTTAATTTTTCCTTATTGTTGATTTGATTTAAACGAATTTCTGACGTTGTTCCTGCCGTAGTTACAACGTTCTTACCTTTAAGGTCTTCAATACTATTGATATTGCTATCCGCTTTAACTAAAAAACGTGTACCAACAATAAAGATGCTATTTGAAAAACCAACCGTTTTTTGACGCTCAAGATTATTGGTTGTTGAACCACATTCAAAATCATATGTGTAGTTATTCAGTAATTGTATACGTGTCTTAGAGGTAACCGGTAAATATTTTACTTTAAGATCAGGCATATTTAACTCTTTTTTGACGGCGTCAACAATCAAGTTAGAGTAATCTTGTGAATAGCCAATCACTTCTTGGTTTTTACCATAGTAGGAAAATGGAATAGAAGATTCACGATGACCAACAACAATCACACCACTATCTTTAATTTTGGCTAATGTGCCAGTCAGTTCTTCAGCAACTGCTGAACCACTTATTAGACCTAACATTGCAAATGATAACACTAATTTGGTTAATTTTGTTTTTATGTTCATACTCATCTCCTACTGTTTAATTTGTATCATATTAAATATATTTAATATTTTTACAAAGGGCGTATATTATAACTTATTTTTTACTATAAAAGTACTTTTTACTGTTTATTTATATATCATTGGAGCTAGATGCGAACAATTGTGACCAAAATTTTGTCACAACTGAACGAAGTAATTTTAATCAGAATTAGTTAGATTTAAGCAATAATTATGCCAGTCTCAACATCACTTCCTTTTTTTTATAAAAAAAGGAAGTGTCATAAGAAGCATGATAATTAAATAAGGTCTGTTTCCCCATCTTGCATAAGGTGTTAAACCGATTGTAGGGGATAAGGTTTGAGATAACACTGATGTTTCAAATTGGGGTAATTGTTGGATGATTTTACCATGATGATCGATAATGGCTGTGATGCCATTATTGGTACTCCTTATCAAAGGACGACCAAACTCTAATGCTCTGGCTTGTGCCATTTGAAGATGTTGCTTAGGCCCAATACTGTTACCAAACCAAGCATCATTAGAAACGGTCAGTAAAAAGTCAGTATCAGCTGAAAAATTTTGCCACATTAAATTAGACAAAATCACTTCATAACAAATCACAGTAGTAAATTTAAACCCTTTCATTATTAATGGTGCTTGCTTTATGTCACCTGATTGCATCGATGACATGGGAATACCCAATAGATTCGTAATCGGTTTAAGTACGGCTTCCAATGGAGTGAATTCACCAAATGGCACTAAGTGGTGTTTTTGATACCGATTATTGGTTGGATATTCATAAGGTGTTTTATCACCTAATACCAGTAGCGTATTATAAACATTACCGTCATCATCATATCTTCCTCCATTGAAACGATAATCGATGATACCAACGGCGATTTCTGTCTCATTTGCTCTGGCTTGATTATCAAGATACTGCAATAATGATTGTTGATTTATTTCAAAATCTGTAATACTGGCTTCTGACCAGATAATGATTTTATCTTTTCCAAAGTTTGCTTTGGTTAATTTGGTATAGGTATCAATAGTTTGATTTAGTTGTTGATGAGTCCACCTTAATGATTGTGCTATATTACCTTGTATTAACGCAAAATTAGCTACTCGGTGATTATCTACCTTAGTCCAATTGATCTGATTGAATAAAAATGGTGCAATCGAGATCGTAAAAAGTGCAATTAATGCACCAAAAAAGTGCTTTGTGAAAGCTTTTTGTTTAAGTATAAACAAACAATACGTTATTAAACCACATAAAATGGTGGTTAATAATGTCACACCATTTATACCAATAAGGGGAAAATAAGCTCGTAATGGGCTGTCAAGTTGACTGTAACCTAACTCAAGCCATGAAAAACCAGTTAAAATATAACCACGTAAAAATTCAGTTAATTGCCAAAAAATAGGAGCAGCAAAGACTAGCTGTTTCAATGAAAACGGCGGTGCAAATCGTTTTAAGCAGCTAAGTAATAGCGCAAAAAGCATTGGATATAGTGACAGGTAAAGGATCAAAAATCCTAAAATAATTAATGCCACAGATGATGGCAATTCGCCGTACTGTTTGATACTAATATAAATCCAATGCACACCGGCTATAAAATAGCCGATTCCCCAGCAAAATCCTATCAGCGTCGCTTGCTTTTTAGACTTATCAGCTAGAAGCCATAACAGTCCTGCAAAGGATATAAATGCTAAAGGCCAAATATGAAAAGGAGCATAGCTAAAAACAGCGATACTCCCGAAAATTATAGCTAATGCCAGATGTTTAAGCATTTTCAGATAACTCTAGATTAGGAACGGTTGCCCCTTCAGGAATAGTGACATGAAGCTGAATGATCCGTCGACGATCGGCAATGGTCACTTTAAATTGATAACCATCAATAGTGATACTTTCGCCTCGTAAGGGTAAACGTCCAAAATGTTGCATGACTAACCCCCCAATGGTATCCATTTCTTCATCACTAAAATCGGTTTTAAAAACATCGTTGAAGTCTTCAACAGGTGTCAGTGCTCGAACAGTATAGACTTGAGGGGATAAGCGACGAATATCACGATCTTCAATCTCATCAAATTCATCTTCGATATCACCAACAATCAACTCTAAAATATCTTCAATGGTGACTAAGCCCGAAACACCACCAAATTCATCGATAGCTATAGCCATATGATAGCGTTCCATTCGAAACTCTTTCAACATATGATCAACACGTTTGCTTTCTGGCACAACAACAGTAGGGCGTAAAATTTTTTTCAGATCAAAATTATCCACACCTTGACGAATAAACATAAGAAGATCTTTAGCTAACAAAATACCTTCAATGTGATCTCTATCTTCACTTATGACAGGATAACGAGAGTGTCCATGTTCAGAAATAATATTCAAACACTCATCAAGCGTGTAATTATCTTTAATTGTTACAATTTGAGAACGAGGAATCATAATATCGCGAACACGCTGTTCTGCAATATCCATTACTCCTTCGATCATGTCGAGAGTATCAGGATCAATCAGTTCGTTTTCTTCGGCTTCACGAATTACTTCAATCAGTTCTTCTTTATCTTTGGGCTCTGAATTGAATAACTGACTTAACCATAAAGTAAACCCTTTTTTAGGGCTCCGGTGATTATCATCACTCATTTGCTTGATTCCTTAGTTATTTTGCATGATGTAAATTATTCTTATACTCAGCTTAATTAATGTGAATTATAAATTGAATGAGAATAGTGTAATGATTTGTTTTAATTAGTCAATGGGTTGATAAGGATCATCAAATCCTAACTGTGTCATAATATCAATTTCGATACTTTCCATTTCTTCCGCTTCTTCGTCAACAATATGATCATAACCGAGTAAATGCAAACAGCCATGCACTATCATGTGAGCCCAATGCGAAATTAATAATTTATGTTGTTCTTGTGCTTCTTTTTCGACGACTTGTTTACAAATAATGAGATCACCTAAAAGTGGCACTTCAATATCAATTGGCGACTCAAAAGGAAAAGATAACACATTGGTCGGTTTATTTTTTTGTCGATAGGTATGATTTAATTGTTGGCTTTCAGCTTCATCAACAATACGAATCGTTATTTCTGCTTGATCCATAAATTGAGGCAGAATAACGTTTAACCACTGCATGATTTGTTGTTCAGTGGGAAGGCGATCAGTTTGCGTTGTTGCTATTTGCAGATCTAAGATAATTTCACTCATGATAAACTCTGTCATTATTCACGATGATAAGGATGATTAGTGGTTAAACTCCAGGCTCGATACAGGCTTTCAGCCACAATAACTCGAACAAGAGGATGAGGTAAGGTAAGGGGGGATAATGACCAGCTTTGTTCTGCTGCTGCTTTGCAAGCTGGTGAAAGTCCTTCAGGCCCACCAATTAATAAACTGACATCACGTCCATCAGTCTTCCAACGTTCCAATTGCTCGGCTAAATTATAAGTAGTATAGGGTTTACCGGGAATGTCTAGCGTGACAATACGGTTACCTTTGCCACAAGCACTAAGCATCGATTCGCCTTCTTTATCTAAAATACGAACGATATCGGCATTTTTAGTACGTTTTCCTGCCGGTATTTCGATTAATTCTAAAGGCATATCCTTCGGAAAACGAAAGCGATAATCATCAAAAGCTGTTGTGACCCAATTAGGCATTTTAGTGCCTACAGCAATGAGCTGTATTTTCACCTAATTAACCCCAAAGTTTTTCAAGTTCGTAAAGTTGACGACTTTCTTCTTGCATGATGTGCACAATCACAGAATCCATATCGACAACAACCCAGTCAGCATCACTTTGTCCTTCACTACCTAAAACAAGATACCCATGCTTTTTAGCTTCATCAATTAAATGCCCTGCAATTGAAGACACGTGACGATTTGATGTACCGGTGCAAATGATCATATAATCAGTAATACTTGATTTACCTTTCACATCAAGAATAACAATATCCTTGCCTTTTAAATCATCAATTTTATCTGTAATGAAATCCTGTAATGACTGTTGCAAAATAAACTCTCTATCAATCAAAATAAAGCACTAGTATAACATATTTTTAAAAATTGCAGTGTAGATAAGCTATCGGCAAAAGTCATCTTACAAAATATTTAAATATCTTAATTGGTTTATCGCTTATTGAGGTTTGACTGTTTAACACTTTAAACAGTCAAAATATAAGACATTCGCTAGACTAGAGCGAAATTACTCGATCAAATAACGGATTATCAATTAAACGATGTGTTACCATAAGTAAAGTTTTACCTTTACAGGATTGTTGGATAAGTTTAATGATCTGCTGTTCCGTTTGTTGATCCAAGCTTTCGGTCGGTTCATCCATTAAAATCAAGGGTGAATGATGCAGTAATGCTCGAGCAATCCCAATACGGCGAATTTCACCACCCGATAACGCACGCCCACCTTGCCCAATAAGTAAATCGAGACCTTTTTCCGTGATGAGTAATTTATCCAGCTCAACTTGATGTAAAACATCTATCAATTGCTGATCGGTAGCCTGCTCATTACTAATCAGCAAATTTTGCCGTAACGTATCGCTAAAAATGGTAATAACTTGCGGAACGACAGCAATAGCTTGGCGAAGTGTTTTTTCATCCAACTGGTTAATAGGGGTATCATTCAAATAGATTGACCCCGAATTGGGTTCCCAAATGCGATTAATCAGATTGAGCAGTGTTGATTTACCAGAGCCGGTTTTACCAATCAACCCAATATGCTCACCAGATTCAACCGTTAACGAAAAATCCTTTAATATGATAAAAGGTTGATTTGGATAACTAAAATTAACTTTATCAAATTGTAATTTAGCCATTGTCAAATCAAGTGTTTTACCTTCTTTCACAAAGGTAATTTCAGGTGTTTGACTAAAAATAGCCGTTATACGGGATGCCGATGCGATGACTTGCCCTAAAAATATAAAGGCATTAGGAATGGGCATTAAAATTTCTGCACTGGCAAGACAAACAAAGACAAATAAGGCAACTAATGGCGAAAGTGTATATTGAGTGATCAGCCATAATACCAGCAGTGTTAAAAAACCTGAGATTAATAAAATTAATGCACTCGATAGCGCCATTAACGTTGATTGACGTTGTTGATTACTAAGCCACTGTGATTCAAGTTCATCAAGTTTATCACGATACTTTGCTTGGGCATTAAATAAAGTGAGTTCAGCTTGTCCTTGTAAATAGCTAATCAGTTGTGAACGATAATCGCTTTGCTGTTTTGCCAATGTCTCGCCTAATTGTTTACCGGCATAATAAAAAATTACAGGTACAGTAAGCAAAGTCAGCGTGAGAATAATGGTAATGATGAGCGCAATAGGTAGATTAATGTAACTTAATCCGATAAATAAAATTGCGATCATTATCAATGCAGTTACAATGGGTGAAAAAAGTTTTAAATAAAGGTGATCAAGCGCATCAATATCGACAATAAATCGATTAAGCAGATCCGCTTTTTGATATTGTGCTAATTGATTGGCACTTAATGGTAATAGTTTGCGAAAAGCTAATGTCCTTAAGTAAGCAAGAATTTTGAAGGTTGTATTATGATCAACTAAACGCTCCATATAGCGTGCTGCCGTTCGGGTAATCGCTGCTGCCCGAACCCCAGCAGCAGGAAGCATATAATTGAAAGAATACAAACCAGCTACCCCCACAAAAGCGGTTGACGCTAAAAACCAGCCAGATAAAGAGAGCAAAAACACACTTGCAAACAGGGTGAGAATCGATAAAGATAATCCAATTAAGATTTGCCAAAAATAGTGTTTATACAGAGCAATGTATGGACGCAAAATTGCTAGCATGTGATCTCCTTAACGTTACAATTTAATTGACCATGAGCCAGTTGCCAAACTTGATCTGCGTACTGCATATCGTCCGACTGATGGGTAATTGTAATCGTATTAGGGGCAATATTATGTCGTTCTAAATGATTAATTGTTTCTTGATCTAAGCTTGCTGTAGGTTCATCTAAAATCAATAATTGGCAAGACTTTAGCATCGCTCTGGCTAAAGCCACGCGCTGTGCTTGTCCAATCGATAAACGGATAGCATCTTCGCCAATAAGGGTATCTAATCCTTCGGGCAGTTTAGCTACAACGTCAATAAGCTGTGCTTTACAAATGACGGCTTGAAGTTCTTCATTACTGGCAAGCGGATTACCAAGTAAAATATTATCTCGTACAGAACTATTTAAAAGATAGGGATGTTGACCAATCCAACTGACTTGTTTTTGCCAATCAGTGATATTTAACTGATTAAACTCAATCCCATTGATTTTTAATGAACCTTGATAAGGCAAAAAACCAAGTAAAACTTGCATTAACGAACTTTTCCCCTCGCCACTGGTTCCTATTAATGCTAATTTAAAAGGCGCCTTTAGCGAAAATGATAAAGGGCCAACAATAGGATGTCGCTCATTGGATAACACGATTAAGTTATCTGCTTCAATAGATTTTAATGGCTCATTAAAGGGAATCGATTTTACTTGATGTTCAGCATTTATTGATGAATTTTCATCATTTAAAAAAGATTCAATATTATCAGCGGCAGCAATAGCTTCGGCTTTCGCATGATAGTAAGTGCCTAAATCACGTAAAGGCTGAAAAAATTCTGGCGCCAAAATTAACGCAAAAAAACCAGCGAAAAGCGTGACTGTGCCATTATAAGAACCAAAATCAAACTCGCCTAAATAAGAAAATCCAAAATATACCGCCACAATGGCGATTGAAATCGAGGTGAAAAACTCTAAAACGGCAGAAGACAAAAAAGCGACTTTTAAAACTTGCATCGTTTTAACGCGAAAATCTTCGGATGCACGCTTAATCTCTTGAGCTTGTTTTTCGCCTTGATTAAACAGCCGAATGGTATTTAGACCTTTTAATCGATCTAAAAAATGACCGCTTAGATAACTCAATGCTTTAAAGTGGCGACGATTAATATCCGCAGCACCCATACCCACTAAAATCATAAAAATCGGAATTAATGGGGCTGTAGCGAGTAAAATCAGTGCAGCAGCCCAATTAAAAGGGAAAATTGCGATACAAATTAAAATAGGTACCATACTCACTAAACGCATTTGCGGTAAATAGCGGGCAAAAAAATCTTGGAGATTATCAACTTGTTCAATAATTAATGTACTCCATGCACCGGTGGTGCTTCGATTTAGATAGGCAGGGCCCAATTTTTCAAGCTGATTGATTAATTGATGACGAATCTGTTTTCTAACTTTTTTGCCTAAAATAAAATTAATTTTCTCTCGTAAATAAAGTAAACCAGCGCGGACAAGAAACACAATAACCAAACAACCAAAATAAGGCAAAATGTCAAAAAATCTGTGTTGCTCAATAATTAACTTTTGTAAGATCGTCGCTAACAAAGCCGCTTGAAAGATCACAAAAATGGTTAACAAAAAGCCGGTTAAAGTCGAGGCACGCAAGTCAGATTTATATCCTTTTGCATGCTGCTTTAGCCAATTTAATAAATAAGTTTGACGTTGTTTATCTAATGACATGAATATCAATATTTTTCTATTTTAAATTGTCTAAATAGTGTTCTGCATCCAATGCCGCCATACAACCCGTACCTGCCGAAGTAATGGCTTGCCGATAAATGTGATCCATCACATCGCCTGCTGCAAAAATTCCTTCGACACTGGTTTGTGTTGCTCGACCTTCTGTACCGGATTTGACTTTAATATATCCATCTTTTAACTCAAGCTGTCCTTCGAAAATAGTGGTATTCGGTTTATGACCTATGGCGATAAAAACGCCCATTACAGCGACTTCTTCACTGATATTCGGATCTTGTGTACTGAGTAGTCTTACACTCGTTACGCCCATATTGTCGCCCAAAATTTCATCAACAATGCGATGAGTATGTAAAATCACTTTTCCCTGTTGTACCTTTTCGTGCAATCTATTCATTAATATTTTTTCTGCTCTAAAGGTATCACGACGATGAATTAAGTGAACTTCACTTGCAATGTTAGCTAAGTAAAGTGCTTCTTCGACAGCTGTATTACCGCCACCGACGACAGCCACTTTCTGATTACGATAGAAAAATCCATCACAAGTCGCACAAGCTGATACCCCTTTACTTTTAAAAGCTTCTTCAGAAGGCAAGCCTAGATATTGGGCAGACGCACCCGTTGCAATAATCAATGTATCACAATGATATTCTGTTTCACTGCCATAAAGCTTATAAGGCTTACTGCTAAAATCGACACGATCAATTTGATCGAAAATAATCTCTGTATTAAATCGTTCGGCATGTTCTCGCATTTTGACCATTAATTCAGGGCCTGTTAAATCAGGTGCACCTGCTGGCCAATTTTCGAGTTCTGTTGTAGTGGTAAGCTGTCCGCCTTGCTGTAATCCGGTAATTAAGGTAGGGGAAAGGTTAGCACGTGCGGCATACACCGCTGCGGTATATCCAGCTGGACCAGAACCCAGTATTAACAAACGTACATGTTTAGTCTTCATCTTTAAAATCCTTACTTATTTTTGTTCTGGCATCTTATTGTCAATTTTCGTGCAGAAAATTTTTTAATTACTGACAGCCAACAAACAGTCTACCAATTGATATTAACGATATTTCTGGCTCACAAGTCTATCATTATCGATCTCATTCTGGCAAAAAAATTGATTATTGTAGCGATAGGTAGACACAATATATTTATTTAATTGGTTAAAATGCGATTATCTTTTTCTTTTCGGTTTTTTTAATTGAATTTAAGTTTTTTAAAACAACATTTGTTTTATTTTTATCTTTTTTGCCTTTAAAATGTGTTTTTTTCTTATTCAAAACCTGTTACTTATTTTGATAACTATTATTCATTATTTTTAAAGATGAAATCCTAGCAAGATGGAGGGAAATGAAAGTGAATAATCCTTCAAAAGAAAACGTAGAAGCCGTACTACGAAAAATCAATTGGGCGCAAGAAATATTAACGTCATTACAACAAAATATTACCGATCCACAAATTGGCAATATTTTATCTGGCGTGGTGTTTATTATGGATTCGGCATCAACAGATGCCGAAACCTTATACCAATCGGTTAAATAAATTCGGTGTTGTTTTTTTCATTTTGTTCCTTCCGTCGCCATTAGGCACGGAAGTTTTTTTTAATTTTATAAATACGTTGTAAGATCTTTTAGTGGCCAGCGAATTTTTGCTGTTGGCTCTTTTAATCGATAACCAAACGCTAAACCAAGTCCAATACCATAAGATTCAGCACTAAATTGCGGCATGTATTTTTCAAGTATTTGCACAATTTTGTCGTATTCAAATCCCCCAATAGCACACGAATCAATACTTCGATACGCTGCCGCTGTTAGCATATTGGCACAAGCAAGATAATCTTGCATTTCTGACCAATGATTAACGGTTAATCCATTTGCTAAACCATGCTCATAAAAATTGATGAAATATTGACATGCCGTATCGATTGCAGTTTGATCATTAGCATTCGGTAATCCACGGGCGACAGTACGACGCAAATATTCACTTTGTAATGTAAAATTATTGGCTTTACGATAAAGCACAATGACAAAATGTGAACAACTAGTTACCTGTTCTTGATTGTAACAAGCAGCACGTAATTCCGTTTTGATTTTATCATCATCCACCACGACAAAATGCCAAGGCTCAATACCAAAAGAAGACGGTGATAATCGACCCGCTTCTAAAATGTATTCCATATCGGCCTGAGCGATTTTTTTCGTGTCATCAAACTTTTTACATGCATGCCGAAAATTCAATGCTTGAGTTAATTGATCCATATTCTCTCCTAAGTTTTTTTATTCCATGGCGCAACTACAAAAAGTAATAACATTCCTGGTATAGCAAGAAAAAAGCACAACCAAAAAAAATTAGTCCAGCCTAAATAAGAGGTTAAAAAGCCAGACATAGAATTGATTAATGTTCTCGGTATAGCTGAAAAACCTGTTAATAAAGCAAATTGGGTTGCTGTGAATAGTGGGCTTGTATTTTTAGAAATATAGGTAACCAATGCTGTTGCACCCATACCCACTCCTATTGATTCGCAACTGATTACAATCCCCAACATAATTAATTGTTTATAGGTTATTGATTGAAAAGGTCCTTCACAAGATAAATAAACAAAACCTAAAATTGAAAACATCTGAACAAAACCAGATATCCATAACGAACGATTCAATCCAAATTTTGATATAAATACACCACCAATTAATGCCCCCAAAAGGCTAGGCCATACGACAGCATTTTTAGCTATAGTACCAATATGCCTCATTTCAAACTTCATATCCAAATAGAAAGGTGTCGCTAAAGATGTTGCAAGACTGTCCCCGAGTTTGTACAGAGCCACAAAAGATAATACAAATAAAACTTTTGGGAACGATATACGCTTAATAAATTCAATTATGGATTGCACGAAAACGGATTTATCCGATGGAATGTAATTATTATGCATTGGTTCCTTTAACATCATTGTAATAACTAGCATTGGAACAATGAAAGCTGCAGTGAAAGCAAAAACTTCAATCCAAGATAAATAATCAGCAAGAATTAGAGATAAACCACCAGGAATAAATCCAGCAATTCGATAAACGTTAATATGTATGCTATTTCCGTTACCAAGTTCATTATCACTTAAAATTTCTCTTCGATATGCATCGATAGCAACATCTTGTGTTGCTGAAATAAATGCAGTCAGTAAACTAAGGAACACAATGATATCAATATTGTTTTTCGGTGTCAGAAAACCGTAAATAGGTATGATGAACAATAAGCTTAATTGTGTTAAAAGCAACCATCCTTTGCGATATCCAAGCGAAAAAGGTGAAATACGATCTAATAATGGTGCCCAAAGAAATTTTAATAAATACGGTATTTGTGTTAGTGTAAAAGCGCCAATTGTTTTAATATCGACACCACCAACTTTTAACCAAGCCGGAATTAATTGAATTATAAAGAAAAATGGTAATCCAGAACAAAAGCCTGTATAAACACAAAGCAACATTTTTCTATTTAAAAATGTACCAGTTAATTTCTTATTCATTATTTAACATTATTGGTTAGTTTTTTAGCAAAGTGCTATCATAACATATCATTGTCAAAATAATCACTAAGGTCAAAGCAAACAATTCATTCATTTTGGTATTTGGCTGAAATTATTTTATTTAGGTTTACAATGTCTGTATAGTTTTAATAAAACTATAAAAAACAGAGACAACTAAACATGCGTTAATCACCATGAACAGAGGTGCAAAAAAATGAAACATTCAATCAAAATTGCGGTTTTCAGTAGTAAACACTATGACAAAGAACATTTAGAGATTGCCAATAAAAAATTTGGTTTTAATATCGAATATTATGATCATAAACTCAGTCATAAAACAGCAGTCACAGCACAAGGTTATGATGCCGTTTGTGTATTTGTTAATGATGAAGTTGATAAAACCGTTTTACAAAAACTTGCGCATTGTGGGGTAAAAATCTTAGCGTTACGGTGTGCCGGATTTGATAATGTTGACATTGCTGAAGCCAAAAAATTAGGCATTACGGTTGTTCGTGTACCAGCTTACTCACCTGAAGCAGTAGCCGAACATGCCGTTGCACTCATGATGACGCTTAATCGACGTACTCACAAAGCCTACCAACGGACTCGCGATGCGAATTTTGCCCTTGATGGCTTAACTGGATTTAACATGCATAATCGTACCGCAGGCGTGATTGGTACTGGTAAAATTGGACAAGCAGTGATCCGAATCCTAAAAGGTTTTGGTATGAATATTTTAGCTTATGATCCTTTTCCAAATGATATTGCAGTCGAATTAGGTGCGCAATATGTCCAACTTGATGAACTCTATGCAAAATCCGATGTGATTACGCTTCACTGTCCAATGAGCCCTGAAAACTATCATCTACTTAATAAAGATTCATTTAAAAAAATGAAAAATGGCGTCATGATTATTAACACCAGTCGTGGTGGATTACTTGATGCGACAGCCGCAATCGATGCCTTAAAGCAAACCAAAATTGGCGCATTAGGAATGGATGTTTATGAAAATGAACGAGACCTCTTTTTTGAAGATAAATCGAATGATGTTATTTTAGATGACGTGTTCCGTCGATTATCATCGTGTCATAATGTGATTTTTACAGGGCATCAAGCTTTTCTAACGCAAGAAGCCTTATTGAATATCTCCGAAACCACATTAACCAATATCAAGCAAATTTCTCAAGGGCAACCTTGTCAAAACATTGTTGAATAGCATGAAATACATTATTATGCTGTTTATTATTTAACTCTTTAAATGTGGATGGGTTATGCAACGTATTGTCATTTTATTCAGTATGGTATGGTTACTTGTTGCTTGCCAAAGTAACAACTCGACAACATCGCCGATGCAACAACATCGAGGTCAATCAAATGTATCGGGTGGTGTTTATCTTGAAAAAGAGCATGATCTTGTCATTGTCAACGATGCGCCATTGGCTATTGAACAAGAAAAGTTTATCGATAAAATGGTCAATAAACATGGCTTTGATCGGGAACAACTTCGAGAAGTACTAGCACAAACCACAAAACTTGATTGGGTTATAAATTTAATGGACAAACAAGCACCACAGTCGGGACCTTCGACTGGCCCTAATGGTGCTTGGATCCGCTATAAAAATAAATTTATCACGCCTAGCAATCTGCCAAGAGGAGTAGAGTTCTGGCATAAATATGAAAAAGAGTTAGCGCAAGCTTATAAAGAGTATGGTGTTCCACCTGAAATTATTGTCGGTATTATTGGTGTTGAAACAGGGTGGGGTAGAGTCATGGGAAAAACAAAAATTATTGACGCACTCTCGACACTTGCTTTTTATTACCCAAGACGCTCGGCCTATTTTGCTAAAGAGTTAGAAGATTACTTAATTATGTGTCGAGATGAAGGTGTTGATCCTTTTGATTTAAATGGATCATTTGCTGGGGCAATGGGGTACGGTCAATTTATGCCATCAGCATTTAGAAATCATGCGGTGGATTTTAATCATGACGGTCATGTTGATTTGTGGGATCCCGTAGATGCAATTGGCAGCGTTGCCAACTATTTTAAAGCCTATGGTTGGCAAAAAGGGAAAAAAGTGGCTGTAAAAGCCGATGGACAGGCATTATCGCTTGAAACAGGGTTTAGTACCAAATATTCGATCGAAAGATTGGCCAAAGCAGGATTGAAACCACAAAGCACATTAGATGGCAATAAACAGGTTAGCTTGTTAAGGCTTGATATGGGGAATCATTATCAATACTGGTATGGATTACCTAATTTTTATGTCATTACCCGTTATAATCACAGTAGCTATTATGCAATGGCAGTATGGCAGTTAGGCTTAGCCGTAAAAGCGGCAAAATAAGATTTCAACATAAAATGTTTTCTATGTTCAGGTCACCAAAGGGTGACCTTTTTAATTGGTAAAGAAAGCCAAGAATGAAAATATGATTAGACTTATCAAGAATTATTTAAGAATTTGCGTGAAGTATTCCTTAAATTTATTGTTATCAAACAATTATCATCAGTATTAGTCTGGCACAAAAATTTATTAAACTTAACATATTCATTTGTCAATTATGGTCAGTTGATATATAATGCCCCGTCGATTTCAACCGCCAAATTTTCATGTTCCTTGCTTTCAATGGGTTGCGGTTGCCCCGACAGAAAGCTGATTAATCCGTAGGGAGCGATAATGCGTCATTACGAAATTGTTTTTATGGTTCACCCAGATCAAAGTGAACAAGTACCGGGTATGATCGAACGTTATACTGGTACATTAACGACTGACGGTGGAAAAATTCATCGTTTAGAAGATTGGGGTCGTCGTCAATTAGCCTATCCTATCGAAAAACTGCACAAAGCACATTATGTGTTAATGAATGTTGAAGCGACTCAAGAAGCTGTTAACGAGCTTGAAGATAACTTCCGTTTCAATGATGCAGTCATTCGCAGTTTAATTATGCGTACTAAACATGCTGTAACTGAAACTTCACCAATGTTAAAAGCTAAAGATGAGCGTCGTAACGCTGAAGAAGATTTTAGCGAAGTAAACATGGACGATGATTCCGAAGAATAATCGTTTGGTGTTATCGGGTATTGTTACCAAGACCCCGATAAGAAAAATCAGTCCAAGTGGAGTGTCACACTGCCAATTTTATTTAGAACATGTTTCTGAACAAATTGAAGCAGAACTCACAAGGCAAGCATGGTGTATAATGCCCGTTATTGCCAGCGGACAACAAGAGTTAAGTTACATAAAAAAAGGCAGCAAAGTATTAGTGAGTGGCTTTATTAGTACACACACTAAACGTAATCAAACAAGTCAACTTGTGTTACATGCTGACCAAATTAAACTATTAGGAGAATAGCCAAATGGCACGTTATTTCCGTCGTCGCAAATTCTGCCGTTTTACTGCAGAAGGCGTTAAAGAAATTGATTATAAAGATGTTTCTTTATTAAAAAGCTATATCACTGAAAGTGGTAAAATCGTACCAAGTCGTATTACTGGTACTAGCGCAAAATATCAACGTCAATTAGCTCGCGCTATCAAACGCGCTCGTTACTTGGCATTATTACCATATACTGACAACCATCAGTAATTAGCAACAGAGGGAACATATAATGCAAATTATTCTACTCGATAAAGTTGCTAATTTAGGCAGCTTAGGTGATCAAGTTAATGTTAAAGCGGGTTATGCGCGTAACTTTTTGATTCCACAAGGTAAAGCAGTACCTGCGACTAAAAAGAATATCGAATTCTTTGAAGCGCGTCGTGCTGAATTAGAAGCAAAACTTGCTGAGACATTAAAAGCCGCAGAAGAGCGCGTTGCTGAAATTAATGCACTTGGTAAAGTGACTATTACTTCTAAAGCTGGTGATGAAGGTCGTTTATTTGGTTCTATCGGTACACGTGATATCGCTGATGCGGTTAAAGCTCGTGGTATTGAAGTATCAAAAAGCGAAGTTCGCTTACCAAATGGTGTATTACGTAACACAGGTGAGTTTGAAGTGTTATTCCAAGTACACAGCGAAGCTTTTGCTAAAGTTATTGTTGAAATTATTGCAGAATAATTATCTTCAAATCGCGATAAAAAGCCCGTCTCATTGACGGGCTTTTTATTTACTTTTTACCATACTTATCTAGAAAAAATCTAAGTGTAATCCTAATTATTGATAGCACAATTTACCCAACACATTGATTCTTTATGTAATCTTAAATTTATCCTCTAATTGACGATAATCGCTTGACCTCTTCCACGGATATCTGACACGGCTTCTGGTTTATTATTATGAATTTTAATCACTTGAATATCTCCGCTAAAATCTTGTTGCACGAAGCGATACCCCATGTTTTCTAACTCTTTTTTAAACAAATTCGGTACAGTTGTTTGAAACCGCTCAACAAAAATCACATTGTTCGGCAATAATTGGTGGTGATAACGTACCGCATCCACTGCATCTTTTAATGACATCTTATTATCATAAACATTAGCCACGACTTGAAAAATAGAGGTAAAGATGCGCGAACCACCAGGGGTACCTATCACCATTTCTACATTATTATTTTTGATAAATAGGGTTGGAGACATGGATGACAATGGACGTTTATTGGGTTCAATGGCATTTGCATCATTACCGACCACACCGAATTGATTAGCAATACCGGGCTTGCTACTAAAATCATCCATTTCATTATTAAGTAAAATACCTGTACCCTTGACAATAATAGCCGAACCAAACCAACCATTTAACGTATAAGTATTTGATACTGCATTTCCCCACTTATCAACAATTGAAAAATGCGTTGTTTGTAACTTTTCATGTTGCCAGTCTAAACCCGGTTTCACTTGCTCAGTTTTCGAAATCGTAATAGGATTAACTTGTTTGGCACGTTCAACTAAATATTGTTGATCGATAAGTTTTGCAACGGGGACACTGATAAAATCAGGATCGCCCATGTATTCGGCGCGATCAGCAAAAACACGTTTTTCAATTTCTGCTAATAAATGGATATATTGCGCAGAATTGGGCTTAATATCCTTAAACATATCAGCTAATACTTGCTTCATTAATAATAGTTGAACCAGCCCAATGCCACCGGAACTTGGTGGGGGAGCGGTAACGATTTGCATATCATGCCAATTGGCAATCAAAGGATCACGCCATTTAATCTGATAATTTGCTAAATCACATTCAGTAATAAAACCATTATTGTTTTTCATTTGTTGGGCGATCAGTTTGGCTGTTTCCCCTTTATAAAATCCGTCACGACCAAACTGCGCTATTTTATTTAAGACGTTACCTAATTCAGGTTGTTTAAATAGTTTATTGGTTTTCATATTACCAAAATATTGCTTAAAATAACCGTTGTTTGGCGCAGTCACAACCGCTTCTTTATAACGTTCAATAAGTTGCGGTGGGACAATAAAACCCTCATTAGCAAGGCGGATTGCTGGCGCCATCACTTCTTGCCAGGTTAATTGACCAAAGCGTTGATGAACAGCCCACATACCGGCAACCGTACCCGGTACACCAGAAGCTTGATGAGAATAAAGACTTAAATCAGGGCTCACTTCATTATTACTATCTAAAAACATGGTTTTATAGGCATTATGGGGGGCAACTTCACGATAATCGATAAAATAAGGTTTTCCATCCATCCAAAGTGTCATAAATCCACCACCGCCAATATTGCCAGCCTCAGGATAGGTCACGGCAAGGGTAAATGCAGTAGCCACGGCGGCATCGGCTGCATTTCCACCTTTTTCAAGTATTTCCTTCGCTGCCATAGCACCATAATTATCCGGTGAAGCAACTGCACCTGCTTCTAATTTTAGTTGATGAGTTTCAACAGCAAGCACTTGCTGAGATACCAATAAAAACAAAGCAAAACAGCAATACTTAATGAACAGATTTTTCAAATAGGACATACAACACCTCCTGCTAAATACATGATAACTTCCCCCACTTTTGTCGCTAGGCATCGTTATTATTAATGTGAAAAGCGAGTCAAAAATTGAAATGGAGGAATAGATGAATATAGCATAGAAGATTCATGCATTGAGTAAATTATGTTCAGTGATTGTTAATGGACGTATTGATAATTCAACACAATTTTTAGTTTGCAAAAACTCATCAAAAAAAATCACGATTGATGAATGATTAATCGTGACTTAAATTAACACTTATAAATTGATAAAACGGTTATACTTGTTTATTTTTAATCGGCTTCGCCAACTTCTTGAACATCATCAACTGGTTTGCCTTGCTCTTCTTTAAATAATTTATTGTCATAAAGTTTAACAAACGGAAGATAAATAAACAGAGCTAAAATAGCAGACAGTATCGCAACAATGGCCGCCTTATAATCTCCACCTGTCCCGATAAAGGCGCCTAATCCCATTGGTGACGGCCAAGGAACTAAAGCAATGATTGGATTCATAATACCCGAACTAACAGCAAAGTAACCTAATGTTCCACATGCCATTGGCGCTAAAAAGAAAGGTAAAGCTAAATAGGGATTATAAACAATCGGCATACCAAAAATAATCGGCTCATTAATATTAAATATGGCAGGAACAGCGGACGCACGACCTAAAATTTTTAACTGGCTTGATTTAGCAAAAAAAGCAATAAAAAACGTCATTAACAGTGTCGAACCTGAGCCACCTAAAATGACTAATGAATTATTAAATTCACCCGCGAATGGAATATGTGCACCTGCGGTATTTTCGGTCATATTGGCTAACATAATTGGCGTAATAAATGCCCCAATAATGCTTGCCCCGTGAATACCTACAACCCATAATGCATGGATTAAAAAAAGAATAACCATAATCCCTAACCAACTTTTGGTTAAGTTAGTCACAAACGTAAACGGAATACTGACAATATCAAAGATATCTGTCCCCATAAACACTAAAAAGCCATTTAAAATAATGATACAAAAAGCAATAACAAACGTTGGAATCAACGCCGTAAAGGAGCGTGAAACACCTAGTGGTACGGTTTCGGGCATTTTAACAACCCAATTTCGTCTGACACATAAAAAATAAAGATGCGTGGCGACTATTGCCATGACAATAGCAATAAAGATCCCCGATGTGCCTAAGCGAAACACAAAAGGGGTTAAACGTAGACCATTAAACACAAGATTACTTTGATCACTGAATAATGTAATCACCCCATTTTGCATGACTAATTCCGGTAAAGTCATAAAAAATGCAAAAGCCGATAACATTGCACCGTTAAGGGCATTCACTTTTAAGCCTGTCTCCTCAGCTTCAATTTTGGTTAATTCATAGCCCACAACAAAATTAAAATAGAGCGCTAAAATACCGATTGTAGCGGTATTGGCAATCATATACAGATCACTGACCCGAAAAAACGTATTTTCAAAAAAACCTTCTAACCCCGTGAATGTCATTGGCAAGGTATTAAAAACTAAAAACATAGAGCCAACAATTGAAAAAGGTACTGATGCCATACCGGCAGCCATTACCGCGCGCACAATTTTAAATTGTGATATTTTTGCCATTGGTGTCATTAAATACTTTTGTAAAAACACAAATCCGGTATTCATTTTGTTTTCCTCATCTAATTAATAATTTCTTCATAAGCTTGGATTCGTTTAAAATGTTTATCCTCGTTACGTTGAATTTTTGCCAATCTTTTAAGCATTAAAAAAGCCATTACACCACTCCCAATTAGTAGCCCCATGATCGTATTTAAAACAGATTGCGAATCTTTTAAAAATGGAAAAAAGATATGAAATAAAGATGTATAAAGGGTGATAACTAACACGCCACACATTAAAAGCATCATTTGAAAAAATAACTTAGCAAATGGCAGAAAGTTATCATGATTGCGATAAAGCTTTACTTGTTCAAAGGTGGTTAATGCACCCAAAATAAAAAGCGTAATAGGCAAAATAGCGGTGTAGGACTTCGAGCCAAGCAAAAAAACAGCCCAGTAAAGATTCAAAAATAGCAAAAAAGCAGTCGAGTAGCGAATCGCTAAAAAACGATTAAAATAAAGATTGGTTAAACTCAATTTTTTAGACTTATCTAATTGGGCGTTTATCATCGTTGCTTAACCTCTTTAGTTAGCCGATAGCTGATCATATTTTTGATATAAAAATGACATCTCAATTGCAATTTCACGCATTGTCATGGTTGTCATTAAATGGTCTTGAGCATGTACCATAATAATTTCCATTTCGATTTGCATACCATTGGCATAAGATTGCAGTAATTCGGTTTGAGATTGATGGGCTGCTAAAATTTCATGATTAGCCTCTTCAAGAAGTTGATTAGCCTGGTCAAACTTGGCTGTTCGCATTGCCTGAAAGGCTTCATGGATTTTGGTTTTGGCATTGCCGCTATGCAAAATAATATTAAAAGCGACTAGTTGAATATCTTCTGAGCTCATTTTTTGAATCATTGTTACGCTCCCTTTTCTATAAGTTTAATAAACAGTGATTTAAATTCGGAAAAAGTTTGGCATTGTAATAATTGATGTTGCATCGCTGAATCATCAATCAAATTGACGATTGCTTTTGTCATCATTGCTAAAGAAGGATTTTGATAAACAGACGGTGAAATAAGAAAAATAAAGCGAATATCAGGGTAGTTTTTATCCCAATAGACCCCATGAGGAATCAGCGCAATCCCCATTTTAGATAATCTTCCGACAGGAACAGCAGGATGCGGTACCACAATGTTAGGACTAAAAAAGATATCTCCTAACACCATTCGTTTAGCCATTTGCTTAATCATCTTTGATTTATAACAACAGGCTTCATTGACCGCTAAACGCTCCAATAAAAGATCTAAAATATCGTCTTTCGTTAATGGACATTGACAATAATAAAAGTAATCAGCAGTTAGCTCTTCAACGACTTGCTCAAGATAGGACAAATGGCTTTTTTCATTGACGATATGAGCCGATGACATCGTGTTCAGATTGGATGAAGTTATGACATGACGTGAAGAAAGATAACGCCGAATTTTTTGCACATCTTCTTCAGTAAAAAAAACAGAAACATGAAAAACCGGAATTTTAAAGACTTTGGCAGAAAGATCGACTGAAGAGATAATAAAATCCACTTCGTTTAACATGTCGGGTTCAATTTCATAATAGCCTCGGGTATCAATAATTTTAATACGCTCATCAAATTCACACTCGACCCGATTTTTTAAAAGCTGAGCGCTACCCAATCCGGTTGCACAGATAATTAATACTCTCATTTTTTGCGCATTTTTCAGTTTTTCAACGGAAGCCAAAAAGTGCAGGGCTAAATAACCCCATTCATCATCAGAAACAGTTAACTTAGTTAGATTAGGGAGTTGTTTAAAATAGTGCTTAACTAAGTCAAATAATTCGGGCGAGCAGGTTTTGATCTCATTAAGTAATGGATTTTCAAGTTTGATATTTTGCGCTAACCTTACTAACATCGGTTTTAAATGTTGAACCAAGCCATTTTTTAATTGCTCATCTTTCAAAAATTGATAGCCTGTTTCAAGCTGAATCTTAAGTAATAAATCGGTTAACATTAAGCTCAATTGCGCATCTAAATCTTGTTGGATAAAGTTAGATTTACTCATCAAATGCAAGGTTAAATACATCTGTTCTTCTTTTGGAAAAGCAAAACCAATTACTGTCTCAATGCGATCAATTATTTTTTTCGCAACGTGAAATTCCAATGAGCTTTTAGTTGTTTCTGGCATATCCAGATTTTGAATGGTCAGACCAGATTGTAAACGTTTAATGCTTAAAGAAAGATGCAACACAATATTTTGCATCATCACATCGGACAATTTTATGTTTGCTTCACGACACTCATCTAAAATAATAATGGTTAACGTGTCAAAACTGATTGCATCACTAAACTTATTTAAATAAGTTAAACGCTGCAAAAAGTTCATGGATTCCTCGTGAAAAAAATAGCTCATAATAAAATGACGTTTGGCTTTTTCTGCACCGTCCACATAAAACAGCTGTTTATTTTTCTTTAAAGTCAGTTCGAAGGGGTGAAGCTGAGTTTTTATTTCCAGCATATCTTTATTGAGTTGTGATGAACTAATAAATAACTGTTCGGATAATGCTTCAATATCGATTTTTTGACATTCCAGTAATAGCAGATTAAGAATGTAGTGTTTGCGGTGACAGACTTCTCGTATATTGGCTTGTTCTTCATGCCGATCTAATAAATGATGTTCAATCAAAAACGAATTAAACACCGTTCTATCCAAGATTTGCAATTGATAACCATAGCCTTGTTTACTGACAATTTTGGCGCCATTACATTCAATCAATGCTTTCAAATCGTTAAGATAAGTACGAACAGTTCTATCGGATAATGATAACTCAGTTGCCAGCAACGCACTGCTTTTAAACTGATTTTTTGAGCCGACTAATAGGCTAATAAGATCGCGTTGTTTATTTTTAATCATTATCATCCACACCTATAACAGCTAAAAAGATAAAGAATAGTGTGGTTGCTTTAGTTTGCTAATCAGACACACTCTAAGCAACATCGCTGGGCGCCGACCCTAAAACGGTCAAAAACGGCGCCCAATACTGAAAACAGCAATGATCTAAAATTATTGGATCTTTTCCTCAATCAATTTTGCTAATTGTTCAATACCCGAAGGGGTAGGGATATAAGCTTGAAAAGGAATACTGACAACAGGCTTACCGACTTCATCGCCCAATTTTTTGAATTTATCTAACATCATCATCGTTTGTGGACTAATTAAAAACAGGGAAAAATCACTATTTTTAATCATACTACTGCCTTCGGTTGCTGAAACAGCATCAACTGAAATCGCCTTATTTTTATTGGTAAAATATTCGGTTGCTTTTTTTGCCATTAACGATGAAGACATACCCGCAGCACAAATAATTAACGCTTTTTTCATAGCTTCTCCTAAAAAGTTGTTATCCATAAAATGGGTTATAAATCAGAATTTTTATAAAACTTCACCATTTGACTCAATCACTTTTTTGTACCATGCAAATGAATCTTTGCGACTACGTTTTAACGTGCCATTCCCTTTGTTGTCCTTATCGACATAAATAAAACCATAACGTTTTTCCATTTCGCCCGTGCCTGCCGAAACTAAATCGATACAGCCCCAAGGGGTATAGCCCATTAAGTCAACACCGTCTTGCAAAACAGCCAGCTTCATTTGCTTAATGTGTTCACGCAAATATTCAATACGATAATGATCATGTACTGCACCATTAGCCTCGACTTTGTCATAAGCCCCAAAACCATTTTCCACGATAAATAACGGCAAATGATACATATCCGTAAACCAATTTAATGCGTATCGCAATCCTTCAGGATCGATTTGCCAACCCCAATCCGATTTTTTGACGTATTGATTTCCGATCAAATCGGTTTTTTCATTAAATTCATAACGATCGTTGCCTGCTTTATGTCTGATGGCATTGGACATATAATAACTAAAGCCAATATAATCGACGGTGCCGTTTGCCAGTACCTCTAAGTCTTGGCTGGTTACATCTAACTTAAAGCCTTTATGCTGCCAATATTTGATAATATGATTTGGATATTGACCATGGACATGCACATCGGCAAAAAAGTATTTACGTTCCATGACTTTTTGCGCCATTAATATATCACTCGGCTTACAGGTTTCGGGGTAGATAGGTACAAAAGCAATCATACAACCGATTTGAAAATCGGGATTGATCGCATGACCAATTTGCACGGCTTTAGCACTGGCAACTAACTCATAATGAGCCGCTTGATACATAATTTCTTCACGATTATCGCCTGCTTGATAATAAATCCCTGAGTTGGTAAATGGCGCAAAATCCTCATCAAAGTTGGCTTGATTATTAATTTCATTAAACGTCATCCAATATTTGACTTTATCTTTATAACGATCAAAACACACTTCGGCAAAACGAACGAAAAAATCGATTAATTTTCGATTACGAAATCCACCATATTCGGTGACTAAATAATAAGGCAATTCAAAATGTGAAAGGGTGACAACTGGCTCAATATTATATTTTAAACATTCATCGAAAAGATCATCATAAAACTTCAAGCCTTCTTCATTTGGCGCAAGCTCATCACCTTTAGGAAAGATCCGTGTCCAAGCAATCGACGTTCTAAAACATTTAAAGCCCATTTCGGCAAAAAGTTTAATGTCGTCTTTATAATGATGATAAAAGTCGATGGCTTCATGATTAGGATAATACTCACCTTCAATAATTCCTTCGGTAATTTTACGATAACTTTTTGGCGAACCAACGGTCATGACATCGGCAACACTTATTCCTTTTCCACCCGCTTGCCAAGCCCCTTCTAATTGATGAGCAGCAACGGCTCCTCCCCATAAAAAATCTTTTGGTAAACCTTTATTATTCATAATCAAGCACCTATGTTTATTGACGATTCAAATTTAGTATAAAAGGAAAAATAAAGAATTACTAACCAACATTTTCCGTATTGATAAGGAAAATATCAGTGCAATATGGCAGGTTTAGCAAAACAGCAAATACAAGAAAGGAGAAAATAAAGCATGAGGAAAATAAATTAATTATAGTTGCCAGATATCAACCAAAACGCTAAAAGAAATTCACACTATATATTGATCATCACAATAGAAATCGGTATTAACCATAAAAGAGTCTATTTGACTGAGTAAGAGCTTCAGATTTGACAAAATATCACACTAGATTGAACATATGAATAAGCCAACTATCATAGTTGGCTTTAGTATTGTTCTAATACTCAATCATATTGATAATATTATTTAGCGACCCATTTGCCGTTTTCATCTTTATGATAAAGTTTTTCAACTGCCGACCAAGCAACACGAAAGGCAACTTGCTCAGGCGGACTATTGTCTCGGCGTTTTTTCGGATCTTGGTATTCCTTAATCGCACTATTAAATGCCTCTTTAAAGATATCTTGAGCATGTTCTGGCAGTACATGACGTACGGATTCAGGTAAATCATTGCGTGTTTTGTATGGCATATCACATCCCCTTTAAAAATGAATTATACATAATTGCAAAATTAATGGTGGGTAAATAGCGTCTGAAAAAGATTACTGAACTTTAAAGTTTTACACATTCAATACAATAAGGAATTAACAAAAAATAATCAATCATAATCTCTAAACCGATGTATGAAAATATTCAAATATGTTTCTATTGACAATAAAACCACAAATTACATCGATACTACACAATGTTAACAACACAGTTTTCCCCAAAAATTAGGTTTAGTTAAATACCGATATCTCACCTAATTAAATTTTAAATAACGACTAATAAGTAAAATTTACTAAGTAACAACATTAACGTGTAATGTAAATTTACAATAACAATGTACAAATTGATTGAAAAATTAAGTAATCAATCAATGAAACCACTAATCTATATTATTAATTTATTGGTTGATTTATCACTAAAAAAAAGGTAATTTATAAACTTATTGATTACTCATTAATCTTTTTTGCATTTAATAACTTTAATAAATATTTACAAACATTATTTTGTATGGGATATGCTTTGTAAGGGAATACTCGGATGTCAATTTCAAATCAGTCTTTGCTTAATCTAGTTTCTGCCGGTCTTAATGCCTTTAAAGGTAGTGACACCCCCCAAAATCGTTATATTCTTAAACTTGATAAATCCAGCGAATTAGATGATATTTCCATTTATTCGGTCGACCTTCAAGAACAGCTCGATAACCTGTGGCAATATACCATTATATTTACGACCGCTAACCGCTCACTGTCAACCGATGCAATCTTAAAACAACCGGCATCGTTTTCGTTTTTACCGGCGTCAATGAATGCGCTGGTTGGTGGGATAAGTTCACTGGATAAACGACCGTCAACCCGCACCGTTCATGGCGTGGTAACCGAGTTTAGTTTACTGTCGACCAGTAAAGATGAAGCCCGCTATCAAATCGTGTTACAACCTAAATTAGCCCTATTAAAAAACAATATAGGTTGTGCCATATATCAAAATCAAAGTGTTGTTAGTGTGGTGGAATCAATCTTACGCCAACATGGTTTTACCGGCATAGACTACCGCTTAGAATTAACGCAAACCTACCCGATAAGAGAGCTGATAACGCAGTGGAAAGAAAGTGATTTAAACTTTATCTTGCGCTTACTGGCAGATGTCGGGATATGGCTACGTTTTGAAACGCATGCTGAACATCATTGTGGGGTGATTGTACTGGGGGATGAACAACAAGCCTTTACCAAACATGGTAGCATACTATACCAGACCCCAAGCGGAATGGGAGACCGCAGTTGTGACAGCATATGGGCATTATCGCAAACCACACACACTACATTACAAACCGTCACAGTAAACGATTACAATTATCGTCAGGCAAAAGATAACATGCTATCGACTGCCAACACGGCTGTCAATTCAACCACGACATATGGTAACGATTACCGATACGATGAACATTACAAAAACCGACGACAAGACAAAGAAGAAAATGTTGTAGAAAGTGGGGAATGGTATGCCAAAATCCGGCATCAGCAGGCAATCAGCCACCAACAGATTATTTATGGATATTGTAATGATTTTACGCTGACACCGGGGCAACAGGTGTTTATCGAAAACAGTCCTTTAGATAACATTCAAGACGGCGTAATCATCTTAACCACACGGGGCAGGGGAGACCGCAGTCAACCTTATCAAATCGAATTTACGGCAATACCATTTAATGTATTAATCCCTTACCGCCCACAAGTGTTACCTTTTCCGGAAATAAAAGGGACACTACCGGCCAGAGTGACCAGTCCTGACAATGATACGTATGGTTACATTGATATACACGGTCGTTATCGGGTCAAGTTTAACTTCGACTTAGCACAGTGGCGCAGTGGTGAAGAAAGTTTATGGGTTAGACTGGCCCGAAGTTATGCCGGCAATCAATATGGCTTCCATTTTCCGCTGATTGACGGCACAGAAGTTGCCATCGCCTTTACTAACGGTAATCCCGACCGCCCATATATTGCCCATGCCCTGCATGACAGTGCGCACCCCGACCATGTGACGACAATAAACAAACACCGTAATGTGATTCGTACCCCAACCAATAACAAGTTACGCATGGATGACAAACGGGGGCAAGAGCATATCAAGCTGGCGACCGAATACGGTAAAACACAACTCAATATTGGGCATCTTGTTAACAACAACAAAGAGCAACGGGGTGAAGGGTTTGAACTGCGTACCGATGAATGGGGGGCGATTGCGGCGAATCGAGGATTGTATTTGACCAGTCAGACCGAGCCGAAAGCGCAAGGCAAGCAACTGGACATGCAAGGGGCAATTGCCGAACTGGAAAATGCGTTATCGATAGCTAAGGCACTCCAAAATGCGGCGGAACAAGCGCAAAGTCATGCGCCTGATGTTGATTCACAACAACAATTACAAAGTGCAGTAACCAATATATCACAACCTGGCATTCTTGCTTATGCCCAACAAGGCATAGCGTTAACCAGTCCTGAAAATATCCAGCTTACCAGTGCCAACAGTGTAACGGTCACAACGTCAAACCAGACGGATATCACGGCGTTAAAAAATATTACCATATCCACATCAGAAGCGATTAGCTTACTGGCACAAAAATCGGGGATGAAAGTGTTTGCCAATCAAGGTGATATCGATGTACAAGCCCAAACCGACCAACTAGCCTTGGCGGCAAAACAAGATATACAAATAAACAGTGTCGACAGCAAAGTAGGCTTTACCGCAGCGCAAGACATGACGTTTGTTTGTGGAGGCTCGTACATCAAAATCAGCAAGGCAGGGATTGAACTCGGCTCGCCAGATAATGTTTATCTTAAATGTAATGCAATGCAAAAAATGTCACCTGCGACCCTAAACAAAAAAATTCAACTAAAATCAAGCGAGTTAGATGTTAAACTCTGTACCGAAATGGATTAAATATGCTTAGAGAATTAAATAAAAGAGCCAGTTTCAACAAATATCGCTATCTTTTAGTTGATAATAAAATCGCACTTAATTCGGTCAGTCCATTATCACGTAGAGGATTACAGAGTTTATATGGTGAAGATAAATCATTTGGCGAAAAAAAACTTACAACGGTTTTACGCACTGATTTAGATTATGATCCAAGCGTATGCCCAACATTAGTTATGCTTGCTGAACCTTATCAATTTTTAGAACAAGCAATCATTGATAAAATCACGATGCAAGCCTCGGTTGAATGTTTTTGGTCAAAACGGTATATCTGTGCATTTATTGTCACCGATCTTAAACCGTCAATATTGGCAAAACAAATTATTAATATTGGAAATCACATCGCGAAAACATTGCGACAACATTATTATCCCTTTTTTGAACCTTTCCGGATGCAATTTTTACATGAACTTGGTTCAGACCAAGACAACGCATGGCTCAAAGCGCAATTTTCACAAATTGAAAACTATTATTATCCGTCAATTCACAATGGCGAATTTATTCCTTATATAAATAAAGACGAATCAACAATAGAACAAGGGTGGAGTATTGAATACTGTGAGCGTTTAAAAAAATTAAGGGTCATTCGTACGCTTGTTAATGCATGGGCAAATAACCGCACACGATTTGAGGAACAAAAAAATGTGCCACTTGAAAAGCAGGTAATTATACAGGCAACACAACTAATTGAACAAGCTGACAAATTGGGCTTAACCGATGCTGCTGATATCCTGTTTTGGGGATTAAATGGATTACGGTATCAACATCTATTTACTACACATTCACAAGTACTTGAACAGATACCTAAAGCACAACTGGCACCCGGTACATTCTCTAAACATGTCATTAACGCCAAGATTAACCTTGAAAGTCAAATCCATTTATTAACAGAATAAAGAAAAAGAAAGAATTAAAGAGTATACGATGAATAAAGCAGAAAACATTGTCATAGAAAATAAAAACGAAGCCTGTGGTAATTGCCTGGCGTGTGGTCGTACTGGAATTCCGGTATTTTTATTGCGTCAGGCGGTGATAAAAATGAAACCACATAAAACGGTTGGGGCGGATCCCGATTATCAAGAGTTGGCAAATTATACAAAAAATTTAAATTTTAAATCACGAATGCCCGATGAAGAATTAAACGAATACGGTTATATTTTACGAACTTTGCGAGACGGTTACATCTATGTAATGCAACAACAAGGTGAAGATATAAACAGTCGAATAATCCATACATATGAATGTATTGAAGGGGCGTTAAGATTAAAAAACAACTACGAACTCGCTTGTACCGAACCAAGACCATTATCAAAAGCCTGTAAAAACCACTGTCACACTATTCCGGCAGCATTTATTCATCTACAACAAGACTATACTCAAGCATGGGTAGCATACAGTGCGCAACCTTGGAGTACAACAGCCGTTGAAGATTATCTAAAAGAGCAAGACAATCAAGTATTATCTCGTTTTACCAAAATAGATATTACTAATTTAGCTCAGTCTCCGGCAGAAGCAACCGGTAACCGGGCTGTCCCGTTTACCGATATCTTTGGTCAGGTAAATAATACCGAAACCCCAAGCAAAGTATTGGAGTTTCGTTTTGATGATAATAAATTACCTTTCTTTGAATCGGCGCATCCCTTTAACAGTTTTAAACAGCAAAAACAACAATTTGCAACGCATGCTAGCCAGTTATACAAAGGATCGAAACCAATATCTTGTGGTGTTGTATTAGAAGATACCTTTGGCATTGCCGAAGAACTCAACACACAGCGCATTGTGCATCTGCATATATTTAATGAACAGCCACTGACTGACGATGAAATCAATTTAGCAGAAGAAACAATAAACGGTTTTGACGATATTGATAATTTGAATAAAATTTATGAACAACGTGCGAAAAACATGTTCAAAACCATTAATCCTAAGTTACAGCGACAATTTAACTATTATAAACCGGTTATGTTCAAAAAACGCATGATATTGCAATTAATTGAACAATACCGATCTTCTATTATATCTGTTTATGATCAACAAATTGCAAAAGTAGAAGAAGAGATTGAAAATTTTAAAAATTCGGGTCTGGACACTGTAGGCTATAATGGCATTCCCGAATCGACAAGAATGCTTACTCGT
Organism: Gilliamella sp. CG25; assembly: GCF_046635705.1. Taxonomy (NCBI): domain Bacteria; kingdom Pseudomonadati; phylum Pseudomonadota; class Gammaproteobacteria; order Orbales; family Orbaceae; genus Gilliamella; species Gilliamella sp. CG25. Next base: position 3,229 of record NZ_JBIDFJ010000005.1, on the reverse strand, counting down.
GTAAGCCGTTTATATGCAGAAAAAAGAGAAAAGCTTAAGGATTTTGATGATTACATCGATCAAGGTGAAATTGAAAAATTCAATATTGAATTAGAAAAAGCATATAAAGAAGTAGTGAACTACCATAAAGAGTGGTCATTAGACTATTTTACGTATGCTCGTTGGTTATTTGGCAAAGATGGCTTTACCTCAGCTTTTACTGAAACAAAACCACTTAACGTCAATACCAACCATTTTTGGCAACGTGAATTTGATTTTAGCAGTCAAGACACGCAACTAGTCTATCTATCGCAAGTGACAAATATGTTACTCGATACCACCCATTCCGAAATAAAATTGGATGAAGACAGCGCATTATGGGACGAACTACTCAGTAATCCTGAAAGTATTTACTATATCAGTGAATACGATAACCCTAAAGGGATCGATCAAGATAAAGAACTCTATGTTGATCTGACCGATAATAGTCTGTTAAAACCCCTTGAACTGATATCAAATGCGACTAAAATTTTTTCGGTTATTAATCGTTATACAGAAGAAAAACATAATAACGAGTTAGAAAATAAATTAATAGTTTTACGTGAAAATAAGAAACAAGCAGAAGCTGAAATTAAGCAAAACCAACAAAAAATAGCCGAACTGGAAAAGCAAAAGCAAAACATTCCAGCCAGTGATCCCGCTGCACAAGAACAGCTTAGAAAGCAAAAAAAAGGTTATGAGATCCAAATTCAGCAACTTAACAAAGAACTTAAAGCCATTGAACAACAGCTATCTAATCTTACCCAAACCGCCGAAACAGCCGTTACACTAGAAAGCAAACCGCTAGCAAATACAGCACTAAAAAAGCAGGCAATTTTGGCGAAAGATACCTTACGTTTTCCAATTAAAAGCGAGTGGATGCGGTTAAATGCGTTTGATCAACTTGCTAAACTTGGGGCTTTGCCGGTTGAAATTAATGTAGAAGTGAGACCCGCAAATATTGCTAAAATTCAGAACTTATTCACCCAAATGCACCGGTCTTTTTTTAATAGAGGCATTTATCACCCACACGAACTTGCCTTTCTCGACAATTTTGATATTGATGAAAAGCCAGTCAAAACGGGAGCGGGCAAAGTGCAAAAGGTTAAATTTACGTTATGTTTTCCTGATATACATACTAAAACTTTATTTGTTAACTTTATAAACAGCATCAACGGCAAATTGAGCCCTTATAATTTAAAACAATTTATGGAGCAAGCCTATAAAGATTATTTCAAATTAAAATATCAACAAAAAATACGTCTTGAAAGCTTAGAACATGCTAATCGAGGCAAAACAACCACGACCCAAATATTAAACGAAACCAGTGATAAAAATACAAACCGAGCCAAAACTAAAATTGATGACAAAATTGGAAAAGTGAAAGATGTTGTCGTGTTCAATGAGAATCAAAAAAATCAGAGTAACATTCGAATTAAGATAGAGGATGCTGAAAATCAAATCAAAAAAGGAAAATTTACCTTTAAAGTCAATCTTGCAGTTAGTGGGGTATTAGGATGTATTAATTTAATGAATATTAACGATATGCTGAAAGATTGGGATAAGGTTAAAGAAGGTAATGGCACTCAACAAGCCCAACAACAGCTATTTAAAGAATTGTTATCATTAGGACTGATTGCTGTTGATATCACCAGTCAATATCAATATATCAAACTGAATAGGCAACTGAAAGATGCGCTCTATGCAGGTAAAAATGTGAATATGCTCAATGCAAAAATCAACCTTAATAGTATGATATCTACCACGGTCAATAAAGTATTTGGGGTAATGTCTATCATCGAGGCTGGTGGGGAGTTTATTAGTGCATTTGGTCTGCTAAATATGGAAGATAAAACTTACTTTATACTACGTTCAGGTGGTGCTTTATTATCAGGAATTGGTTCTTTCGTGCTTATAGTAGCAGGGGGCTGGATGATTATACTTATTGGTGCCATTTTAGCGATTTCAGGTGCAATTATGATTATGTTTAGTAAAAAATATGATAATTTAACCCCTATTCAACATTGGTTAAACCGCTGCTGTTTTGGCACACAGAAAGAGCTTGATTATTTGGGCTATAGTGCCTATCAAGAAGAAGATTACAATGATCACAGCGGTTTTGGAGCGGCACTCAATGACTATGCGGTTATGGTCTCTAATATCCAGACTTTTATTCGTTTATTACCACCTTATCTTAAAGTCTGGTATTCATCACATAGACCGGGTGGTCACAATCCAAATCGACGTCATGTTTATTTTTATTTGGATATTCCCGATTTTAGCAAATATAATCAAAATGAATCTGCAACAGCACTTATACGCATATTTATCACCCATTTTAACGATAAAATAGCATTTGACCCCGTTCCTGAAAGATATATTGATCTAAAATGTCGTATAACGACAGAAAATATAGAGGTATTAGAAGTCATAAAGTACAATGATAATATAGAAAAATTTGCCAGAACGGATAAAAATGCCTACTTTGAAAAATACGAAAGAGAATATGATCCAATCACCGGCAAACCTTTGCCTGATGATAACAAAATTATTGAGCCTGCTGAATTTACGTTAATCACATCCGCAAATAATATACAAACTGAAACACACACCAATGTTGATGAACCTATAAAAAACGGTTTAATTATCAATAAATGGATTGCAGGCACAATTGGTGAAGCCAGTATCGAAAAATATCATATTATGATTCAGTACAATAAGTATGATGACGTACCGTTAATCATTAATAAAAAAAGTAAAATCTAATTAAAACAAGAGGAACAAAAATGCCGTCAAAATACCGCCCACAAATACCTGGTTGTATTGGCGATTTAAATAAAGGCCCCACATATTTAATGGGTGCCGATAATCGACTACTTTATACTAATGATAATTATTGTGTTTTCATTCGAAAACCGAAAATAGAACAAATTGGTCATACATTGGGTTATTTATTAGCGTTTATTTGTTTGATTCCAGCAACTGTTTTAGTATCACTTTTAGTCTTTGTATATAATACTTCACATGATGTGAAAATCGAAATTGTAAGTATATCCGCTTTGATAGGTTGTTTTTTAGGGTTTTATGCGATTTTACCTGAATTATACCAAAACTTATTTACTTGCCGAGGTGCTCCAATCATTTTTAACCGTAAAACAGGTAAAGTTTATGTCAACGAAAGCTATTTTTATAATTTTAAATTTCTAAAAAA
>NZ_JBIDFJ010000004.1:0-208256 GCF_046635705.1 Gilliamella sp. CG25 | reverse complement strand
CGGAAAACTATTTGGGTTATATAAAAGACGGTGATGAAGCAAAACGTGATGCATATGTTAGTAAGATGGACGCAAGCAAACAAGAATCAATAAAACAAGGCTTAGAACAACAAAAAAGAGATTATCAACGTTTTCCAGATGGTTATGAAGATGCACCCGACAAGAAATTAACACAAGAGCAACTTAAATTATTGGGTAAAATAAATGAGTTAGAAGAGAAGTATAAATTATGGGAAAAAAGCAAAGAAAAAGCGACAAAAATGCTTTGGTGGGATGATGTAGCCAAAGGTTTAGCTAAGCAAAAGCAGCAGACACAACAAAGTGAAGCGACCACTGAAAACAGTAAAACAGCAGCCCCCTCAACAAAACAAACCCAAACTTCATCAACGCCAGCCACCTTATGTCAAAAGGGTAGAGCGTGGTTTGTGAATCCGCTTACATTATATAATTTTGTTTCATGGAAAAGTTTGATAAATGTTGAAGTTTTCCTTACTAAGTATGAAAGCGAACATAAAAAATTTAAGAAAAACGAGAAAGATATTGTTCCGAACTTTAATCAGAAATCTAAAGATACTCTTCGTGGAATTATTGAAAGAATAAATCTATTTTATAAAAAAAATGATGACTTCAAACCGAACATTTACTATGTATCTTATATGTTAGCAACAGCTCGTTGGGAAGCTACCTGGGGAAATGATTTTTTCTGTGCATTGGAAGAACGTTCCGGTGGATTAGGAAAAGAATATTTTAATAAATATGACCCTGTATTAGCAAGCACTGAAGCTTTACGAAAAAAGGCTAAGGACAATGGAAATATAGTCGAAGGAGATGGTTATAGATATCGAGGGCGGGGGTTAGTCCATTTAACTTGGAAAAATAACTATAAAAAGGCTAGTAATTATTTGGGTGTTGATTTTATAACCGATCCAGATAAAGCTGCAGAACTTGACTTTGCTGTACCAATTATGATTTGGGGAATGATGAAAGGGGTTTTTACAGGTGGTAAATTACCTAAGTATATCTATAAAAATCATATCGATTACAAAACTGCAAGAAAAGTAATTAATGGGAGTGATAGTGCTGATAGCATAGCTTCTTTTGCGAACTTGTTTGAATCAATTCTTCGACAAACATCAAATTTAACTGAGGAATTCTAGAGTGAAAAAAATCATAATATTGATATTATTAATGATAATCAGTAGTTTTAGCTACGCAAAGCGACCTTGTAAAATTAAATCATCTCAAGAAAATAAACAATTTAGTATTGATTCAAAAGTTTATAAATTCACTTCTTATTTTTGTGAAGATGAAAATGATGAGGAAGAAGTTTTTGAAAAAAAAGCCATATTAGAAGTACAGGCAAAAAATACTAATAAATTATATAAAAATGTTATTGGAATACGCGGAATGCTGAATATTGCATTCGAAGCATGGAATAATCAGCCTGCATTGTATTACTTTATGCCAGCAGCTGAATCTATTGAAGCACATATACCTATTATTGTTAAAAATAATGATTTAATGGTTCAATGTATGTATATAAGTCAACAATTAAAAAATTTTATGGTAGCCAATTATTCGTATTGTGGTGATAAACAAATCATCCAAAATGGATTTGGTGAAGATGCAATTTTAAATCTATTTCCAGATTTTTATTTATACAGTATATACGATAATATCTACTATCCAGAAACTAATGAATATTTAACTGATAAAGAATTTGATGCTTTTATTGGTAAAATAGATGATATCAGTTTTTATCGACGATATTCATCACTTAATGATTATTTTTTGAATAAATTCAAAGTAATAATGGTAAATAAAGAAAAAGAATACTGTTTTAAAGAATCAAAAATTTACCAACGAATAGGGGAGGCAAAAACTGATGGAATTATTGGATTAGATGTTTTTGATGCAAAAGGAAAAAAAACTTTTTATGATAAAAAGGCATTATTAGAATTATTAAATAAATCTAATGTAGAACCCAATATCAAATCTTATATTCAGCAAGAAAAAATAAATCTTTATAATGAACCCAATGATAACGATTCAACAGATATTTATATAATAAAAAACGATATGGTAAAAATTTTGGATGTAATTTGGGCTGATGAACAACATTTGAGAGTATGGTTTAAGGTAAGTTATAGCAGTAAACAGAACGGTAAAATAATTAAATGGATTAAAGGGGATTCATTTACTATTTGGTAAATAAATTTATTAATAAAATATTTTGTTATTGCTAATGTATAAATTAAATTGTGAAAATAAAACTTTTATCCTGAAGTAATAAGAAAACAAGATTTATTACATCACCTAAATATACAAAAGCTTTATTGTCAAATTTTGATAAAAATTTCTCAATAACTATATGAAGGATTGGAGAAAAATATTTTAACAGGTAAACAATGAAAAAAATTTATATTTTTACAATATTGCTTTTTTTTAATTTTCCGATATTTGCGCAAATATGTAAGGAAAGTAAATTAAATGTTATTAAAGGTCAATTTATTAATGGCAATAATTTTGAAGGAAAATATATTTATTGTCGTTTGAGTAATCCTGAAGAAGACAAAATCTCACAAATTAATTTTAATTTAAATATAGATGGAACAATTAATAGTTATATTTACAACGGAGGAGGTAATCCATCAATTGAAACTTCAAATTTAGGTGTAATTTCTATTTTTGATAAATTTGGTGGAATGGAAAGCCCAGCTAAAATAACTTATTTAGCTAGTTTAAATAAAAAATTAATCATACTTGGCGAAATTAATCTAGATTATTCTCAAGGACAAGTTGTTAGTTATTCTATACAGAATATTAATGACAAACTAGACATTATGAGCTCTATTTTCTCAGAAAAAATAAAGCATTATTTTATAGATAATACTCAATTGTCTTATCCTGATTATTTTTTATTGCTGTTATTTAATTCATTTTTGGAAAAAAACATTTCAAAAGATTGGATAAAGCAGTTTTATAAAAAATTAAATTTAATGCAGCATCAAGATATCATTAATATTTATAGTCAAAATGTATTTTTTAAAAATACTACACTTTGTAATAAAGATAAAAATGAAAAAAATGCATTTGGATGTGAAGTTAACAATACTCAATTATCGTTATGTTATGATTATATTAATTCTAAGTTATTCTATAGGTTTGGTAGCCAGTCAAAATTAGAATTGCAATTAGTAAAAATAATTGATGATAAAGACAAGAAAAAATCTGTAATAACCTTTACCAATAAAGATACTGATTATTTGGTGGATACAAACCCAGGAAAAGAAGGTGTGAGAATTAAAAGAAAAGAGATGCACTTTAAGAAGTTTGAATGTAATCCAAGTACTATTGAACCAATGATTTTAAATAGTTTCAATTAAATAGGCTGTTTTGATAAAAATTAAAAGGAAGAACATAATAAAATATTTAGAACAGGATGGTGATGCTGAAGATGCTATTTATGATTGGGCTAAAGAATTTGCATCAGCAGGAGTACGTAAAGGGAAAACAATAAGTAAGGGAAGAATAGCTGTTTTTGAAGGTTCATCATATTATCAAGGAGATGGGCTAAATTCTGCCCATATATTACCAGATCAAATGGTTGAAGCCTTAAAAGAATCGAAAAATGGAAATTGGAGGTAAATATGAAAAGGTTAAAGTTTGCTCTTCTGTGTTTCATAATATTTGCAATTAATTATTCCTTAATAGCTCAAGCTCAAAGTAAAGAACTTATCAAATTAGATTTTAACGATTTCGCTATTAAAACTAAAACAAAAATTAAAAATGCAAACTTTGCATATCATTATTTGATTAAGGTTTATGGGTGTGGTGGTGGTGCAATTTGTGGAGAGATTCGAAACTTACTCTCTAACAAAGTTATTGGACTTCCTAATGCTTATTTAATAGAAGATGAAAATGGAGAAAATGGGTTTTCTATAGAGTATCACTTAAATAGTAGTTTAATTATTATTTCTGGAATAATAGCGGATCCTGATGAAAATGAAGCTAACGAAGGATATAGAAGAAGATATTATAATTTCATAAATGAAAAGTTTGAGCTTTTAGAAAAATGATTAACATTATTGGGGGGCTACAAATTAACTATTAGATGTTAAAAATCGTGATGATATTAAAGTATGAACAATTCAATTTATGGATATAAATTGAAAAAGCTCTTGTTGAAAAAATTTTTTCATGCAGTTGGAGCATTAAGTAATACTAAGATGTGAAGAAAGTCAATTGTTCGTTCTTAGAGATTAGAACAACAAAGAAGAGATTATCAACGTTTTCCAGATGGTTATGAAGATGCACCCGACAAGAAATTAACACAAGAGCAACTTAAATTATTGGGTAAAATAAATGAGTTAGAAGAGAAGTATAAATTATGGGAGAAAACCAAAGAAAAAGCGACAAAAATGCTCTGGTGGGATGATGTAGCCAAAGGTTTAGCTAAGCAAAAGCAGCAGACACAACAAAGTGATGCGACCACTGAAAACAGTAAAACAGCAGCCCCGTCAACTAAACAAACCCAAACTTCATCAACACCTGCCACCTTATGTCAAAAGGGTAGAGCGTGGTTTATTCACCCCATGGCAATGGTGAATTATTTTGATATCGAAGTGAAAAAAACTGAAACATGGGACAAAGTAACAAACTCTAGAATAATGTTATTACATCCACAAATTCGTCAAAAAGCAGTGAATTTTATCAATGAAGTTGAAAAAGAATTTGGTATACAGCTAAGAGTTACAACTGGGCTTAGAACTATTGAAGAACAAAATAGGCTTTATGAGCAAGGTAGAACTACATCAGGTAATATAGTGACTTGGGTTAGAGGGGGATATAGTTATCATAACTATGGACTAGCAATAGATGTTATAGAAATGAAAAATAACAAAGTTAACTGGGACGAAAGCGTTTTAAAAAGGATATCTCCTGTCGGTATAAGAAATGGTTTTTCGTGGGGAGGCGATTGGAAAAAGCAAAAAGATTATCCTCATTTTGAAATTACTTTTGGTTATAAAGCCTCAGAATTATTAAAAAAACATAATGAAGGAGAATTAGATGATGAAGGGTATATTATATTTAATTAGTCTTAATATTTTATTACTATCATTCGCTTTAAAAGCAGAAGAGATGACGCTTGAATCCTTACATTCGACAGAAGGATCTGTGTTAAATTGTAAAAAAGATCAACTTGAACTAGGAATTTATGGTGAGACATACCGTTCAAAAATTATGGTCATAAAAGTGAAAGATAAACTTGAAGTAAAATCAAACACCGAATACTACAATTTACCAATAGATTTTCATGATGAAAATTTGAAATCTGAAACTGTTTTTATTGTTGAAAGTAAATATTTTATTAAAAATAAAAAGATTATTTCTGCTATTTCACTTGATCCTTTGTTTTTAAAAAAGGCTAAAGAAGATTTGTCAACTTTAGTAGATGCGACAAATGAAGCTCATGAAAATAATAAATGTGTATCTTGGAATTTTATGTGAAGGTATAAAAATAACTTGTATTTTTATACCTTGCAAAGGTTAGAAGATATGTTAGGTTAAAGTTATACATTAAATGGGAAATAGAATTTTCCCAACCATATAAAAAAGGATACAAAGGATCATCATTTACATGTCCAGTATTATGATATGGATAAAATAAAGGAAATTAAAAAATGAAATATCTAATCTATCCCTTTATTATTTATTTATTGATATTTGAGCAATTTAGTTTGGTTATGGCTAATGATAAGATTGATCATGATTTGTTACATTTTCAAAAAATAGATCTACCGTTCACATCCAAGCAAGCAGCTAAATATTACTATTGGAAAGATGACATTTTATTTATTTCACCTGATGATAAATTACCTTATCGATTTTCGGTGGAAGAATATGCGTATAAACCTAAGATAACAAGATTTGATTGGAAACCTAGTTTTTATTTTCCTGCCATTTATTTTATTTATAAAAAAATTATATATAAAGGCATTATCTATATAGAATATGGCGATAATGATACGCCGATATTTATTTTCCAATTAAACAGCTACGATGTTAAAGGTAATTTTATAGATGCTATTAAGCTAGATGAACGGCTGAGTGCTGAAGGTGAAGCGCTATGGTGGAGCGACTTTAAAATCGAAGCAAATGGCAACATAATAGTAAATCAAATGGAACAAATATTGATTGATGATGAAAGATACAAAAATGGTGACATTCATATAATCAAAAAATCGGGATATCAAATGAGTGATACAGGGGTATTTAGAAAAGTTAAAGAAACGGTTGTTGATGAAATGTATCAAGAAAATTAAATAAGGAAAGATTTAATGAAAATTAAATATTATTTAGGGGTATTATTATTGATAAATACCTTATTTTGTTATGGTCATTCTTTTGTTATTGATGAAAAATATACTGGTGCGCCATTTGTCAAAAATATTAATACTGAAGAATTAATTGCTAGTTGTACTAAAGATGAAAGATTTTGGGAAATATTCGATAATGAACAACGCAAATTAGATTTGACACGTTGTCCTTTATATACAACAAAATTTAGTTTTAACAAATTGTATGACTTGCTAGATAAAAAAACAGTTATATACCATGATGGTGATTTAGAACTGGTGATGCAAAGAAAGCATTACAAAACAATAAATAATAAATCTACCCATTGGAATTATTGGAATAATTATAATGTTTATGAAGTTAATTTATCACTGGTGTATAAGCAAGAAATCAGAGATACCATTACATTAGCGGGTTATTCTTATAATCCTGATTTTAGTTTCTATTATCAAACTGACTATTATTACATTGATTTAACGGGTGATATATATACTTTATCACTGGAGGATTATAGTTATCGCATAAATTTAGTCAATAAAATGCATTATAAAATTGATAAACAAAATTTATGTTTTAATAACATAAATAATATTTAAAAGTAAGTAAATTATTTACTAAGTGTTAGTTAAAACCTAATAAGTATGTACAAAATTCATAATAGGTAATATTCCCCATTTTGAACATAATAGATATTGGGGGATATAACAAATCAAAAATTCCATTTGCTGACGATAAATATTCATGGCCCCCAATTTTAAAAGGAAATCCTCACGGTAAATAAGGATACAGTATGAAACAATTAATTTTATTATTATTGGTATTACCTAACTTAGTATCAGCACAGGAAATATATAAAGATTCGTCTAATCAAGAATATTTATTTTTAGGAAGTACAGAAAATGGTAAGCGAAATTTTTTAAATCTTAAAAATAAAAAGATAGATTGGATAAGCCTGTCAGAATTACAGCAAATGCAACAAATAGATTTATTAACACCACATATTTTTTGGGATAAAGTCAACAAAAACTCTATAGGGTTTCATGCGAGTGGTTATGAACCTTTTTGGAATGCCATAATAAGTAAGAATAAATTGCAATTTATGCTTAATAAAGAAGAAAACATTAAAATTTCTATAGATATAAAATCTTCTGCTTTAACAAATAATTTTGTGACAATTTTCCATTCTGATAAGGGTATATATGGTTTAATTCGTAGTCTTCCTAATGGAACTTTTTGCGAAGCAAATCTTGATGAGCTTACTTCAATATATGAAATTTTTATCGACTTTAAAGGTGAAATATTTGAGGGTTGCGCGCATTTAGATAAATTATGAATAAAGATAATAAAAACTTATTTTGTAGGAAAGATTAGACTACGCCGTCATTTAATTAACTATTCAAAAAGCTTAAGAGAAAAATATTTATCTGAATTACAAAAGGAGTTCAATCTTGAAGATAAAGACTTGTATTAACATCAATGTATCGCTTATAAGACAAGTGGAGAAGGTAAAAATCTTTATCTTCCTGCTGATCATTGGAATGTTGCCCCCAATTGTTACAAATGCTATTAACCGTGATGATATTAAAGTATTGACGATAAAAAAGACATTAGAGATAAATGATAATGGCTACATTAAGGATCTATGTGATAAGTGGCAATTAAATAAAAAAGATATTGTGCATTTTTTTTCTACAGCAGAAAAATCAATTAATTCTGCTCAAATAAATTCTTTTGATGTTTACTCTTGCAAAATCAAAGGTAACTTATTGATTAATGGAGTTAATAAGCAATATGATATTGATTTAGGTGGCTTAGCTTTCATTTATGGAAAAAATACAGAACAATTAATTTTTGGTTGTTCTAAAGGCGAGTGTTTAAAATATGTTCACCACGAGCCTTATGTTGAATAAAAAAATAACATTTATATTTTTATTAAAAGGAATAAATCTATAGATGATATTCCTCATTTTGAAAATATTTTAAGGGAATATAGCAAAAAAACCACCTTAACAACGGCACTGGGACGGCTATTAGTTCATTATCAAAGTGAATGGTATGAAGAGCTGAATGCAGAAGGAAAGCGACCGGAATGGGAAGCATTAAACAGTGAAATGACCGATGATGCGGAAAACTATTTGGGTTATATAAAAGACGGCGATGAAGCAAAACGTGATGCATATGTTAGTAAGATGGACGCAAGCGAACAAGAATCAATAAAATAAGGCTTAGAACAAGAAAAAATATTAACGCTTTGCTAAAGACGAGTTCCCTGTATACACAGGGATACATCATCAACAAAATCAATAAATTCTATAATTAACTATATTTGATGCAACAATAAAAGGTTATTTTTAGCTTGTAATCACTCTTAATTATTAACCCTTTTTATTCTGCAAATTTATTTTTGTGATCGTAACGATCATAGTGAACATCATCGCTAATCAAATATTGATAAATATCATCCACAATTTCGATCCCATTTTTAATATAATCTGCTTCCCGTTTTTTTCCTCTTTCACCAGGGAAGAATACTTCACTATTGCCTTTTGCAGGTTTTACCTGTTTCAATTGATCTAACATCGCAGACATGCTTTTTTTGAATACTTCAAGCCCAACAAAGTATTCTGGGTTAATGACAATATGTAAATGCCCTAGATCACGTCCTTTGGATAAATCGGCATACATCGAAGACACGTTTTTACCAAATGGTACACCAAGCAAAATTCCAGATAACACATCAACCATCATCATTAATCCATATCCTTTTGCATCTGCAATAGGTAATAAGGCATTGACTTTATAAGGATCGGTAGTGGCTTCACCTTGCTCATCAACAGCCCAAGTAGGGGGGATTGCTGCACCTTTAGAGCGAGCATACAATACTTTACCCCAAGCTTGTACAGTCGTTGCCATATCAAATGATACGACTCTTTCATCAGCAGAAGGGGCGGCAAAGGCGATAGGATTAGTGCCAAAAAATTCTTCGGCACCGCCAAAAGGTACCGCCATCGGATCAGATTGACACATTGAGATAGCAACAAGATTATGAGCGGCTGCCATTTCGGTAAAATAACATAATGAACCACTGTGTGACATGCGTCGAATACCGACAACGGCAACGCCATTTTTTTTGGCTAGTTCAATCGCTTTATCCATACCAATTTTTGCGCCAACCAAACCACATCCATTATCAAAATCGAGAATCGCACTAGCTGGCCCGGTTTCTTTATAGGTCATATTGGGGTTTGTGGTCATGCCACCTTTGGCTATCCGCTCAGAATAGTATTCAACTCTTACCGCTCCATGTGAGTGTATTCCCCTTGCATCAGCAAAGGCTAGTGCATCAGCAGCAATATCAGCATGTTCTTTGCTTAATCCTGCTTTATGTAGTTTTTTCGCAATTAAATTATGTAATGTTTTTCGGTCTACTCTCATGTTTGTACTCCTCTGAATGGATTCTATTTATCCATGGAATGGTTTTTTATTACGGTACCTTTTTGACCTTTTAATAAGGATTCAATATCTGTTAGGGTACCGATATAAGCTGTATTCCCTGTTTTTTCGACAAATTCAATGACGGATTTGACTTTAGGTCCAATGGAACCATCATCGATAGCAAGCGGTTTTAGGCGTTCAGTATCAACATGATCAAGTGCTTTTTGTTGTGGTGTCCCCCAGTTTTCATAAACGGCATCAGCATCGGTTAATATCATTAGGTGATCAGCTTGTAGCTGTATGGCTAATTGCGCCGCAGACAGATCTTTATCAATGACCGCTTCCACTCCTTGGTAGCCATGGTCAATGCTGATAACAGGAATACCACCACCTCCATTACAGATCACGATAGTATTGTCATTCAGCAATTTTTGAATGGTTGCAATTTCCAAAATTTTTTTGGGTTTAGGGGAGGGGACTACCCGTCGAATGTATTGACCATCTTGTTTAAATATCCAACCATATTGTTGTTTGAGTTGATTTTGTTGTTCGGGTGGATAGACAGGCCCGATAAATTTTGTCGGGTGAGTAAACGAAGGATCACATTTATCAACTTCCACTTGCGTAAGTAACGTGACCACCTGGATAACATTAGGTTGTTGCTGTAAACTTTGACCTATCATATATCCTAGCATGCCTTGAGTTTGCGCAACTAATATATCAAGCGGATAAGCCGGTACCTTTGAATAAGCTGCATTTTGCAAGGCTAAAAGTCCCACTTGCGGACCATTACCATGTACAATGACTAATCGATATTTACCTGCTAATTTAGCAATTAATTTGGTTGTAGAATGAATATTTTGATATTGATTCTCAACCGATAAAGGTTCATTTCGTTTGGCAATTGCATTACCACCTAAAGCAATGACAATCAGTTCCATATGGTTTCCTTGATCATTTGTTAAAGTTATTGGATTTATCCGTTTTTAAGTTTACGTTGTCTTATTATTGATTGATTAGATAGCAACGTCTCGATGACAATCTTTAGAATAGATATAACTTAAAGGCACTTTACCAACGGCATAACAGGCTTGTAAGGCATAGGCACCCATAAAAATATAGTCATCTTTTTTAACGGGGATCCATTCATTATCAAGTAGGTACATCCCTTCACCACTTAGCAGATAAGCACCATGTTCTTGGACATGGGTTTCAATGTAACCATGACTGGCGCCGGGATTGAAGGTTAAAATATGGAAATTCATATCAAATCCAAGTTCTTTAGGTAATAAGTCTTGGATAAATACGTTATCCATATTTTCATAATTTAAGCTTTCTAACTGCTGAACGTGATTGGAAATAATGCGAGTTTGATAATTTGCTAAGGGGATATAACGCCTTTTGTAGAGAAATAATCGTGAACTTTCGGCATGATTGTGTAGATATAATTTTACCCCAGCAGGACAATATAAATAGCCACCAGTCTTTAATCTAAACGATTGACTATCTGCGGTGGCGGTAATATCTCCACTAAGGACATAAACAAAAAGTTCAATCCCTTCACTGCCAAAACCTTGTACATTTTTTGCGTCTTGATGCATGGTGACAAGATAATCTACGAAGGATGCACCTAACTTAGGTGTCGATAAGATAGTGATATCACAATTTTCGAATCCTGGAATGACATTTTTGACTAATCCATCAGGCGGAATAAGCGCATAATTTTGGCGTTTGATGATGGCTCTGGAAGCCAGCAAATCTTTTGGATAACCGGTATTGTGATTGAAGTACCCCATATTTATCTCCTTGAAAAATAATAATCTTATACTTTGCTGTTCGTTTTTTTAGGGTAAAAGGCAACTAGCCTGTAAAACAGCATCGTTTTAAAGCAATATTGTTATTGCCGACTACCGTATTGGATCGGCAATGATTGATTTGTTAATTGGTGATATGTTTACGCATGTTGATCAGGAAAAAGAGCAAGGTAGCGATAATTAAAATGCCAATTGCCACGTAAAATCCTGTCATTTTTGTTCCGGTCAGATCAGCTAAATAACCGGTTAATGGCGGTGCAATTACCGATGAGCTCATACCAAAAAAGTTAAATACCCCAAACGAAGTGCCATAATTTGTTTTTGGTGCTGTATCAGCCACGTGTGAGATGAGGATAGGCTCTACCGCCAATTTACCAAACAGTCCATAAAAAATGAGCCCACCTAGCAATAACGTGATGGTTGTTGCTTGTACGGTCGTTAACAGGGTCGCTGCTGCAATTAACTCAAGTACAATAATGAAAAGCAGCCGTTTATTTTGGTATTTATCTGATATTTTACTGATGATTAACGCCCCGGGTATGGCAGCAAAGGCAACCAAAGACGATGCAGATCCAATGTTTCCACCCGTAAAGCCACGCTCGGTTTCGAGAAAGTTAGGTAACCAACTAACTATCATGTAATACCCATAGCAGGTTGCAAAATACATAATATAAGAAGCCACCATTTGACTACTAAAAAATCGGTGTTTGGCGTTCGGTTCGTCAGCGGATGTGACCGCTTCTTTTGCTGACGATGATTGACTTTGATTTTGTTTTTGTTTTGGCGTTTCCTTAATAATCAGGGCAAACCCTGCCACTAAACAAAGTAATAAGGCTGCAATGATATATAGCATATACTCCCAAGGCATTCCCCATGATTTGACCAAAAAGCTGGTGGCAAGCAGACTGATCCCCATTCCTAATGCTGAACCAGTATTAATAATGGCAGAAGCAAAACCGCGATGTTGCGAAGGAATGTTTTCAGCAGAAAGCGACCAAGCTGATCCATAATAAGAGCCACATCCTAATCCAGCCAATAAGCTACCGACATAAATCATCATAATTGAATGTGCATTACCAATGATTAATGCCGCTATGGTAAAGAGTAAAAATCCCGGAATCACCACGGCTTTTTTACCGAATCGATCGACAAGAATGCCTGCCGGAATTTGCATTGCGGTGTAAGCAAAAAAATAGCAACTTGCAATAAGTCCAAGTTCCGTATTGGATTGAGGGCCTATAGTTTGTTGAACTTCAGGAAAGATAGCGGTTAGCACAGGGCGATAGATCCACATCACTGTCCAACCCAGACATAATAATACGACGATTTTATGCCAATATTGAATACCGCCTGTTTTTTCTGTCGTGGTCATATTGATTCCTCTTACTCTTGATAAGCTAGTTTATATAGGGCATAAGTGAGCGCTTTAATGCCTTCAACTAAATCTTCGGTTTTGGTATCTTCGGCAATATTGTGACTAATGCCTTTTATACTCGGCACAAATAGCATTGCTGTTGGAACACGAGGCGCGAAAATCTGTGAGTCATGGCCTGCACCGCTATGCATTACCCGATAACTTAATCCTTCTTGAACACAGATTTCTTCTAGCAGATGAATTAATTTAGTGTCCATAGGAATGGGATCTTCATCCATCCAGCGATTGATTTCGATCTCAAGATCAAGTTGATGGGCGATGCGAATCATATCTGCTTCAATCTCTTCGGTGAAGGCGACGAGTTCTGCTTTATTGGTATGTCGACAATCCATCGTGAATAGCACTTCACCCGGCACGACGTTTACAACATTCGGTTTAGGTTCAACGTGCCCAAAAGTCAGGACTAAGGGATCACCCACTTTTAAGGCTTTATTAATTGATTGATAACAGATTTGACTAAAGGCATAAACTGCGTCTTTACGATAACCCATTGGTGTTGTGCCGGCATGGTTAGCTTCGCCAATTAAGCGGATGTTATAACGGCGCTGACCAACTATGCTTGTCACCACACCAATACTTTTTTGTTCTTTTTCAAGCACGCCACCTTGTTCGATATGAATTTCTAGAAAAGCTTTAATGTCGTTGCGTGCAGGCTGAGTTTTGAAATTAAATCCACATGCTTTCATGGCATCAACAAATTTGATTCCGTCACTATCTTCAATCTCATTAACATCATGATGATCGGCAATGGCAAACACATTTTTACTTCCCCAAAAAACATACGGAAAACGGCTACCTTCTTCTTCTGCCATTGAGATGAGTTCTAGTGTTCGTAATGGTTGACCATAATGTTGATGTAAGTATTGCATGGCAAGTAACGCAGCAATAATACCAAGTTGCCCGTCAAGTTTGCCACCGTTAACAACGGTATCAACATGCGACCCAGACATAATGACTTCATCCGGATATTTGCTACCTTTGAATCGTCCATAAAGATTGCCTATTTCATCAAAGTCGCTTTCCATACCGATTTGGGTCATTCTGTCTTTTAAGGCATTTTGGGCGGCCAGCCATTCTGGTGTATATAGCAGTCGGGTGGTACCGCCTTGTTCAAGCCCGCCAAAACTTGATATCCATTTAACTGCATTAGCCACATCATCATACAAGATATTCATAAGCATTTACCTGTCATTAACCATTCTTTTAGAAAAATTGCTTTAACTCTTTTTAACTATTCGTTTTTAATTAGGTTTTTAGTTCTGGAACAAATTCGATAATTGTTTATTTGCCGTTTAGACTATCTATTAATAGCAGAGAATAATGTGATCAAACTAACTATTTTAGATTTATAAAATTTAATTAAATTAATGGGTTATTATTATAAAAAATTTTTTAATAATAATTTATCTTCATGATTATATTCATATTTATTTAATGATATAGATGATTGTTTTGTGACTTATGACCTATTTATTCCGCTTTTTTTACGTAATATATAAATATAGTCTGATAGTTAGATTTAATAGGTTAACGCAATATTGTTGTTGTAAAACAGATTCAAAGCGGATAGTAGGGTATGACTGAGTAGGATAATTTATCGCGTCAATGAAAATGTCTTTTAACATCTAGCAAGCGCATATCTATTTATTTCCAATTACCATTACAGCATTTATTACAATAATTTAATAACTGAGAGGTCCAATTCTCATGATTCAATCTTTCATAAAAAAAGGTAGTTTTCAGGATTCTGTTAGCCTCATGTTGATATCTAAAAAGCTGAGTAACCTTGAAGAAGTCGATGAAGTTTCCGTTATGATGGGAACACCAGCCAATAAATCATTGCTTGTAGCCACGGGATTTTGGAGTGATACTTTCAATCAAGCAACGCCTAATGATATCTGTGTAGCAATTAAAACGCATGATGATGCTAGCGATGCCATAGATTTAATTCGTTCACAACTTGAAGAAGCTTTAAAAAATATTGCTCAGCAACAGCAAGGGGGCAGTAAATTACTAAAAGCAAGACGTTTGGCAACCGCTAATCGAAAACTGCCTGATGCTAATTTGGTGCTTATTTCAATTGCCGGTGAATATGCAGCAGAATTGGCAGAACAAGCGTTAGATGAAAATAAAAATGTCATGATATTTTCCGATAATGTGTCGCTTGAAGATGAAATCCGTTTGAAAAAAAGCGCAGCAGCAAAAGATCTTATTGTCATGGGGCCGGATTGTGGAACGGCAATCATCGCTGGGGCGCCATTGGCATTTTCTAACGTGATACCTAAGGGTAATATTGGGGTGATTGGGGCATCGGGAACCGGCATTCAAGAAGTGATTTCACAAATTGCATTACTCAATCAGGGAATTACACAAGCAATTGGACTTGGCGGACGTGATTTATCGCAAGCAGTAGGGGGGATTAGCGCATTAACCGCATTAACTATGCTAGCAGCTGACAAGCAAACGCAAGTCATTACTTTTATTTCTAAACCGCCAGCAGAAAGTGTCCGTATAAAAGTGATTAATGCAATGAAGCAAATAGCTAAACCTATTGTGGCGCTCTTTTTAGGTTCCCGTATTGATAATCGGCAAGACGATAATATCTTTTTTGCCAGCACGTTAGATGAAGCAGCTAGATTAGCTTGTTTATTAGCCAAAGTTGAAAGTGCGATGAGTACGTTGCCCAGTGTGGCTCATCAAACCATTATGGGATTATATACCGGTGGTACATTAGCATCGGAAGCCGCAATGTTGCTGGCTAATCAACTCAATCTTTTGCTCAGTGATAACCACGACAAAGGCATCATGTTCGATCAGCAAGGTCATAAAATTATCGATCTGGGCGATGACTTTTATACCGTTGGACGCCCACATCCCATGATTGACCCATCCATACGTGAACATGCAATAGCACAATTGGGCGAGCAAACAGGGGTGGGGGTATTGTTGCTTGATCTGGTCATAGGTTATGGCGCAAATGCGAATCCGGCTGAATCAATAATCTCAGGTTACAACAAGGCTATCGCTAAACGATCTTCTCATCATCCCTTAATTGCTATTGCCACGGTGACAGGATCTGAATCCGATCCACAATGTCGTAGCAAGCAAATTGCAGCACTTCAATCAGCAGGTATTACCGTAATGGATAATTTACCCGAAGCCATTTTATTAGCCACAAAATTAATTACGCCAGCAAATAAAATTGATTGCTTAAAACCTTACCCTTTACTTGAGCATATCAGTGTGATTAATGCCGGTTTGCGGAGTTTTGCTGAAGATCTGCAATCATCAAATATTCCTGTGGTGCATTATCAATGGGCACCGATAGCTGGTGGCAATCAAAAATTAGCGGCTATTTTGAAAAAATTAAACTAAGAGGTTGTAACAATGAACTCATCAATTAATGAAGCAAATCAGGCCATTATTGAAATAATTAAAGCGGCAAGACCGCATTGGGTTGGTGTTATTGCTGCTAAAGAAGCGATCCCGACTTTGGCACAAGGTTACAAATTATTACATGCAGGCCCACCGATTAAATGGCAGGACATGACCGGACCAATGCAAGGTGCCTGCATTGGTGCCTGTTTATTTGAAGGCTGGGCGCAAAATGAAGAACAGGCACTAGCTTTGCTAACGACAGGTAAAGTGGAATTTATACCTTGTCATTCGGTTCATGCTGTTGGCCCTATGGGTGGGATTACTTCGGCAAATATGCCTGTTGTTGTGGTTGAAAATATTACTCATGGCAACCGAGCTTACTGCAATTTGAATGAAGGTATTGGAAAAGTCATGCGTTTTGGTGCCTATGGGCAAGAGGTGTTAAATCGTCATCACTGGATGAAAACGTCATTAGCACCGGCGCTTAATGAAACATTAAAATTATTTGAAAAAGGAATCGACTTAACCGCACTGATGGCTCAAGCCATTTCAATGGGGGATGAGTTTCATCAACGCAATATTGCTGCATCGGCATTATTATTTCGTACCTTATCACCTAAATTAGCTCTGCTTAATCGTAGTAAAGAAGAAATGGCGAAGATTTTTGATTTTTTAAGTGTCACCGACCAATTCTTTTTGAATTTAGCCATGGCATATTGTAAATCAGTTATGGATAGCGCAGCACAGATCCAAGCCGGCACCATTATTACTGCGATGACACGTAATGGTAAAGATTTTGGCATTAAAGTCAGTGGACTGGGTGATGAATGGTTTACTGCACCCGTTAACACACCACAAGGACTTTTCTTTACCGGATACTCCCAAAAGGATGCGAACCCCGATATTGGTGATAGTGCAATTACGGAAACATTTGGTATTGGTGGGGCGGCAATGGTTGCTGCACCAGGGGTAACCCGTTTTGTTGGCGCAGGTGGCGCGGATGTTGCATATGAAGTATCAGAAGAGATGAGCGAAATCTTTTTAGAACATAATATGCAACTACAAATACCGTCTTGGAACTTTCAAGGATGTTGTATGGGATTAGATCTTCGTCTGATTGTAGAAACCGGTATTACGCCCTTAATTAATACAGGAATTGCCCATAAACAAGCAGGTGTGGGTCAAATTGGTGCAGGAACGGTGCGTGCGCCGTTAGCCTGTTTTGAAAAAGCGCTTGAGGCATTAGCGATAAAATTGAAAGTGTAATTTATGAATCAGGAACTTGCAGATTGTCATCGTACCGATAAACAAGCTGAAAATCAGCAATGGCTCTCACCATTCTCTGCCGATTTTAATCGGCAGGGACTTTGTCATATATCACAAAAAATTACGCAATCTATAAAGCCTTTGCTTAAAAGTGCCCATGTACCAATTACTGTGAGTGATTTAATACTATTTAGTCTGCATGAACATACCATTAATCTGATTAATAATGCAAAGCAACTTATCACTTTACACCGTTATGGTCACGGTTTGTCGCCAATGGGTTGGGTACTAAAAAGTGCTCAATTTGATTTAATCAAACAGACACTAACTCAACGTCATAAACCAATCGAACAATTAGCAACGGGTGACTTAATTATCGGACATATTCAAATTAGTGCGAAAACACACATCTGCTCTTTGCAATTACTTCCTTATCCGCTTACCAATTATGATAAAAATGGAGTTGCTCAATTATTCAAGCAGATCGATAATCCTACAGGATTGTTTGGCGAGTTAAGACAAAATATTACTGAAGAAAGGGCGCCTGAATTGTGCCAGTTTTGTGACAAAATTGACGCATTATTAAATGGATATTCTGATGATATTACCCCTTTTATTGGTCTAGGAGCAGGATTAACCCCCAGCTTTGATGATATTTTGATTGGCATGATTGCAGTACTATTAAGTGATCAGCGTTTTTATCGTCGATGTAACTTGTTACAACGTGCCATACTTAAGCTTGATCTGGATTCTTTAACGACAACTATTAGTGCGACTTTTTTACGTCATGCCCTGCAAGGAAGATTTTCATTACAAGTACTGCAAGTTATAACCGCACTCAATCAACAAAAATATCAACATCGATCTTTGGCTGAGATATCAAATTATGGTCATACTTCAGGGGCTGATCTGTTGCTTGGTATTTGGCTTGGTATCGATCGTTTTGTCATAAGGGATTGAAGTATGTTAGATACAGAAACCATGCGCACATTTACTAAAGTTGTTGAGTGTAACAGTTTTTCTAAAGCCGCAAAGTTATTATATAAAACCCCAGCCGCAATTAGCTATCGAATAAAATCATTAGAAGCTGAACTCAACACTCAGCTATTTGAACGAACCACTCGAACCGTTTCACTTACGCTTGCCGGTCAACACCTTTATGAGCACTGTAGTCAGTGGTTATTATGGTTAAATTCAATGCCCGAAGAGTTACAACAAATTCGTGATGGCGTTGAACGTAGAGTCAATTTAACTATTAATAACCTATTATATGACAGCGACGCTATTACAGAACTGCTAGATTATCTACTGGAAAAATTTCCTTTTACCCATTTTACGATTAATCGCCAAGTTTATATGGGGGTGTGGGATTCATTGTTACATGGAGAATGTCATCTTGCTATTGGGGCAACAGGCACGGAATCACTGGATAATATGATTAATATCTTCCCATTAGGCGAAATAACTTGGGCATTTGTAGCAGCTAAGCATCATCCTATCACTCGTATAGATAGCCCTTTATCAAATGATGCACTGCGTAAATATCCTGCAATCAATGTTGAAGACACCTCTATTCACATGAATAAACGTGTGGCATGGTTATTGCCAAGTCAGACCGAAATCATCGTACCGGATATTTCAACTAAATTGGCCTGTCATTTAAAAGGGCTTGGTATTGGATTTTTGCCTCGCTCTTTGTGTCAACCCTATTTGGAGACGGGGGAATTAATTGAATGCAAAGTGATTAATGAACGCAAACCCTCACCACTTTCGTTAGCATGGAAAAAATCGAATATGGGTAAAGTGATGAATGAAATCGTCAATTTGTTTAAATATCATCATCCTATTGCGCTACGTTTTTTAAAAAATATTGATAAAAAAAGGTAATCCAATTCGTTCTTAAAGTAGACATTGTTAATTAACAAATTTGATATTAATAAAGGAAAAATAATATGTTAGACCTAGATAAGTATGATCAAATTAATCCGCCAATGCGTTTACTCATGGGACCGGGGCCAATTAATGCCGATCCAAGAGTGACCCGAGCTATGGCTGCGCCATTAATTGGTCAATTTGATCCAGTTATGACGGATTATATGAATCAAACAATGGCACTGTATCGAGATATTTTCAAAACCACCAATGAGCAAACTTTTGTGATTGATGGCACAGCACGAGCAGGAATTGAAGCGGTCTTAATCTCAACGATTCGTCCGGGTGATAAAGTTTTGGTACCGGTTTTTGGTCGGTTTGGATTATTGCTATGCGAGATTGCCCATCGTTGTCGGGCACATGTCCACACGATTGAAGTACCATGGGGTGAAGTGTTTGATCCTAATGTGATTGAAGATGCGATCAAAAAAGTGAAACCGAGATTATTACTTTGTGTTCAGGGCGATACTTCGACAACGTTACTTCAACCGCTTGATAAAATCGGTGAAATTTGTCGCCGACATGGTGTGTTGTCGTATGTTGATGCGACTGCTTCAATCGTCGGTAATACTTTGGAAGTGGATAAATGGCAACTCGATGGGGTATCAGTCAGTTTACAAAAATGTTTAAGTGGCCCACCGGGTGTTGCACCATTAACCTTAAGTCCTGCGATGGTCGACGTTATTCAAGCTCGCAAATGCGTTGAATTAGGCATTCGTGCAGAGGGTGATACCAGTGGCAATGACGAAATCATCTATTCTAACTATTTTGACATCGATATGATCATCCGCTATTGGGGGGCGGAACGCATTAATCATCATACAGAAGCTACTTCGATGCTTTACGCCGCAAGAGAGTGTGCCCGAATTGTGTTACAAGAAGGACTAGATAATGTTATTGAACGTCATCGTATTAATGGCGAGGCAATGGTCGCAGGATTGCAAGCGATGGGGCTTAAACTTTTTGGCGATCTTAAATACAAAATGAATAATGTGGTTGGGGTTATGCGTCCTGAAAATATCGACGACCAACAAGTTCGTAACCTAATGCTGAATGATTTCGGTATCGAAATAGGGGCATCTTTTGGCCCACTTAAAGGGAATGTTTGGCGCATTGGTACAATGGGATATAACGCCAGAAAACAGTGTGTTTTACAAACCTTGACCGCATTTGAAGCAGTGTTAAACCGTCTTGGCTTTAAAACCATACAAGGTGCTGGACTTCAAGCTGCCTGGAACATTTATCAAAATTCGTAATATATCGTCATCGTTATAGAGCTCACTAAGGTGAGCTGATCTTATAACTATTAAAAGTATTAGATACACCATTTATATCGAAAAGTAAGTTAGTTGTTATTGGTTGCAATAAAAGCAGATTATCAAATTAGCGTCTAAAAGCGTTGTGATTCGTTGCTCATTGATTTGAGTGATGGAGGACAATAGCCTAATTATACTTAAGGAAATTCTATGAGTATCTTAACAGATAAAGAGCCGACATCGGGATATCATCCTAAAAAGTGGAAAGGTCGTTATAGTGTCCTGTTGTTATTATGGTCTGCTTGGTTAGTATCATTTCTCGATCGAATGGTGATGAATGTATCGCTTCCCTTTATTGGTGACGATTTAGGGTTGGATAAAATAGAACAAGCATCAATTATCAGTGCTTTTTTTATTGGTTATGCCCTTTTTCAAATACCGGGCGGGTATTTATCCGATAGATTTGGATCCCGTAAAGTCATGGCATTCGCCATCGTTTGGTGGTCAGTTTTTACTTTTTTCACAGGTCTAATCTATATTCTGCCTTTAATGTTAATAGTCAGATTTCTGTTTGGTCTAGGAGAAGGTGGGTTTCCTGCTTCATCATGGAAAACCATTGCCACTTATTTTCCTACTAAAGAACGAGGTCGAGCCACTGCGATTCAATCTTCTGTCAATACATTAGGGCCTGCTATTTCGGTCATCGTTGCGGTGACGATTATCGAATGGTTAGGTTGGCGTGCCGTTTTCATTCTGTTGAGCCTGCCCGGATTAGTATTAGGTTATCTTATCTACCGTTTGATACACAATCATCCTGCTGAAAATCCCTTAATCAAGCCTGAAGAACTGCATGAACTACAAGAATGCAATGACAATTTTAATCCCCCTAATCATAACGTCAATTTGCACAATAATAGCCAGTCGCTAGTGGATGTGTTGAAAATGCCTTTATTATGGAAGCTGTCGTTAATTTGGTTTTTATTTGATATTACTTTTTGGGGATTTACGACTTGGTTACCCAGTTATTTACTGGAAGCAAGAGGATTATCGTTATCCAAAACTGGGATATGGGCAGCTATTCCATTTTTATTTGGTGCAGTAGGTACCTTGATCGGTGGCTATCTTGCCGATAAATTTGTACAACGACTCAAAATTATTTATGGCGTTACCGCAATCTTATCTGCTAGTTTTTTATTTCTTATGTTTAACGTTGAAAATCTTGATGCAGCCATTGCTTTTCAATGTATTTCAGCGTTGTTTATGTTTATTGCCTTTGCTATTTTTTGGGGAATGTTAATGCAACTTATTCCAACTGTCATTATGGGTAAAGCTTCCAGTATCGTTAATTTTGGCGGACAAGTTGCCGGAATTATTTCACCCTTTATCATCGGTTTTTTAATTGAAAAATCAGATGGTGGATACCAAAGTGGTTTTTTATTTATGGTGCTATCACTGATTGCATCGGCAATTTTAACGCTATTCATTCAAAAAATAACACGTTAAAAAAGTGGAGCAATGCTCTGCTTTTTGTTATTGCTATTCAATCCATTAATATGGTTGCCATAAGGTTTGATTTAACAAGTGAAATAAAAGTAGTCAGAATAATTAAGAAGAAATCTATACGATTAACCTAATCGGAAAAGTAAAATTTTTTTCTTTAAAAATCATCGTATTGTAAAAAAGATAAAAATATCTGCGAAATTTATTGATTACTATGTGATTCAAAAATAAGTCAGGTTAACGTAACGCATTAATTAGTTAACCAATGAAAAATAGGATGTTTATAAAATGAATGTTTGCGATATTTTTGAACGTGAATAAAAAAACCGTTCCAAAGAGAACGGTTTTATTTAACTAAAACACTAGACTAAGCTTTATATTTTTTCATGACAATTGAAGCATTAGTCCCACCAAATCCAAAGCTATTCGACATGACTGTCGTTAATTCACGCTCGGTTGGTTCAGTGATAATGTTCATGCCAATAGCGGCTTCATCCAGTTCATCAATGTTAATACTTGGCGTGATAAAGCCATGTTCTAACATTAATAATGAATAAATTAATTCTTGTGCACCTGTCGCACTTAACGAGTGACCCGTCATTGATTTAGTGGATGAAATCGCCGGGATATTATCACCAAATACTTGCTTGATAGCCCATAGCTCTTTAACGTCACCAACAGGAGTTGATGTACCGTGTGTATTGATATAATCTACAGGCACATCTAAATCTTGGATCGCAAGTTGCATACAACGCATTGCACCTTCACCAGATGGGGCTACCATGTCATAACCGTCAGATGTAGCAGCATAACCAACCAGTTCACCATAGATATGGGCACCACGAGCAAGTGCATGCTCTAACTCTTCAACTACAACCATACCAGCACCGCCGGCAATCACAAATCCATCACGGTTGGCATCATAAGCACGAGATGCTTTTTCAGGTGTATCATTGTATTTAGTTGATAACGCACCCATTGCATCAAATTCACATGACATTTCCCAACAAAGTTCTTCACCACCACCGGCAAAAACAATATCTTGTTTACCGAGTTGAATCAGCTCAGCAGCATGACCAATACAATGTACAGACGTTGCACAAGCTGACGTCATAGAATAGCTAATCCCTTTGATTTTAAATGGTGTTGCTAAACAAGCTGAAATTGCTGATGACATTGATTTTGTCACAGCATAAGGCCCCACGCCACGTAATCCCTTTTCTTTCATACCTGCAACGACGTTATATTGAGTTTTGGTTGAACCACCATAGCCCGCAATTAAACCAGTTCGAGGATTTGAGACTTGTTCAGGAGTCAATTTTGCATCGTCAATAGCTTGTTGTAGAGCAAGATAACCATAGATAGAAGCATCATTCATAAAGCGCACGATTTTGCGATCGATAAGTCCAGTAGTATCTAATTTAACATTACCGCAAACATGGCTTCGCATTCCGCTATCTTTCATTTCTTGAGAAAAAGTGATTCCACTACGACCCACTTTTAATGATTCTAAAACCTCTTTAGTATTGTTCCCAATACTCGAAAGAATACCTAATCCGGTAATAACAACTCGTTTCATGTAATATTCTGCTCCTAAATTAACTGGCTTCATAAGAAAAATTGATGTGATTATAGCGTACACTTGTAAGCTGAACAATACCTAACGAAGCTATTTTATTTATAATATTAAATCGAGTAATTTCGAAAGTAAAAAATATATCAATTATCCTTTAAATTATATTAATTATTATGTTTTATTAACAATAAACCTCATACTTTGTTAAGTACCTAAAATTACACTTTTCTGATTGTTTATTTACTTGCTAATTAAAAAGTGATTAGTATAATACTGTTTGTTTATACAGTATAAGGGGTTAGCAATGAATGAAAAGATGATATCAAAGCTTGAAATATTAGCTGAATCAGCAAAGTATGATATTTCTTGTGCTTCAAGTGGCTCATCTCGAACTAATAAAAATAAAGGGATTGGCAGTGCGCATCGTTGTGGAATATGTCATTCATTCACTGCTGATGGGCGTTGTGTCTCTTTGCTTAAAATCATGTTAACCAACTATTGCATGTTTGATTGTGCTTATTGTATAAATCGCCAAAGCAATGATATTCCCAGAGCTGGATTTACGCCTAAAGAATTAGCTGATTTAACCATTGAATTTTATCGTCGTAACTATATTGAAGGACTTTTCTTAAGTTCTGGCATTGTCAGAAGCCCTGATCATACGATGGAAAAAATGATTAGAGTGGTAAAAATATTACGTAATGAACATGGATTTAATGGCTATATCCACATGAAAGCCATTCCTGGTGCCAGTAATGATCTTATAGTTCAGGCTGGTTTGTTGGTTGATCGAATGAGTGTGAACTTAGAGATCCCGACAGAAAAAAATCTAAAGTTATTAGCGCCCGATAAAGATCATCAAAGCATTTATCAACCAATGCGCCATATTCATCAAAACTTACTTGAAAACATAGAAGATCGAAAAAAAATTAAATCTACGCCAAAATTTGTACCAGCAGGGCAGAGCACTCAAGTCATTATTGGGGCGACAGATGAGACAGACAGCCAGATTTTACAACTAACGGCTAAACTCTATAAACGACCAAGCATGAAGCGTGTTTATTATTCAGGGTTTATTCCTGTTAATGGTTATGATAAAAGATTACCCGTATTGCAAGAAGTACCAAGAGTGCGAGAAAATCGCCTTTATCAAGCTGATTGGTTATTACGATTCTACGATTTTAGTGTCGACGAAATTGTCAATGATCAATATCCTGATCTTGATTTAACTGTTGATCCTAAACTGGCGTGGGCTATTCGAAATCCCCAATTCTTTCCGGTAGATATAAACCGTGATAGTTATCAAAAAATTTTACGGGTACCGGGTATTGGTGTTAAATCGGCAAAATTAATTGTTTTAGCAAGGCGACATCGTAAATTAAATTTAGAAGCTTTAAAACGAATAGGCGTTGTTCTAAAAAGAGCCCAATTTTTTATTATTTGCCATGAAATGCGAAAATTTAAATTATTAGACTCATCCGAGCAGTATATTCGGCTTTCTTTGCAAGAAAAACCGTTGATTGAAGTCAAAAATGATAATATTCCTCAGCAATTAGTGATGGGTTGGTAAATCATGTTAGCTTTTCAATATGATAAAAGTTTTGAAGGATTGCTATGCGCAGTGTTTGATGCGTTTGAGCAAAAAAAGATGCCCGATTGTTTGTTGGCGCATAATGATCTTGTGCCTTTGTTAGTATCCGATACGCATCATGTGGAAGTACGTAATAGTAAATATGAACGGGTTCAAGTAGCTTTGAATAAAAAGTTATCTCACGTTGCGCTTAATCAATTAAAGTATGTTTGGCTTTCTGAATTACCAGAAAGTGATTTCATTATTTTTCGTTATATCTGTAAAGTTTTCAAATCAAAGCATCCTATTGAAACGGATTTTGGTGATCCTGATGTACTAACCGTTCACGACATTGCTAAAAAAGTAAGTCGGGAACGGCATCATTTAATGCAATTTGTTCGTTTCAATACTATTGAAAACCCAATTGATAACACAAATGACGGACAAAATGAAAAGATCTATTTTTCGGTTATTGCTCCTATCTATAACGCATTGCCTTTAGTCTTAGATTTTTTTAAAGATCGTTATGCCGATCAGAAATGGGCGATTTATGATGAAAAACGTAAATATGGCTACTTTTATGATCTCGACAAACTTGAAAAAATTTCACTTGTTGATCATGAGGAGTTGATCGTAGATAACAAAGTCAATCAACGGTTTTTAACGAAAGATGAACAACTATTTCAAACCCTATGGCATCGTTACTTTAATGCTTTATCTATCAAAGAAAGAGAAAATCCTAAATTACAACGTCAACAGATGCCAAAACGGTTTTGGCACAATTTACCTGAAATGAAAGGCAAATAAAAAACCGCTATTGAAGCAGCGGTTTTTTATCTATAAATCATGATAAAACAAGTTATTGTGAATCGATATCATTAATAAAACTATTGATGCTTTCTTCACGTTGTTGCTGTTTCTTTTCATCGACTTTACCGCCAGAAGCAATAAAATCATTTCGTTGGAAATAAGCATTACGCATAAAGTTATAAGGATCGTCACTGTTTTTAATCAGATCTTCGTATTCAATCGCCACCGCACGAGCCTCAATACCGTCGAACACGCCTCGTACTAATGCCCATTTCCAATTTAACCAAGCTAAAGGTGGATAAAGCGTATCAACTAAGGCACCGCCTTCCTCTCTAAGCGTTGCTGAACCATAGAAAGGTAAAACCACATATGGACCATACGGTACGTCGTAGTGACCAAGCACATCACCAAAAGTATGCCTATTGCCTTTTTGTAATTGTGGGTCAGCTAAACTGGCAACATCAAATAATCCTGCAACACCAAAAACAGTGTTTAAAAAGAATCGTGCTAAGTGTTTTCCGGCTTGGTGGACATTTCCTTGTAAAAGATTATTCACCATCGAAGCAGGTTCAGAAAGGTTAGAAGAAAAGTTCACGACACCTTTACGAAGTGGTGTTGGTACATAATCTTTCCAAACGACAGCAGCTGGACGCAAAACATACGGATCTAATGCATAATAGTTAACATTAAACATTGCTTTATTGAATCCAGATAAAGGATCACTGTATGAATTGCTTTCAGGATCATATGAAGCGCAACTTGTTAGCGCCATAACAGAGAACAGCATGCCAATTATTCTTTTTTTCATAGGATTTTCAACTAAACAAAATTCAGATTATTGATTTTTTAATTGTATCATGTTTACACATAATACAAAATTTTTCATTATTTAAATGGTATTATTTTTTTAAATTTATTAAAATGGGCGCCCCCGATGACCTCATAGTTAAATGGATATAACGAGCCCCTCCTAAGGGCTAGTTGCAGGTTCGATTCCTGCTGGGGTCGAATGATAATATATATTCCAGTCATACATAAATATAAATCATAGTCTAAAGAATATACCATTTTCAATCTTAGAATTTTTTGAGATACAAAAAAATTATCTGAATCTTGTGCATAATTTTCCTTAATTGACTTAACCACTACACTAAGACATTTTAAATATAACTTTAAGTTATAAGCATCTAAATAATCGTTATTTATCCCCCCAATACTTTATTGATAAACTTAAAACCCTATTAAGTCCAAAGGGGGATAATAACAATGAAATTTTTTACTAAGTCACTGTCGGCAGCTGCATTAATCGGTTCATTATTGATCGCAAGTTCGGCTTATGCTGATCGTCTTGATGATATCGAAAAAAAAGGGGTAATTAAAATTGCGGTATTTGATAGTAATCCACCCTTTGGATTTGTTGATGAAAAATCGCATAATATTGTCGGGTTAGATGTGGATTATGCCAATCAAATCGGTAAAGCTTTAAAGGTAAAGGTTGAACTTGTACCGACTAACCCTGCCAATCGTATACCATTATTAACTTCACAAAAAGCCGATTTAATTGTGGCTAATTTCACCGTAACTGAGGAGCGTGCCAAAGCGGTTGATTTTAGTTTGCCTTATTTTGCTACCGGACAAAAATTTGTGGCAAAAAAAGGGGTATTAACATCACCGGATGATTTGAAAAATCTTCGTATTGGAGCCGATAAAGGGACAGTAATGGAAATTACTCTACGTGAAAAATATCCTACCGCTAAAGTAATTTCGTATGATGATACGCCGTTTGCGTTTGCCGCTTTACGTAATGGGGTGGTGCAAGCTATTACGCAAGATGATGCTAAATTAATTGGTTTACTTGCCAACGTACCCGAAGAGCAACGTGCTATTTTTGAAATCTCACCCTTTAGTATTACGCAAGAATATCAAGCGGTTGGCATTCCCAAAGGCGAAACTCGTTTAAAAGATAAAGTGAATCAAATCCTGTTAAATCTTGAAACAGACGGTGAAGCGGTGACGATTTATAATCGCTGGTTTGGACCCGAAACGACGTCAGCAATGCCACGTGGTGATTTTAAAATCGGTAAAGGTCAATAAATAGATGTTTGAGCAATTACTTGAACCACGATATTTGTGGTGGTTGTGGGACGGTTTTTTAGTGACGCTTGCGATTTCGTTATTAACCATAATATTGTCAACTGTGCTGGGTTTTTTGTTAGTCATTGCTCAACAAAGCCATATCAAAATCATAAAAGGTTTGGTGACATTCTATAATGCAATTTTTCGTTATTCGCCTTTACTGCCTCAACTGTTTTTTTGGTATTTTGGTGTCGGTAATTTAT
This sequence comes from Gilliamella sp. CG25, assembly GCF_046635705.1. Classification (NCBI taxonomy): domain Bacteria; kingdom Pseudomonadati; phylum Pseudomonadota; class Gammaproteobacteria; order Orbales; family Orbaceae; genus Gilliamella; species Gilliamella sp. CG25. The sequence goes on along the minus strand of NZ_JBIDFJ010000004.1, from coordinate 179,585 downwards.
TACCTATTGAATTTAAAGTGTGGTTATTTGATGAACCCCAAATTAACCTCTTTTTTTTAACGTTAAAAATGCCTTCTTTTGAGTTTATTATTGGTTTGATTGCTTTAACGTTTTATTCCAGTGCTTTTATTGCTGAAGAGTTTCGGGCTGGTATTTTAGGTGTGTCAAAGGGACAACAACAAGCGTCTTTAGCGTTGGGGTTAACGTGGTGGCAAACTATGCGGTTTATCATTTTACCACAAAGTGTGCGAATCGCTTTTCCGCCATTAATTGGGCAATATATGAATATTATCAAAAATTCATCATTAACCATGGCTATCGGCGTGCTTGAACTTTCTTATGTTTCTCGGCAAGTCGAAACGGAATCCTTAAAGACGTTTCAAGATTTTGCTATTGCAACCTTGTTATATATTTTAGCCATTGTAATAGTAGGAACGTTTGGCAATATTTATCAAGCAAGTCGGTTGCAAATAAGTAAAGGTTAGTCAGTTATGGATCTTATGGGATTTGCTGTTATTTGGAATAATCTGGGTTACCTGATGTGGGGTAACTTTCCTGGTGGCATGTTTTTAACGTTATTAATGAGTGTTGTTGCAATTGTTTTTTCAACTATTTTAGGCATAGTAGCCGGTGTTGGTTTAACCGTGCTAAAAGGGGGAGTGCGTCAGTTACTCATCACGCTTCTTGCTTTTTTGCGAGCAATTCCAGTCATTATGTTAATTTTTTGGACTTATTTTCTATTACCCGTGATTTTTAATGTCGATGTACCGGCTATTGCTACCGTGATCTTTGCTTTATCATTAATTGGAGCAGCTTATATTGGGCATTCTGTTCATGCCGGTATGAATGCAGTTGGTAAAGATCAGTGGCAAGCGGCTTATTCATTGGGGCTGAATAAAGCGCAAGTGATTATCGCAATTATTTTACCACAAGCATTAAAGATGATGTTGCCGTCGTTTATTAATCAGTGGGTTTCACTCGTTAAAGATACTTCTTTGGCCTACATTGTTGGTGTTGCCGAGTTTACCTTTGTGGCAACACAAATTAATAATCGTAGTATGGTTTATCCGACTGAGATTTTTTTATTTGTCATTCTGGTTTATTTTTTCATTTGTTGGTTGCTTGATATTACGGTTTCATTTTTGGCAAGATGTTGGTTGCATTATGGCATCGACCACAAATAAACATGTCTAACTTTTCAGTATGTAAATTAAACCCGTATAACGATAAGTCACTCATGTAAAATAGATTAAAGGGGTTATTAAGGTTTTTTTAAGGTTAATAGGTTACATTTTTGATATGAATAATTCAGTCTGTTCAACTTTTCATGTGGTATGATATTAATACTAAACTCTTTTTATTGATTAATGCTTCTGATCAAGCATCAAAATCTTTTATCTATTTTGCAATCTTTTGTGCTAATTATTTAATGTTTTTTCCAATTATCATGTTAGCTGGCTATTGGTTTTTGAAGCCCGATTATCGACAATCGATTGTTAAAATTATGGTTAGTTTAGTGTTAGCGCTATTGATTTCTTTTGTGATACGTCATCTATTTTATTCGCCTCGCCCTTTTGCGCTTGATGTTGGAACCCATTATCTGTATCACGAAACCAATAGTTCGTTGCCAAGCCAACATGCTGTTTTTGTATGGACACTGTTTTTTTCGATTTTTTTCAATACAAAGCAGCAAGTTAAAAAATTATATTATTGCTGTTTTATTGTTGCGTTATTGGTTTGTTGGAGCCGAATTTATTTAGGTATTCATTGGCCTTTAGATATTATTATCAGTTTTATTGTCAGTCTTTTATCGGCTTATTTTGTGTCTAAATCTTGGGTTGCTTTTCTTAAATGATTGAGTGTATTTATCGTTAATTCAATAAAGTTGAGTCAATAAATCCAGTAATTGAATTTTTTCGATATCACTATTTTTACGTTAATTAAGGAACATTTAATATGAATGTCCAATCGACAATAGGATAACATTTAATGAAAATACTTATTGTTGAAGATGATAGCCTTCTTCAAAAAGGACTCTATGATGGCATTACTTCTAACGGTTATGTGTGTGAAGTGGCATCTAATGGTAAACAAGCTGAGCAGTTTATTCAATTTGGTCAATTTAGTCTGATAATATTGGATCTGGGGTTACCTGATTGTGACGGTTTAGATTTGCTAACGCGTTGGCGTAAAAAACAGATAGATACCCCAGTGCTTATTTTAACCGCTCGAGATACCATTGAAGATCGAGTTGAAGGATTAGATCATGGTGCCGATGATTATCTTATTAAACCTTTTGCTTTAACTGAACTTTTAGCCAGAGTGAGAGCCTTAATTCGCCGTAATCAAGGCACTGCTGATAATCTTATTTGCTTTGGTTCAATTACCATTGATATTAAGCAACAAATTGTCACTCAACATCAGCGTGAAGTAACATTGACGCCTAAAGAGTTTATTGTACTTTCTCGACTGATGTTAAAAGCCGGCGAAAAAGTACACCGTGATTTATTGCAAAATGATCTATATGATTGGCAAAGTGATCCAAGTTCTAATGTGCTTGAGGTTTATATTCATGGATTACGAACTAAATTAGGTAAAAGTTTAATCAAAACTGTACGGGGCTATGGTTATCAACTCAATAGCGACCATTAAATTGTTATTTTTCTTTATTGAATGAAAAACATGATGATCTTTAAATCGTTAAATAATATTCGTCAAAGTATTCGTTGGAATCTTTTTTTCACTTTGGGGGCGATTATGCTCATTTGCCAGATCATTACGGTGTTATGGTTATGGCATGAAAGTAAAGAACAGATAGATGTATTGGTAAATTTGACCTTAAGTCAAAACAAAATTGATGAAGTGGTTGAACATGAAGAACTAGAAGCTATTTTTGCCTTATTTTGTTCTGCTTTTTCAATGATGTTAGTCACTCTATTACTTGCGTATAAAGCCATTAAATGGATTACAAAACCCTTAGAAGTGTTAGAAAAAGATTTAAATGAACGAACCGAAGATAATCTGAGTCCTATTGATCCAATTAGTAATAAGCGAGAAATTAAATCCATTACCACTGTTTTGAATAAGTTGTTTGTCCGATTAAGTAGTACACTTGCTCAAGAGCGTCTTTTTACGGCTGATGTTGCGCATGAAATGCGAACACCATTAGCCGGTATCCGTTTGCATTTAGAATTATTAGAAACAACACATCATATCGATTGTCATGAATTAATTGATCGTATTGATCGTTTAGTTAATACCGTCGAACAGTTATTAATGCTTGCCAGAGCTAGTCAAAAATTTACTGTTGGACACTATCAAAAAATTAATTTTCATGATGATATTATGTTGCCGCTTTTTGAAGAGTTATCCGAGCAAGCATTCCATAAGCAACAAGCGATTCAATGGAACATACCTGATAAAAAACTGATGTTTGAAGGAGATACCACTTTAATTAGATTATTGATTCGAAATTTGGTTGAAAATAGTAGTCGTTATAGTCCACCCAATACCAAAATTGTCGTTAATTGTTTTAAAGATGCCGAAGGCATTATTATTAATGTCGTCGATGAAGGTAGCGGTATTGATGAGTCTAAAAGCGAAAAATTAACTCAAGCCTTTTTCCGTATGGATCGAAAACATGATGGAATAGGGCTTGGATTAAGTATTGTGAATCGTATTTCAAAGTTGCATCATGGATCGTTCACTTTAGAAAATCGTCATGATCATCATCAAGGGACCGTTGCTCAGCTACGTCTTACTGATTTACCTCATCAATTAAATTAGCCACCAGTGGATTATGCCAATTATCTTTGATGATTGATTTTAAAAAACGTTGCCATGTGCGCTCAATCTTCGATTTAGCAAAATAGGGGATATAGTTGGCAACCGGAATAAAGGTCGAATTACCAATATTATCTATAATGACAAGCCGATTTTTTTGTTCTGAAAGATGTTGAAATAATATATTTTTGCTTTTAATGGTCATCGTAATGATACGATTGTCAAGCAATGTCGACTTTAATGCTTTTAACAAAACAATTAATTCATCATAGTATTGTTGTGTTAATTGTTGGTCAGCAAGATATGTTTCGAGTGGTGTAGCGGTTTTGCCATCATAATTACGAATTAATTCGAAAAGATGACCTTCACCAAAATTTGTTTGCACAGGGCCATAATATTTGGCTAACGCATCCCACGAGATATTGCGTTTAATAAGATGTTTGTAATAGGCAATTTCGCGGTTAGTTTCTTGTTCTGCCCCATCATTATAGTTGACTTTAATACATTGATCGGGATTAGTCGGATGGTGATAGCACTTCCTATGTAAGCCTTTACTTATATAATCTTTATCGGTAAGTTGAATTATCTGAGTCATCTAATATAATATGATTGAGTAAAATTAGTTTTAAGTTTAACAGCAAGCGTTTTTACTTGCTATAATTTTTTATGACAAAACCTAGCACTTTTACTATATTTCTGTATAATATTGCAACCCACGTTACAACAGTGTTCTTCCCAACACTGTTTTCGGTTGTCAAGGTTAATATAACAACTCGAAGGGGTTAGTTACTTAATCATTGCAATCAAAAAGTGTAAATAAATCGTTTGATTTATTAACGTGAGATTAATTAAAAATTGGATAAATACGAATGAGTACTTTTTCAGCTAAACCAGAAACAGTTAAACGCGACTGGTATGTTGTTGATGCAGCAGGTAAAACGTTAGGTCGTTTAGCTACTGAGATCGCAAGCCGTTTGCGTGGTAAACATAAAGCAGAATATACACCACATGTAGATACAGGTGATTATATTATCGTTATCAATGCAGAAAAAGTTGCTGTAACAGGCAAAAAACGCACTGATAAGATCTATTATCGTCATACTGGTTACATCGGTGGACTTAAAGAAGCGACTTTTAAAGAAATGATTGAACGTCATCCTGAACAAGTCATCGAGATTGCTGTAAAAGGCATGTTACCGAAAGGTCCTCTTGGTCGTGCAATGTACCGTAAACTTAAAGTTTATGCTGGTAGCGAGCACAATCATGCGGCACAACAACCGCAAGTATTAGATATTTAAGGGGATAGAAGATGGCTGATAATCAATATTACGGTACTGGTCGCCGCAAAAGTTCTGCTGCTCGTGTGTTTATTAAACCAGGTAGTGGAAATATCGTTATTAACAAACGTTCATTAGAGCAATACTTTGGTCGTGATACAGCTCGTATGGTTGTGATGCAACCTTTAGAGTTAGTTGAAATGACTGACAAACTTGATCTTTACATCACTGTTAAAGGTGGCGGTATTTCAGGTCAAGCGGGTGCGATTCGTCACGGTATTACTCGTGCATTAATGGAATATGATGAAACTTTACGCTCTTCATTACGTCAAGCGGGCTTTGTTACTCGTGATGCACGTCAAGTTGAACGTAAAAAAGTGGGTCTACGCAAAGCTCGTCGTCGTCCACAATTCAGCAAACGTTAATTGCAGACGTTACAAAATTATTTCAAAAGCCCAGCATTGTCTGGGTTTTTTTTATGACTAAAATTTATCACACTTCCAATTACCAAAGTCTTTTTTTCATTTCATTGAATTATTTAATTGTGAGCCAACTGTTATTGATAAATTGTATCGGTTTTAATTGACTTAAACATGGTAAATTGTCAAAGTTTTTCACAATTAAAACGATTATTTGAAGAAAGATGATAAGAAAATTAATTTTTTTTAACAATTTTGTTATCCAATTTGCTAGAATAGAAACTCTCTAAACCTATTTTAAATTTTGCATATTTGGAGTGAACATGGTTGTTGCTGTTAATAAACGTTCTGTAATGACATTATTTTGTGATACAACAGATATCTATGGTCATCAGATCCGATTTGTGTTGGCAGAAAAAGGTGTGACTGCTGAAATTGAGTTTGTAACTGCTGATAATTTACCTCAGGAGTTACTGGATCTTAATCCTTATGGTTCAATTCCAACGTTGATTGATCGCGATTTAACACTGTATGAGCCTCATATAGCGTTAGAATATCTCGATGAACGTTTCCTTCATCCACCATTAATGCCTGTTTATCCGATTGTGCGTGCTAATTCTCGATTAACGATGTATCGCATTAAAAGAGAATGGTACAGTGCTTATGAAACCATTATCGCCGACCCAAATAGTGATGCCGCTAAAGTCGCACGTAAAAATCTTCTTGATGATTTAGTCTCAATTTCTGTCATGTTTAAAGAAAAAGACTTTTTTATGAGTGATGATTTTACGCTATGCGATTGTTATTTCGCACCTCTACTATGGCGATTGCCAATACTTGGTATAGAATTACCTAAAGTTGCGGAAAAAAATTATTTAGCCTACATGGCAAGAATTTTTGAACGTCCAGCTTTTATCAGTTCATTAACTGAAGATGAGAGAAAAATTAGAGTATAATAATTTATCTGCTCTAATTTATTATGTGATTTTAGAAGGTAATCTAAATGGATCCAAACCAAATGACTGCTCGACGCCCTTACTTATTTAGGGCGTTTTATGATTGGATTGTTGATAATGAACTTACTCCTTATATCGTGGTAAATGCTTCGGTATTCGGTGTTCTTGTACCGCAAGAGTTTGTGAAAGATAATCAGATCGTGTTAAATATTGCGCCACATTCCGTTGCGCAATATAGGGCAACAAATGAAAAAATTGAATTTAATGCGCGATTTTCGGGTGTGCCACAACATATTGTTGTGCCGATGTCAGCCGTAGAAGCCATTTATGCTCGTGAAAATGGCGTGGGCATGGGATTTGAAGACGAACCCGAATATAAACAGCAACGCGAAACCGATATTCAGCAATCTGATAAAGTCGAGAAAAAATCAACAAACCCATTCCGAGTAGTGAAGTAATAATTTAACCCAAAAACTTGATGATAAATTTAGTTGAACAGTTGGTTAACTATAGAAAGTGATGATCAACTGTTTATTCCCACCTAATAGTGTATATTTATTTCATTAATCGGGATATGATATAGCAAATTAAATCATATTCCCGTTTAAATTCATGAGTAATGAAATTGAGTTAAAATTCCAGATAAATAATTGTGACATTGCTGATCTACAATCTTTTTTAAACCAATGGGCAAGTAGTGATGAGCTTGAGTTTTCGAGCTTATCGAACAATCAGCGTACATTTTCAACCTTATCTTTGTGTAACTGTTACTATGACACAGCGGATAATTATTTGCGAAATCATCATTGTGGATTAAGACTTAGAGTAACTGAAAGCAACGAAAGTAAACAGTACGAAATGACGTTAAAACGTGATAGTCATGCTATCGCCGGTTTGCATGAACGCGCTGAATATAATGTTGATTTAAGTTGTCCACAACTCGATTTATCTCTATTTCCTGTAGGCGTATTTCCTAACAATTGTGACATCGAAAAGTTACAGAAAAATTTACAACCACTTTTTACTACTAACTTTACCCGTCAAGTGTGGTTAATCTCGTTTGCGAATAGCGAAATTGAAGTTGCTTTAGATTTAGGCAAAATAACCTCAAATGGTAAATTTAAACCAATACAAGAAGTTGAACTCGAAATAAAACAAGGCAATAAACAAGATTTGATTAACTTTGCGATTGAATTAAGTCGTTTTAACTTACATCTTTTTTCGCAGAGTAAGGCCTCAAGAGGTTACCGTTTATTATTAAATAAACCTGTTACTTCTGAACTCTTTTCTGCACAAATTGAACAAGATTTACCAAATTTACTCAACTTTTGGCAACAAAATGAAGAATATGCTTTAGAAAATAATGATTTCATTTATTATAAACAGTTACTTATTCAAATAAACGAAGTATTAATAAACCTAAATCTTCAAATTGAGCCAGATTTTGAGCAGTGGCAAATGGCGATACAACGTATTGACTCGATTGCAAAGTTTGCTTATAGCGAGGTAAACACAAAACTCAAACTTAAACTAATTTCTGAAATAAATGGAATATAGGTATAACAATGAAATTGGACAGGACTTTTTTTAAACTACCACTATTATTAGTTTTATTTTATTGGTTATTTAATATTTTATATATCATAGTCTATGTTACTGGATTTGATGATTATCCTTTATTGTCAGATATGACAAATAATCAATTTATTCGGTATGTAACTAGGCAAGTCGTAATCAACTTCTTCTTCCAAATACCTTGTTCGATTGTTTTATTTGTTGTTTCCATCGTATTATTTAATAAATACTCCATTCATCAAGTCAATTCGAGAAATATTATTAATACTTTACTTGTTGCTATTTTATTTGCCTCAATGGAGGTTGCAGGACGATCGCTTTTCTACAGTGATATCTTTTTATGGGTTAGATCTAAACTTAATTATTCAAATTCTGTTATCTCTTCTTCGTCTCTAACTTATGAATTGATTAATTTTGTTAACATATTAATTAGTTATATTTTTATAACACTGTGGACTTATCTTAGTATCAAATTGTTGAATAAAAATTTTATTCGCAGCAATGACGTATTAACTCAATCTGAAAGTCAGCGGTTACATTTTGGGTTATTTATTTCGCTTTATAATTGTTATTTTAGCACGTTGTTATTTCCTCTAATTTTTTTCGGTTATTATCATAGTTTAACAAGTTCAATTATTAATCTAACAATTTTAGTTCTATTTTTATTCATGACTAATTTGATAGGCTATTTTTTGTTGAGAAAATGTTTTACAGGCGTAACAGAAATTTTAAACCTGAAAAAACTTATATTTAGTTCGCTATGTATATTTATTTTCAATTGTATCTTGGTTGCAATAATTTTTTGGGTATCTGTTTTTCTGTATGAATATTTACAAGCATTCTATAGATTCTCCAATAACTTTTTATTGTGTTATACATGGATAACGATAGCAATGGTGTTTATTTTAAGTTCGATACTGGTTAGAATTATGACTAAACTGTTATTTGATTCAAAAAAATAACATTAATATCACGCCATAATACAAGTTGTTATAGATGTATTGGTGAAAATGAGTTTTAAAGTAATATATAGATTATGTTTTCGGTTATAGTAAATGGCGTTGATGCAATGATCTAACAAATCAAACCCGATAATACCTTGTGTGAGACAGAAAAATGCCCCAATCTAATCTTTTTAAAGATCAAAAGCAAAGCGTTATCAATCAGCTTCAACATTGCGATCCAGTACTGGTACAAGCAAACCTTGATATTTTAGTGCAAAGTAATTTTCTTGTTGAGGCATTTTCTCGTTTTCCACATTGGCTTGCTGATTTTGTACAAAACCCACCACTGGCAGATGAAAGACAATATTATCAATCTTGGTTGAATGAACAGTTAGTTTCAGTCATAGATGAAGCCTCGTTAATGAAAATATTAAGGCAATTTCGCCATAAAATGCTAATTCGTCTGGCATGGTCTCAATTAATAAAGGCAAGCAGTGATGAACAGATTTTGTTACAACTCAGTGAATTGGCAGAAATAATTGTTGTAACGGCTCGTGATTGGCTCTATTCATTAAGTTGTCAAGAATGGGGAACGCCAAGCAATATGCAAGGTAAACCCCAACCGTTATTGATTTTAGGTATGGGTAAATTGGGTGGTGGCGAGCTAAACTTTTCGTCTGATATTGATTTGATTTTCACTTATCCAGAACATGGACAGACACAAGGCGGACGTCGAGAATTAGATAATGCGGTTTTTTTTACGCGTTTAGGACAACGTTTAATTAAAACGCTTGATCAGATTACTGAAGATGGATTTGTTTACCGTGTTGATATGCGTTTACGCCCTTTAGGGGATGGTGGTCCATTGGTTCTTAGCTTTTCTTCTATGGAAGATTATTATCAAGAACAAGGTCGAGATTGGGAACGTTATGCAATGGTGAAAGCAAAGGTATTAGGTGATCAGCATGATACTTATACCCAAGAACTCTATCAAATGCTTAAACCTTTTATTTATCGCCGTTATATCGATTTTAGTGTTTTACAATCACTGCGAAACATGAAAAGTATGATTGAACGTGAAGTCCGTCGTCGTGGCTTAAAAAACAATATTAAACTTGGCGCTGGCGGCATTCGGGAAATTGAGTTTATCGTTCAAGTCTTTCAACTTATTCGAGGTGGTCGAGTGGTTGGATTGCAGACACGTTCGTTATTAAGTGCTTTGCAGGTTATTGAACAAGAATCATTACTGAAACTCAGTGAAGTGATTTTACTTCGAGAAAATTATCTTTTTTTACGTCGTTGTGAAAACCTTTTACAAGCGATTAATGATGAGCAAACCCAAACTTTGCCAGACAATGAACTAGATCAAATGCGTTTAGCAATTAGTATGGGGTTTGACAATTGGGAAAATTTTGAACAAGACTTGGCAAAAAGAATGTTGATCAACCGTGAAATATTCAATGAATTAATCGGTGATGAACAGTCCGAATCCATCCAGTCTAAACAATATAATGATAAGTTTGATGATTTATGGGTACCAGACTTAGAATTAAGTGATGTCAAAGCGGTATTACCTAACTATTCTGATCAAACGGCAACCCAGCTTTGTCAATTGTTGTTACAATTTCGCAATGATATTGGTAAACGGACAATAGGTGTGCGTGGGCGAGAAATCCTCGATCAACTTATGCCGAGATTATTAGAAATACTCTGCAATGAAAAAAATGCCTTAATTGTGTTAGCAAGAATTTTTCCTTTGTTAGTCAATATTGTTAGCCGTACCACCTATTTAGAATTATTACTTGAATATCCTACCGCATTGAAGCAGTTAATTCGGTTGTGTAGTGCTTCTCCAATGATTAGTGATCAGTTGGCACATTATCCGATCTTGTTAGATGAACTGATCGATATTCATTCACTTTATCAAACGGTTGCCCCTAATGAATATAAAAGTGAACTTTATCAATATTTGCTTCGCATTCAAGTTGATGATGAAGAACAACAACTTGAAGCGCTACGCCAGTTCAAGCAAATGCAATTATTGCATATTGCCGCAGCCGATGTTGCGCATGTTTTAACCACCATGAAAGTCAGTGATCATTTAACGTTTGTGGCCGAAGCTCTCCTTGATTTTGTTGTTCAAATGGCATGGAATCAAATGATAGCTCGATATGGCAAGCCAGAACATCTTACTGATGATCATAAAGGTTTAGTGGTTATTGCTTATGGTAAATTGGGCGGTTGGGAGCTGGGTTATGGGTCGGATTTAGATTTAGTTTTTTTACATGACTGCCCTGTTAACAGTATGACTACGGGTGAAAAACAGATAGATAGTCGTCAATTCTATCTTCGCTTAGTTCAGCGTATAATCCATTTATTCAATGTACGTACCAGTTTTGGTATTTTGTATGAAGTTGACATTCGTTTACGTCCGCAAGGGGAAGCGGGTTTATTAGCTTGTAGTTTAGCTGCTTTTGAGGACTATCAAATGCATGAAGCATGGACTTGGGAGCATCAAGCATTAGTCCGCGCCAGAGCCATTTATGGCGAAGTTGAACTTATTGAGCATTTTAAACAAATCCGACATAAAGTACTTTGTAAAGTACGTGATGAACATCAATTAAAAACCGAAGTTAGAGAAATGCGTGAAAAAATGCGTACTCATTTGGGGTCAACTCAACCAGATTTATTTAATTTAAAAATTGATCAGGGTGGAATAGGGGATATTGAATTTTTATCACAGTATCTTGTGCTTAATTACGCACATCATTATCCTAAAATGACAACTTGGAGCGATAATGTTCGGATATTAGAATTAGCCGCTAATTATCAGATTATGGAACAGGATGAAGCCCAAAAGCTCACTCAAGCTTATATAGATATGCGTAACGAAATTCATCAATTATCATTACAACTATTACCCAGCACGGTTGATAACTCCTGTTTTGTTGAGGAAAAACAAATCGTCAATCAGAGTTGGTCTAAATGGTTAATAAATTGAAAAATATTAATGTTGATAATCAATTTAAACTTTATCGATAGAATAATCGATTGAATGTTATCAGTGAGTTAACGCTATTAAAATTGACGAAAAAATGATGTTTTAGATTTGTTATCCCACTAAAGTGTTGAGTGGGATAATTTTACAAAATAGCGATAATATAAAGATTTATTTAACTTCTTTCCATAAGATCATGTCTTGATCTTCAAGGTCGGATGCATCAAATCCAATCGGTTGGGGCATATCTTCGTGATCAAATGCTATATCTCCTCCATCAATTACGTGATCCCCCTTTTTAATTCCTTTGAAATCAAAAAGTGAAGTATCACAAAGATGCGATAAGGTGATATTTTGGGTTGCACGGAACATGGTTTCAATGCGTCCGGGATATTTTTTATCCCATTCATTAAGCATCTCTTTAATCACTTGACGTTGTAAATTGGGCTGTGAACCACAAAGGTTACAAGGAATTATTGGGAATTGCTTAATTTCAGCATATTTTGCAATGTCTTTTTCTTTGCAATACGCAAGCGGACGAATAATGATATGTTCACCTGAATCATTCATTAATTTGGGTGGCATTGCTTTTAGTTTACCGCCGTAGAACATATTTAAAAACAAGGTTTCTAAAATATCGTCACGATGATGACCTAAGGCAATTTTTGTGGCGCCCAGTTCGGTTGCGGTGCGATATAAAATTCCACGGCGCAGACGTGAACAAAGCGAACAAGTTGTTTTACCTTCTGGTATTTTTTCTTTGACAATTCCATAGGTATTTTCTTGAACTATTTTATATTCAATGCCTAATGACTCAAGGTATTGCGGTAATACATGCTCAGGAAATCCCGGTTGCTTTTGATCTAAATTAACGGCAATAAGATCAAAATTAATAGGCGCACTGATCTTTAAATTTAATAAAATATCAAGCAAGGTATAACTATCTTTACCGCCTGATAAACAGACCATAATACGATCGCCTTTTTCGATCATATTAAAATCAGCGATCGCTTCACCAGTAAGGCGACGCAATCGTTTATGGAGTTTGTTTTGATTATAGGTTTTCATGACAAATTAATACGTTATTCTGATCGTCCCATATAACGACGTTCGGCGATATGAATTTTGACCTTTTCATTGTTATCAATATATTCTGGAACTTGAATAACAAGTCCTGTTGATAATGTAGCTGGTTTAGTGCGAGCACTTGCTGATGCCCCTTTGATACTTGGTGAGGTCTCAATAATTTCTAGATCAACCGTTTGTGGTAATTCCAATGCAACGACTTCGCCATCAGCCATGAGTACTTGAATGCCGTTCATGCCACCTTCTGGAATAAAAAGAAGTTCTTCTTCAATTTGTGCTTTTTTGAAAATAAATGGCGTATAGTCTTCATTGTCCATAAAGACATATTCATCACCATCGATATAGGAAAAGCTGACTGGACGTCGAAAAAGTTCAATGGTTTCGATAATATCGTCACCTTTAAATCGCTCTTCAACTTTACCGCCTGTCTTGACATCGGTAAAACGCATTTTATAGAGTGTACTTGCACCACGGGCACTTGGACTTTGAACATCAATGTCTTTAACCAGTAATAATTTACCATTATAAGTGACGGCATCGCCACGTTTTATTTCATTTGCTTTTGCCATAATAGTTTCTTTGTAAGGTTTTAAAATTGAATTTAAAATTTAGCTCGCTATTTTACCGCTATCTTGCTATTGTCACCATCAAAATTTATCGATGTTCCTTAAATTAAAGGAATCTTATGACAGAATTGGTTAAATGTCGTCAAAATTGTGGGGCCTGCTGTATTGCACCTTCGATCTCGTCCATTATTCCCGGAATGCCCAATGGCAAGCCTGCCGGCGTGCCCTGTATCCATTTAGATAGTCGTTTTCAATGTCAACTCTTTGGACAATCTTCCAGACCAAGGGTTTGTTGTCGATTAAAGCCGTGTATGGAAATGTGTGGCAATGATCGTGAACAAGCTTTGGATTATTTAACTCAATTAGAACAGGTCACTAGCGCCTAAATATTGCTAATATTTAACAAACTTGCGCTATTATTAGAATTATTTATCTCGTGTTGTTTTTTTTTTGATACACTTCACCGCATTTCATTATTTAATGATAAATATACACAATAATTAAGATAAATAGTGTTTTCTATCAATTTGTTAAAATAACCGATTGGAAACTGAAGTTTTCTTAATTACCTTTACTCTCTTTAAAAGAAGATTTTTGTTATGAAAAATAAATTAAAACGGGATTTAAAGGCTCGCCATTTAGCCATGATTGCAATCGGTGGTTCAATTGGGACAGGGCTTTTTGTTGCATCCGGTGCGACAGTTGCACAGGCAGGGCCTGGCGGTGCTTTGCTTTCCTATGCCATTATTGGTGTAATGGTGTACTTTTTAATGACCAGCCTTGGTGAACTTGCAGCATATTTACCTGTATCTGGGACATTTGCGACTTATGGCGCGCGTTATGTTGACGAGGCGTTCGGATTTGCGATTGGTTGGAATTATTGGTACAACTGGGCAATTACCGTCGCGGTCGATCTGGTTGCTGCGCAGTTGGTGATTTCGTATTGGTTTGATGCCGGAGCGTATAGTTGGCTTTGGAGTTTGCTATTCTTAAGCATTATCTTCTGTTTAAATTATATTTCTGTCAAAGGTTTTGGCGAAGCTGAGTTCTGGTTCTCATTAATTAAAGTTGTGACTGTTATCATTTTTATTGCAGTTGGCTTATTAATGATTGTCGGTATTTTACGTGGGAGTGAAAGCACTGGTTGGCAAAATTGGACTGTTGGTGATGCGCCTTTTGTTGGTGGCTTTTCTTCGATGATTGGTGTTGCTATGGTGGTTGGTTTTTCATTCCAAGGCACAGAACTCATTGGTATTGCAGCCGGTGAATCAAAAGATCCTGAAAAAAATATTCCTAAAGCCATGAAACAAGTTTTTTGGCGTATTTTGCTATTTTATATTTTTGCAATTTTAGTCATCAGTTTAATTATTCCTTATACCGATCCTAATTTACTTCGTAATGAGGAGACCGATATTAGTGTCAGCCCATTTACATTAGTATTCCAACATGCGGGCTTATTATCGGCAGCAGCCATAATGAATGCGGTTATTTTAACGTCAGTCTTATCCGCAGGTAATTCTGGTCTATATGCCTCGACACGTATGCTATATGCCTTAGCAAAAGAAGGAAAAGCACCTAAAATCTTTTCAAGATTATCTTCAACGGGTGTGCCTCGATTTGCATTATTAGCCACAACATTTGTTGCTATGTTATGTTTTTTAACATCAATGTATAAAGATCAAGAAGTTTATTTATGGCTTCTTAATATGTCGGGGATGACCGGATTTATTGCTTGGCTTGGGATTGCGATTAGTCATTATCGATTCAGAAAAGGATATATGGCTCAAGGTTTTGATGTGAATAAATTACCTTATCGTTCAAGTTGTTTCCCTTTTGGCCCTATATTTGCTTTTGTACTTTGTCTCACCATCACCCTTGGGCAAAACTATGAAGCATTTTTACAAGATACCATTGATTGGAATGGTGTAATAGCGACTTATGTCGGTATCCCATTATTCTTTATTATTTATTTGGGTTATAAGATTGTGAAGAAAACTAAATGGGTGAAATACGAAGATATGGATTTTTCTCAAACGGATTAGTTTGAGAAAGTTGATAACATTTTTTCTCTTCCGTCGACATTTATGTCGACGGAATTTTATTAAAAAAGAGAAAAATAACCCATAAGGTTAGTTAATTTTTAAATAACAAGTTTGATAACGATATTAGCGACTACGGAAGATGATACGTGCTTTAGAAAGATCGTAAGGCGTCATTTCAACAGTAACTTTATCGCCAGTTAAAATACGAATATAGTTTTTTCGCATTTTGCCAGAAATATGTGCAGTAACGACATGACCATTTTCAAGTTCAACACGAAACATCGTGTTAGGAAGAGTATCAAGTATGGTACCTTGCATTTCAATGTTATCTTCTTTTGCCATTGGGGCCTCTTAATAATAAAAACAAATTAACTATACACAACTCGTTTATGATATCCCTTTTATTTTTGAGGGAAAGAAAAGTCAACTTTGGATGCTTTTCTTAAATGACTAGTTCAGTATTTTATCATAAGATAAAATGACAGTGTGTATAAACATAAAAAAGCTCAACTTACAACATATAAGTATCGCCGCAAAATAATGCCGAAAAAACTCCCAGAAGTAAAGTCATTTCTAAATTTTCTTTGTCTGGTAAAGACCTTGTTGGTGGATATATTGCCAAACTTTTAGTGGTAATAGACCTTCACAACTTTGTTGATTCTTAATTTTTTGCCTGATTTGGGTTGCTGAAATATTTTCTAAAGGTGTATTAGAAAAATAGATACATCCTTGAGCAGAATCATGCAAATGTTTTATATTAGTCGTACGATTTTTATCAATCCATTGTTGAAATTCAACGTTATCAGTTCTTGCGGCATAATTTGGTCGCTGACAAATAATCAAATGGCAATAATCGAGTAATGATTGCCATTTATACCAAGTGGGCAAATTCAGTAATGAATCTTGACCCATAATGAATGCAAGTGATGCGGTTTTCCCGTTTTCATGACGCCATTGCTTTAAAGTATCGATGGTATAAGAAGGTCGATTTACAGTGCTAGGAACAACTTCACGGGTGTCAACGGTAAACAAAGGTAAATCTTCAATGGCTAATGCTAACATTGCCAGACGCTGTTGTGTGGTTGCATCTGGTTGCGCTTTATGTGGTGGTATTTTATTGGGTAATAAAACTATCTGTGTCAAACCCACTTCTTGCGCTAATGAAATTGCAGTGCGTAGATGACCATAATGAATAGGATCGAACGTGCCACCAAATAAAGCGGTTAGCATTGATTTAATCCCATAAATTGCATCATCAAACTGGTTAAATTGTCCCAAATTTGCAATTGGCTATCGTGCTTTAAACCGATCTCAATATCGGTCAATTTTGCCAAAGTGGTAAATAAATTTTTGATATCACAACGCGTTAAATAGGCGGTATATAAAGCTCTTTTGTTTTGCCATATTTTATATTCATCAAACGCTTGTTTAAGCGATTTTTTTTCTGAAGATTTTTTTAAATTAATAAGTAGAATTAGCTCTCGTTGAAAAATTCGTATTAAAATCAGTGGTTCCAAATCATTCATTTTTAGTTGGTGTAATATATGTGTTGCACGTTTAGATTTATTGGCAACCATGGCATCAATCCAATGATAAGGCGTAAATACAGCCGAATCATTAATGTTATTTTCAACTTGATCATAACTAATGGTATGATTTGGATATAGTAATTTTAATTGTTCAATAATTTGTGTTAATGCGAGTAAATTACCTTCATAATAATAACAAAGTAGCTCAATCGCTTGTGGTTCGATGCTTATTTGTCTGTGCTGAAGATGACTTTTTATCCAATGAGGTAATTGTAAGGTATCGGGCGTGACGCAATTAACGACAACAAGTTTATCGTTTAACGCTTTATACCATGTTGCGTTTTCTTGGGTTTTAGTGATTTTGTTTAAACTGATTATTAGCGCAATTTCAGGGGTTAAAACGTCACTTAGTGTATTAAGCTTTGTTATTAAGGCTGTATTTAATGCATTATCACCAAAATCAAGAAAGATAAGCGTGTTATTCGAAAATAGATTTAATGCCTGACAACTGTCATAAATTGTTGACCAATCGGTTTGATTGTCTATCGTATATGTCAGTTGCTCATTGAATCCTTTCTGTTTAAAAGTATGACGCAATTGAGTTTGTGCATAATGTTGCAAATAGGGATCACTTCCTACTAATAAATAATAGGGTGATCCTAGGTGATTAGTAATTTGATCAGCATTGATTTTAATCATAACAACGTTATTTTTTGGCATCTACAGATTTTAATTTACCTATAATCTGTTTTGCTGCTTGCCTATACATTTCGTCTTCGATTAAATTTTGCTCTGCTGTTTTAGATAATGGCGTTGACGGATTATCAAAGAATGTACGGAATATCCGTACATTAATTGGATATATTTGCTTACCATTGATTACGGCTTGAGCATGGACGGTTAAAACTAATTGATATTCAGCAGCTTTACCGTCTTGATAAATCGATATGGTATTACGATCAATATTTTCATTGGTGATATTCAGTGTCGGATATTTGCCTGAAGCATCATCATTGACTAGTGTGATATGATTATCATGCAAGAGTTCTTTAACATATCTTGATAATTTACCGTAAGGATCATAACTTACGTAAGACATGGTTTTAAATCGTGCAGGTATCTCTGTTTCATTTTGCAAATGAAATCCACACCCTGTCAGTGATATTGCCATTAGCATGATTAAGACGATATATTTTTTCATAAGTATTACCACCAATTTTCGTTATTAACAATATTAACCAACAACCAAATTCAATAATTTACCTGGTACATAAATGACTTTACGAATAGTCACATCTGCCAAATATTTTTGTATATTAGGTTCTTGTTTAGCTTGTTCTACAACAAAATCTTGCTCAGCATTAGCAGGTACAGTGAATTTGCCCCGTACTTTACCATTAATTTGTACTACGATGAGTTTTTCATCTTCAATCATCGCTGATTCATCAGCAATCGGCCATGTTGCATCATCGATTGATTCACTATGTCCTAATGCTTGCCACATAATAAAACAGACATGCGGAATCATTGGATAAAGTAAACGAACAATCGCGTTTAAAGCTTCGTTCATTAATGCATAATCTTGATCGTTCTCTAAAGGTGCTTTTTGTAGACGATTCATAAACTCCATGACAGCAGCAATTGCCGTATTAAATGTTTGTCGACGTCCAATATCATCACTGACTTTGGCAATGGTTTTATGAAGTTCACGACGCAATGTTTTTTGTTCAGCATTCAATTGTGTCACATCTAATTTGACACTTTTACCTTGCTGCGCATATTCATACACTAAACGCCAAACACGTTTAATAAAACGGTTAGCCCCTTCAACACCTGATTCTTGCCATTCAAGCGTCATATCAGCAGGCGAGGCAAACATCATAAATAATCGAACTGTGTCAGCACCATATTTTTCAACCATTTCCTGTGGATCGATGCCGTTATTTTTCGATTTCGACATTTTAGTCATACCTGCATGCACAAGTTCATTGCCTTTGCTGTCGATTGCTTTACAAATGCGACCTTTTTCATCACGTTCAATGGTGACTTCGGTCGGTGATACCCAAATGCGTTCGTTTGTTGGACTGGTATAATAAAATGCATCAGCAAGTACCATACCTTGACAAAGTAATCGTTTAGCTGGTTCATCAGAACTGACTAAGCCAAAATCACGCATTAATTTATGGAAGAATCTAAAATAAAGTAAATGCATAATGGCATGTTCAATACCACCAACGTACTGATCGACAGGTAACCAGTAATTCGCTGCTTTTTCATCTAACATGCCCTTGTCATAGTGCGGACAAGTATAACGTGCGTAATACCATGATGATTCCATAAAGGTATCAAAGGTATCGGTTTCACGAAGTGCCGCTTGACCATTAACAGTCGTTTTTGCCCAATTTGGATCGGCTTTAATTGGACTGGTTATTCCATTCATTTCGACGTCTTCAGGTAAAATAACCGGTAATTGGTCTTCTGGCGTCGGAATGGTGGTTCCATCTTCAAGGGTGACCATTGGAATTGGTGCGCCCCAATAACGTTGACGGGAAACACCCCAATCACGCAAGCGATAATTGACTTTACGCTCACCAATACCCAATGCAGTCAATTTGTCGGCGATCGCATTGAATGCTTGCTCAAAATTAAGTCCATCAAATTCACCCGAGTTAAATAGCTTACCATGTTCTGTATAAGCATTTTCAGACAGGTCAGGAGCTTGCCCATCTTGATTTAAGATAACTGGTTTAATTGGCAGATTATATTTTGATGCAAACTCATAATCTCGCTCATCATGTCCCGGTACTGCCATCACAGCACCAGTGCCATATTCAATTAAGACAAAGTTGGCAATCCATACCGGCACTTTATTACCCGTTAACGGGTGAATAGCATAAAATCCAGTAGCGATGCCTTTTTTCTCCATTGTTGCCATATCGGCTTCTGCCGTTTTGGTATTTTTGCATTCTGCAATAAATTCAGCAATTTTCGGATTATTTTTCGCTGCTAATTGTGCTAGTGGGTGCTCAGCGGCAACTGAGACAAAACTTACGCCCATTAAGGTATCAGGGCGGGTTGTATAAACACGCAATTTATCATTGTAGTTTTCTACAGCAAAATCAAATTCGACCCCTTCAGAACGACCAATCCAGTTTCGTTGCATTGTTTTAACTTGTTCTGGCCAATCTTCAAGCGTATCTAAATCATTGAGTAGCTCTTCGGCATAGTCAGTAATTTTGATAAACCATTGTGGGATCTCTTTACGCTCGACGGGGGTATTACAGCGCCAACAGCAACCTTCAACGACTTGTTCGTTCGCCAGTACAGTTTGATCGTTAGGGCACCAGTTAACTGCTGAAGTCTTTTTGTAAACTAAACCTTTTTCATAAAGTTTAGTAAAAAACCATTGTTCCCATTTGTAGTATTCTGGTCGGCAAGTGGTGACTTCACGATCCCAATCATAACCAAAACCTAATAATTGTAATTGCTTTTTCATGTAAGCAATATTTTCGTAAGTCCATTTTGCTGGTGCGGTATTGTTTTTTACTGCCGCCCCCTCAGCGGGTAAACCGAAAGCATCCCAACCTATTGGTTGTAATACATTTTTACCATTTAGACGTTGATAACGTGAGATCGTATCACCGATTGTATAATTACGGACATGACCAAGATGCAAACGACCTGAAGGATAAGGAAGCATTGACAAGCAGTAATACTTCTCTTTAGATGCATCTTCAGTAACGTGAAATGTTTTGTTCTCTAGCCAATGTTGTTGAACTTTGGCTTCAATCTCATCTGGGCGATATTGTTCTTGCATGACGAATTAATGTCCTATCTATTATTGCTAATAAAAAATAATTTGCTAATTGTATTGGTTATTGGCACGTTTTACAAACGATATATGAAACAAGGAGAATGATTTGATACCAATATTTATAAGAATTAAAATCAATAGAGTTAACAAAATAAAAGAAATAAATCTTTGCTTCTCAATATATTTAAAAAAACTTAAGATATATTTCTAAAAAATATAAGGAATAGCTTATGGAAAATCGTACATTTGGATTTCGTTGTTTCACTCGTCGCTCATTTATTGTTTTAGTTATATCAGTTATTAGCTTTGCTTCATTTGTCGCAGGTTATCTCATTTTTTTATTTACCTCTGATGCTGTCATGCCTTTGATCCCCAACAATATTTTATGGAGATTCTTTTTGGTGGAATCCTTGTGTTGAGCTTACTTTCTGGCGTTTTGTTTGCTATAAGTATTGTGAGTTTATTCCGTAAAAAAATGACGTTTAATGTCAATTCATATTCGATTAATATTGATGACCATAAAAAATTGAATCAAATGTTTCAATGGTCAGCATTACAAAAAGTAATAATGTTTAAAGTCGAAAACGCTGTTTGGATTAATCAGACACTTATCCTGGAATTTGACAATGAGCGTATTAATATGCAGATAGTAAAGGGAAGAATTCCACTGTTATCCAAAAAAGATATCGATCAATTTTTTGAATTTACACAATATCTTCATGAACAAGTTCTCAAACCAGATTTTACATTATTCTCGGTGGATAAAACTTTATCATCTAAAACAGCTGAATTTCTAGTGGATGTTTCACATGATTTAGAATATCGTTACCTTTATATCAGAAAGTAGCTAATGCGCATATGTTGTTTGTAAATTAGTGATAAAACAATGGCTATTGAATGGTTAAATAGCCATCAACTGTTTTGATAAACGTTAACTGTCTTTTAATTGGTCAATATAATAGCTATCATTAAACACACTTAAGATACGAGAAAGAATGATTTTTCTCTTCAACCGGTATATTTTCGAAATTGGTTTAAATAAGTTCATCGACTTTTGGGGCTTCAATCTCATCTAGGCAATATTGTTCTTACGTGATGAATAGATGTCCTATCTATTATTGCTAATAAAAAATAATTTGGTAACTCTATTGGCACGTTTTATAAACGATGTAAGAAACAAGAAGAATGATTTGATACCAATATTTATATGAATTAAACACAATAAAATTAACAATATAAATAAAAAGAAATAAATCTTTTCTTCTCAAAGTATTTAAAAAAAACTTAAGATATATTTCTAAAAAAATATAAGGAATAGCTTATGGAAAATCGTACATTTGAATTTCGTTGTTTTACTCAGCGCTCATTTAAAAATTTAATGATACTCATTTGTTGCTTTGGTGTTTTAGTCCTTGGTTGTCTCATGTATTTATTTTTCTCTGATGCGATCATGCCGATGATTCCCAACCGGTACTTTGAGGTCATTTTTATTGTTGGACTGCTTGTTCCGGAATTATTTTCTATCTTTCTATTTGCTATATGTATTGCTCGCTTGTTTCGTAAAAAAATGACGATTAATGTCAATTCATATTCGATTAGTATTGATGACCATAAAACATTGAATCAAACGTTTCAATGGTCAGCATTAAAAACAGTAATAATGTATAAAAGTACCGTAGTGCTATATCAAACGATTATTTTGGAGTTTAACAATAAGCTTATTAATATGATGATGGCAAAAAGTATCTATTTATCCAAAAAAGATATTGATCAATTTCTTCAATTTATACAATATGTCGAAGAACAAATTATAAAGCCAGATTTTACATTATCCTCATCGGATACAACTTTATCAACTAAACTTACCCAAGAACTAACAAAAGCATTAACAAATATAAATGATGATCATGGAGTATACCGTTATTTATATGTCAGAAGATAACGAGGCAATGTTTCTTGATCATAAAATACTAATATGGCTATTTAAACAATTAAATAGCCATACTCGATTTTATACAAATTTGGATATGAAGTGATTAATGGTTAATTAGCCGCCATTAAAGACGCTAGTAAACCGTGAAAAGAATGACTTTTGTTGCTCTTTGGGTATGTTTTCAAGATTAGCTTGAATAAGTTTATCAACATTTTCGACTTCTGCCGTTAACCCTAATTCTTGATAAGCGTTGCGCATTAACAATAGCGCAGATTTTGTTGAATCTGTATCGGGAAATAGGGATAGCATTTGTGTCACACGATTAATGACAGCGACATACGCCCCACGTTTGGTGTAAAATTCAGCCACTTTTAACTGATAACGTGCTATTCTATTTTTTAAAAAAACTAATCGTTTTTGTGCATCAGCGGCATAATAACTTGATGGAAAACTGGAAACGAGGTAGGAAAAATCTTTAAAAGCCGTGATCGCATATTGGGAATCGCGATCTGAACGATCAACATTGAACCAACCCTGAATCATATTGTCATCTTGAGCCATATTAGATAGGCCACGCATATATATCACCCAATCAACATTTGGATGAGTCGGATTCAATTTTAAAAAACGGTCTATTAAGGCTACAGCTAGTGGTAAATCTGCAGTTTTGTAATATGCATAAATTAAATCAAGTTGAACTTGTTGAGAATAGGGACCAAAAGGGTAACTTTTATCCAATGCTTCTAAAACAGTAATACTTGATTTTAAATTACCACTATTAAGTGCATCTTGTGCTTTACTATGGAGTTCAACCTCTGATACATTTTCAACATCAGGCTTTGTTGATGTACAACCAATAAGCACACCACTTAATGCGATAGCCAATAACGAGTGTAAGCGTAATTTCATTCAGTTTCCAACCCAAAAAATAAACAATAACCGTTATGATTAGTATATAATACTCTAAAACATATCAGCTTAAAATAGATAAATTACATATGCAAGAATTAAAATTATCAAATCAAATTGAGTCAACTCAACTTGGGATGCGTTTAGACCAAGCATTATCAGAACTTTTCCCCGATTATTCTCGCTCAAGAATTAAAGACTGGATTATCAATAATAAAGTATTAGTAAACGATGTGATAGTTAATAAACCCAAAGAGAAAGTATTGGGTGGTGAAAAAATTATTATTCATACTGAGATTGAAGAAGAGACTTATCATCAACCAGAAGATATTAAATTAAATATTGTTTATGAAGATGATGATATTTTAGTGATAAATAAACCACGAGATTTAGTTGTTCACCCAGGTGCAGGTAATCCAAATGGCACAGTATTAAATGCGTTATTACATTACTGCCCTGAAATTGCTCGCGTTCCACGTGCAGGTATTGTTCATCGGTTGGATAAAGACACGACCGGTTTGATGGTCGTTGCTAAAACTATCGTTGCCCAAACGCATTTAGTCGAATCGCTACAATTAAGAGAAATAACCCGTGAGTATGAAGCGGTAGCTATGGGTATTATTACGGCGGGAGGAACGATAGATCAGCCGATTACCAGACACCCTACCAAACGAACTCATATGGCTGTGTTTCCGACAGGAAAACCTGCTGTAACACATTATCGTGTTTTAGAAAAATATCGATTGCATACAAGATTGCGTTTACGATTAGAAACTGGACGAACACACCAAATTCGAGTACATTTAGCACATATTGCTCATCCTTTGGTCGGTGATCCTCTTTATGGCGGACGTCCAAGACCACCAAAAGGGGCAAGCGAAACACTTATTAACACATTACGAGAATTTGATAGGCAAGCATTACATGCAACCATGTTAAGGTTATATCATCCAGTAACGGGTGAGCAAATGGAATGGCATGCGCCTATACCAGAAGATATGCAAAGACTAGTTGAAGCATTACAAGAAGATACAGAATTATATAAACATGAGCTGGATTGGTGAAAGAAAAATGATTAAATCGATTTATCCTTACTGGTTTGCGCCGAAAAATGTTCGAGCGTTGACCACAACACGAATGGGCGGTGTCAGTATGCCGCCATTTGAAAGTTTAAATATGGGAGGGCGTACCGGTGATAATATAAATGATGTTGCAGAAAACCGAAAACGCTTAATTACCGCTGAACAAATACCCAGCGAACCTTATTGGCTTAATCAAACTCATAGTACTGTCGCCCTTGATATTTCACAAATAAAATTACAACCCCCCACTGGAATCGTTAATAATAAACAAATATTTGAAGCTGACGCGGCTTATACTCATCAAGCAAAGCAAGTGTGTGTTGTGTTAACAGCCGATTGTATGCCTTTATTATTTTGCTCTTCGAAAGGCGATGAGGTCGCGGCAGCGCATGCGGGTTGGCGAGGATTGTGCAATGGAATTTTAGAAGAAACCGTTAAAAAATTCTCCTGTAAACCATCCGAAATTATGGTTTGGATGGGACCAGCCATAAGTGCCAAAAAATATGAAGTAGGGGAAGAAATAAAAAAACAATTTGAGGCCATCGATCCAGAAGCAAAAAGTGCATTTAAATTAATCAATATACCAGAGCAAAAATATTTGGCCGATCTCTACTTAATTGCCAAACAACGTTTGAATTCAATAGGTGTAAATAAAATATTTGGTGGTGATTATTGTACTTATACCGAACAAGATAAATTCTTTTCTTATCGACGAGAAAACCGAACAGGAAGAATGGCATCAATGATTTGGTTTGAGTGATATTTAAAAAAATGGTGCAAACATTCTCAGATTAGCTGGCAAATAAAGAAACCAATCATGACGTTCCTCAGTTATTCTATTTTGGTGACTTAAAATATAAAACTTCTCTTCTGCCAGCTAAATAATCATTCTTACGTGTTTAACTTAGTGAAGTTAAGTTAATTTTCATTAAAAATTTATCTTTCATGTTTTGAGCAAGTTAATCTTGGCTAATAGTATGCAAAGTTCAAACATGTTATTCTTATTTTCGTAACAAAAACTTTATTAAATTATTAAGTTATATAATCATTACAATCGTTCAGGGCAAAATTATGAGCCGTTAACGGTAAACAGATGTGCTTTTTCGTGATTAATTATTCAATATTAGCAAATTTATGCGTTTGAATATTCAGTAACCATTTATTTTCAATACGATTTTGATTAATTTGTCCAAGTAATATGATTGTGTCATGCATGTTAAACTCGCCATTTCTTTCACAAGGCGATAAGTAATAGCGTTTAGCTTGAATATTTTGTTCAATATATTGGCAAAACGAAATGAAGTCAGGATGATTTTCAGCAACGATTCTCACTTCATTAGCAATTGACTGAACTATTTTTTGATAACGTGATTGATAGCAAAACTTAGGACTGAGAGCGATATAGTCAATTAAAGCGTCGACTTTGCCTAAACCATTACTTTCAATAGCAATAAAATAACCCGCTTGTTTAAGGGGGAAGAGTAATTTAGATAGATCTTTAACTAAGGTTGGCTCGCCACCCGTAATAATGATATTTTTGCTTTTATACTGTTTCACTTTGTCGAGAAGTTGATCTAATGTGAAACGGGTATATTGGCGAAAATTGGTATCACACCAACAACAATTTAGATTACAACCTGCCAAGCGAATAAAAATGGCGGGCATACCGGTATTATAACCTTCGCCTTGCAGTGATTCGAAGATTTCAACAATACGAAACTCAAGCATAGTTAACCCCGTTGATACTCGCAGTAAGAGCTTGGGGTTTCCCACAGTTTAATCTTGGATATGGGTAAATAGTTCGATAAACAATCAAAAATGTATTGACTCATTCCTTCAGCGGTTGTTCGACACGGAAAAGCGAATGTTTTTCGATCCATTTCTTGCAATAAGTTAGCAATACGGCATTCATTAACATTATTTTGGTGGTAAAGATAAGCATGATCGAACGGATCAATAATATGTTTTTTTACAATGGATTTGAGATCAGCGTAATCCATTACCATATCTTCGCTGGAACCCTTTTTAATGAGTTCACCACTAATTTCGACAATTAAACGGTAAGTATGACCATGCAGGTTATGACATTTCTTGTTATGCCCGTCTAACATGTGACAAGCATCAAATTGGAACTCTTTGGCAATTTTGAACATTTTACATTCCTAGTTTTTTTTCGTGGGATGGATCACGAACCACGGTTAGATAACCTAACAAAAGAAAGCGGTTAATATAATAGATATCAAGTTATTTGTCACCTTTCAATGATTATCTGAAACCGGATATCCTATTTAGGATGCGATTGTAAATATATTTAAATTTATCATTTTTAGGTCTAAAATGTTTTGCGTAAGTTAATTTTTATTATCTGTAAAAAAATTCTTGACAAGCTCTTGAAATTTTTCCTTCCACACTCATTTAGTCATTATGCAAATGGTATAAGTGTTTAATCATTTATGCCAAATTTATTGCTAAGGAGATAGATAATATGAGGTTAGATAAACTCACAAACAAATTTCAACAAGCTTTAGCTGATGCGCAGTCTTTAGCATTAGGTAAAGATAATCAATATATAGAGCCTATTCATGTACTCTCAGCAATGCTTAATCAAGAAGGCAGTAGTGTTAATCCATTATTGGCAGCTGCTGGGGCAAATAATGCCATTTTACAACAAGAATTAAATCAATCCATTGACCGATTACCTCAAGTGCAGGGTGTCGGTGGCGAAGTTATCCCTTCTCAAGATTTAATTAAAGTTTTAAATTTATGCGATAAATTATCTCAAAAAAATGGAGATAGTTATATCTCTTCAGAGCTATTTATATTAGCTGCATTAGATGAAAAAGGGAGCCTTGGCGATATCCTAAAAAAATCGGGTGTCACTAAAGATAAATTTCTTCAAGCAGTCAATCAATTAAGAGGAAGCGACAACGTGAATGATCCAAATGCAGAAGATCAACGTGGTGCGTTGAAAAAGTATACTATTGATTTAACACAGCGTGCAGAACAAGGTAAACTCGATCCAGTTATTGGGCGTGATGAAGAGATTCGCCGTACGATACAAGTGTTACAACGTCGTACCAAAAATAATCCTGTGTTAATTGGTGAACCGGGTGTGGGTAAAACTGCGATTGTTGAAGGTTTAGCACAACGTATTGTGAATCGTGAAGTTCCCGAGGGATTACGTAATAAACGTGTCTTATCCTTGGATATGGGCGCCTTAATTGCTGGTGCTAAATATCGTGGTGAGTTCGAAGAGCGTTTGAAAGCTGTCCTTAAAGACATCGCTAAAGAAGAAGGTCGTATTATTCTGTTTATCGACGAAATTCACACCATGGTCGGTGCAGGTAAAGGCGATGGTGCTATGGATGCCGGAAACATGTTAAAACCAGCATTAGCTCGTGGTGAATTACACTGCGTTGGGGCAACAACACTTGACGAATATCGTCAATATATTGAAAAAGATCCTGCATTGGAACGTCGTTTTCAAAAAGTTTATGTGGCTGAACCGACTGTTGAAGACACCATTGCCATTTTGCGTGGTTTGAAAGAGCGTTATGAATTGCATCATCATGTTCAAATTACCGATCCAGCCATTGTGGCAGCGGCAACCTTATCGCATCGTTATATTTCAGATCGTATGTTGCCAGATAAAGCCATTGATTTGATTGACGAAGCTGCATCGAGTATTCGTATGCAAATGGATTCTAAACCAGAATCATTAGATCGTCTTGAAAGACGTATCATTCAACTTAAACTTGAGCAACAAGCGCTTAAGAAAGAGTCGGATGATGCCAGTAAAAAACGACTTGAGATGTTAAATAATGAACTTGCTGAAAAAGAAAAGGATTATGCGTCACTTGAAGAAGAGTGGAAATCAGAGAAAGCTGCACTTTCGGGCACTCAGAATATCAAAGCAGAGTTGGAAAAAGCTCGCACTGAGATAGAACAAGCTCGTCGAGCTGGGGATTTAAACAAGATGTCGGAATTGCAATATGGCAAAATTCCGGAACTTGAAAAGAAACTCGCAACAGCTACGCAATTAGAAGGTAAAACCATGAAATTATTGCGTAACAAAGTGACCGATAACGAGATTGCCGAAGTATTATCGAAAGCGACGGGTATTCCTGTTTCGAGAATGCTTGAAAGTGAAAAAGATAAATTATTACACATGGAAGACGCTTTACATAAACGTGTTATTGGGCAAGATGAAGCCGTTGAAGCTGTAGCAAATGCTATTCGTCGTAGCCGTGCTGGTCTTTCTGATCCGAATAAACCGATTGGGTCTTTCTTATTCTTAGGTCCAACAGGTGTGGGTAAAACCGAACTTTGTAAAGCATTGGCAAACTTTATGTTTGATAGTGAAGATGCCATGGTACGGATTGATATGTCTGAATTCATGGAAAAACATTCCGTTGCTCGCTTAATTGGTGCGCCTCCTGGTTATGTTGGTTATGAAGAGGGCGGATATTTAACCGAAGCCGTACGACGTCGACCTTATTCAGTGATTTTACTGGATGAAGTGGAAAAAGCGCATCCGGATGTCTTTAATATTTTATTACAAGTCTTAGATGATGGTCGCTTAACTGATGGACAAGGTCGTACAGTGGATTTCCGCAATACGGTTATCATCATGACATCTAACTTGGGTTCTGACTTAATTCAAGGACAAGTTGAGCTTAGTTATGACGAAATGAAAGCATTAGTTATGACTGTGGTAACTAAACATTTTAGACCCGAATTTATCAACCGTATTGATGAAACGGTGGTCTTCCATCCACTGGGTCAAGAAAACATCAAAGCGATTGCTAGAATTCAATTGGCACATGTTGAAAAACGCTTAGATGAACGAGGTTATGAAATGGATATTTCTGATGCAGCGTTAGAACATCTTGCTAAAGTTGGTTTCGATCCAATTTATGGTGCAAGACCGTTAAAACGCGCTATTCAACAAGAAATTGAAAACCCATTAGCACAACAAATATTGTCCGGTAAATTAGTACCAGGTAAAACCATTCATTTGGATTTGGTGGGTGATAATATCGAAGCTAAACAGTAATCAACAAATAAACCGACCTTAATGGTCGGTTTTTTTTTATTATACCGATCCGTCACTTTAACAGTGTATATTGCGGTAAATAAGTCATCGTCAATTTTAGATCTCTCAATAATCAATCGATCCATTCTCGTTTTAACTCATTTGCACTAATAATAACTTTAAAATGTTAATAATATTGAGTATTTCCTAATTGAAAAACATCAATAGAATTTAAATGACTTCATTTTTTGTGATCATGATCTCATCCTGAACGATTACAATATTGCTAAATCGATCATAAAGCATCATAATCAATCATATCTTGATTGATTAAATGAAATTGCAATGAGAAAGGATAATAAAATGATTAAATTGATTATAAGTGATCTAGATGGGACATTTTTAAATAGCCAAGGTGATTATGACCGTCAGCTATTTTCGCAAGTGTATGCGCTTATGGCTGAGCAACAAATTCATTTTGTCGCTTGTACCGGGAAACAATGTGAACGGGTTGAAGAACTCTTTGGTGATTACAGCGACAAAATCTGGATAGTCGGTGATAGCGCAACGACCATAAAACATAAAGGTGAATTTATTTATCGCTCATTCATCCCTAATGAACTAGGGCAGCGTATGATAAAAACCTTGGAACAAGTTAGTAAAGCGCACGTTATCATTGCTTGTACTGCTCAAGGAGCCGTCATCAAAGCCCATTTACCTGAACGATTAAAAGCTAAAGTCCGAGGTTCTTATGCAACCATAATTGAAGTGGATGATCTGACTCATATCGCTGATGACTTTATCAAAATCACTGTATATGATGAAAAAGGACAATGTTTACAAACTCGACAGGATTTAACCCCTTTTGAAAACCAAGCTTATATAGTGGTATCTGAAGCTACATGGATTGATATCACTCAGCATGATGTTCATAAAGGAAATACTATCAAAAAATTACAACAACTACTTAGGGTAAATTATCATGAAACCATGGCTTTTGGTGATGGTTACAATGACATAGAATTACTTGAACAAGCGGAGTATAGTTTTGCAATGCGTAATGCATTTGAAGAAACCAAAGCTGTCGCTAAATTTATCACCGGTTTCAATGATGATAGTGCGGTACTGAATACGATAAAGCAACTAATTGAATTGCAAAGCAAATGATGGCATGCTCAGATTGAGTTGATGACAGCTGAATCTATTAAGCGATTTCTATTTTGAGATTAAAATCTTCAAATCCCTCAATTTTGCTATCTCGACTAGCGATAATGATATCTATATCTTCACAAGTGGCAACTTTATAGCGAGCAACTTGTTGCATTTTGTCGGCAATCACTGCGGCTATAACCTCATTACTTTGAGCAATGACCTCTTTTTTGAAGCAGGCATCATCATAATAAACTGCGCTTAACCCCGCATGCGGGTCAAGTCCACAAACGCCAATAAAGGTTTGATCAAAGACCATATTTCGGATTTGATTAACGGTATCAGCCCCCATTGTTCCCCCCGTTAACGGATTAACTTTGCCACCTAATAAAATGAGTTCGCCATTGGTACGGCTACTTAAGACCGAAGCAATTTGAGGTGAATTGGTGACAATCGTTAATGTCAAATTTTGTGGGATATAACTTGCCATTGCTAAATAGGTGGAGCCAGTATCAATAAAAATGCAGGAATTATCTTTGATTAATTTTGCACATTTTATTGCTACTGAAGATTTTTCGTCTACACATTGATTAATACGAGTTTCAAATGTGGCTGATTGTTTTAAATGGCTAACTGCTCCACCATATACACGCTTGCAAACACCGTCACGGGCTAGTTTTTGTAAATCTCGACGAATCGTGTGTTCTGAAACCCCTAACAATTTAATTAAATCAGCACTGACAACACGCCCTTTTTCAGTCAAAAGCTGCCGGATAAAAGATTGGCGTTGTTCAGGGAATGCATTATAATCAATCATCTAATATCCTTTAAAAAATTATGCTGATTTCTAAAAATATCTTTAATGATCATACCGTTTTTAAGCGAATTATCCTATGATTTTTTAAAAGGATAAATTACTTATGCCCCCGAATTTTTTAATTAACTTATTGATTGTGTGGTTTTTTTGTATTAAAACTTGATTAACCTTTCATATTTTATTTGTTATTATTTAGAACAGAAATTAAAATATCTTTTTTTACCTGAGTTAGGTTGGAAGTAATGTCTATTGCTGTCGTTAATGTTAATCGTCAAGCTATTCTGCATAATATTGAGTATGTGAGACGAAATTCACCTAATAGCTCCTTAATGGCTATTCTCAAAGCAAATGCTTATGGTCATGGGATTGCTGGCATTGCTCAATTATTATCCGATAAGGTCGACTACTTTGGGGTTGCAAGACTTTCTGAAGCGCTTTTGTTACGGCAAATTGGGATCATTACCCCCATTGTTTTGTTGGAAGGTTTTTTTCCACATGATGAAATAACGGATTTAATTGATTTTAATTTGCAAACTGTGGTTCATTCAAGTTGGCAAATTGATGCGTTAAATGCGATTAAAATTGAAAATCAAATCACAGCTTGGTTCAAAATTGACACAGGTATGCATCGTTTAGGGTTTCGGTTTGATGAGGCTCAAGGTGAATTTAATCGATTAGCAAGTTGTTGCGTTGTGCGTAAACCATTAAATATTATCAGTCATTTTAGTTCTGCTGATGATTTTTCTTCCGATCAAACGTCAAATCAATGTTTGCTATTGGACGAATTTGTTGAATCAATTTCTAATAAATCATTGCTTGATAAGCAATCTATTGCTGCTTCTGGCGGTATTCTTGCCTGGCCAAATTCACATCGTGATGTGATTCGATTAGGTATTGCTTTATATGGCGTTTCTCCTTTTGAGAATCCCATTGCCGAATTACACCCAGCTATGACGTTTAAGTCAGAGCTAATTGCAGTAAGAAAGCATAAAAAGGGTGAATCTGTGGGCTACGGGCAAATTTGGACAAGTCATAAAGAGACAAAATTAGGTGTTGTTGCAATGGGATATGGTGATGGATATCCTCGCGGTATACCCGAAAATACGCCTGTATTAATTAATGGTAGACGTGTTCCTATTGTGGGGCGTGTTTCAATGGACATGATTATTGTTGATCTGGGACTGAATAGTTCGGATAAACCAGGCGACGAAGTCATTTTTTGGGGGAAGGAGTTGCCGGTAGAAGAAATTGCTAAACATACAGGTATTAGTGCATATGAGTTATTAACGCGCTTAACTACACGAGCTAAGGTTCACTATATAGATAAATAAGTTATGATTAAAAAAATATTTTTATACACGTTTTTGGCAATAATTTTAGTTGTTACCGCTTCGCTTGCGTTGGGTTACTATTTTTTACAACAGTTTTCTAAACAGCATATTCATGTTAATGATGATAATAAAGTGTTTATTATAAAAAAAGGAACGTCAATACATCAGTTAGTTGAACAAATAGATCAAGCAAATTTAATGGATAGGGCTTATCTACTTCCTTATTTGTATAAATTAAATCCTGAATTAAGTACTATTAAAGCTGGGGGATATAAGTTAGAGCCCCATATGACAGTTGATGAATTTTTAAAATTATTAGTGTCAGGCAAAGAAAGCAGTTTTACGCTAAGATTTGTGGAAGGGAAGCGAGCCAATGATTGGTTAAATACCATAAAAAATACTCCTTACATTCAACAAACTTTGGTTGATAAATCAAGCGATGATATTGCAAAAATTTTAGGTATTGAGGGGCCTCTTGAAGGGTGGCTTTCGCCAAATACTTATCTTTATACGGTCGACACCTTAGATATTAATATTTTAAAACGTGCTCATCTCACTATGAAAAATAACTTGCAAAGAGTGTGGGAAAATCGTGATAGTGGGCTGCCATATAGCACACCGTATGAATTACTTATTATTGCCTCAATTATTGAAAAAGAGACTAGTCTCAGTTCTGAACGTGCGAATGTAGCATCTGTTTTTGTTAATCGATTAAAAGCAAAAATGAAGCTGCAAACCGATCCTACAATTATTTATGGTTTAGGTGATAAATATACGGGTAAAATTAGACGTATTGATATGACCGATAAGACTAATCCTTATAATACCTATGTCATTAATGGTTTACCACCTACGCCTATTTCAATGCCAAGTTTAGCGTCGTTAGAAGCTGCGGCACACCCTGCTGATACCAAATATCTGTTTTTTGTCGCTAATGGTAAGGGCGGACATACGTTTACGACGAATTATAATAGCCATTTAAAAGCGGTCAATGAGTATCGAAATAAGTTAAAAAAATAAAAATTATGTTCTTTATTAAAATTACCGCGTGCAGAACGCGGTAATTAACTTCTCAGATCTATTCAATATCACTTTTTCATATGTTTAAGCCACCATTAACTATTTGGATTGGGTCAATTCATCAAGTTGTTTTATCAGATCTAACAAATGGTCAATATTTTTCTCTGACTCTTTTAACGCTTCTTCAAAATAGGGGTGTAACGCAAAGGGGGGAATAGCCGAATTGGCATCAATTATAGCTCGAATTCGGGGTATAAAAATCCATTGTAGCCATTCGTATGACTTCATGGTATCAAGAGCAAAAGGTTGTTGACTTAAAAAAGCATCCTGACTGGGTGGCAAGGCTTGCCATAAATCTATTTTTTTTAACGCTTGCTCAATTCGTTCTAATTGATCTTTAATTAAGTTAGCTTGCATTTTATTAGCAAGCAAATGCCTATAATATTGCCAATCAAAATAAGGCCCAGGATCTGTTTTACGTTCTGGTGCAATGTCACTGTGTCCGGTGATATTGTGAAGTGGATAAGTTTGTTGTAGTAGAAGGGTGACTTTTGCCAGTTGTTGATATTGCACTTCGGTAAATTTTTCACTATCACATCCTTCCAATTCGATTCCTATTGAAAAATCATTACAATTTTCTTGTCCTTCAAATGCTGATATACCTGCATGCCATGCTCGTTTATCAAAAGCTACAAATTGAATTATCTCACCGTCACGACGAATAAATAGGTGACTTGATACCTGCATTTGATAGATATCGGCAAAATAAGGGTGTTCATTTGGATCAAGCTGACCTGTGAACAGCTGTTCTACATAAGGGCCACCAAATTGATTGGGCGGAAGGCTTATATTATGAATCACTAATAATGAAATGGGTTTATCACTTGGTCGATCATTATAAAATGGTGAAATGACCTGTTTTACACCTTGTAACCAACCATTAACGATCTTTAAGGACATATCGACTCCTTATTTTATAAAACTTTGTTATCAAATGACTGATTTGTGATTTGACTTCCAATAATTTAAATAATGATGAAATCAGAAAAACAATTATTGTTATCCTTTTTCCATACTTGGCATACCGTTATTATTTCATTTTTTTTAAACGCTATAAAGTTGCTTGTGTTTCGTTAGCAATTTAATAACAGAGAATGAATATGAACAAACAATCGGGATTTTCCTTATTTGAACTCATGATAGCAATTATCGTAATTGCTATTTTAACGGCAATTGGTTTGCCTGCTTATCAAGGCTATGTAAAAAAAGCAGCCATGACCGATATGCTACAAGCCATGACCGCTTACAAAACAGCGGTAGAAATATGTGTAATTGAGCAAGGTGGATTAGCAAATTGTAATAATGCAAATAATGGTATTCCAATGACTAAATCAACCAATTATGTCACCTCAGTGACAGTCACAAATGGGATGATTGAATTAGTTGGACAAAATGCCTTATCTGGCTTAACAGTAACGATGACACCGACGCTGAATATAACCCATGGTAGTGTTGATTGGTCACGTAACTGTGTAACTAATCCTGTTGATGTAAGCTTAAATAGTGTATGTGAAGATATCTTTAAATTTTAAATTAATGCAACAATGAAATGGTTTTAGTCATGCAAGAAGATCAACTAGTCGACAGTATTGATAAATTATTGCTTAGAGCTTTAAAAAAACGTGCTTCGGATATTCATTTTGAACCTTATCAACAAAGTTATCGCATTCGTATGCGGATTGACGGTGTATTGCATACCATACTGGCTCCTCCTTTAACACTGGCAAAGCAAATCGTTGCCAGATTGAAAATAATGGCAAAGTTGAATATTGCAGAACAGCGATTACCCCAGGATGGGCAATTAGTAATAGATCGTTATGCTATGCGGATTTCAACCTTACCGGTTATGAATGGTGAAAAAGTGGTGTTACGCGTACTCGATAATCATGATTCACCGTTGTCGATTCACGATTTAGGATTAACGGATAGGGATCTTGCTCAATTTCAACAAATATTAAATTACCCACAAGGACTAATATTAGTTACAGGACCGACAGGCAGCGGTAAAACGGTAACGCTTTATAGTGGACTGAAAACATTAAACTTGCCTCATTGTAATATCTGTAGCGTGGAAGATCCGATTGAAATACCGGTTGAAGGTATTAATCAAACATCTGTAAATATGAAAATTGGGTTAAGTTTTGCAACCATTTTACGTGCTTTGTTAAGGCAAGATCCTGACGTGATGATGATTGGTGAAATTCGTGATCATGAAACAGCAGAAATAGCCATTCAAGCTGCCCAAACCGGACATTTAGTCCTGTCTACCTTACATACTAATTCAAGTATAGAAGCAATAACACGTTTGAATCAAATGGGAATAGAACGATATCTCATCTCTGCTAGTGTTAAATTAATCATCGCTCAACGATTAGTACGTAAGTTATGTTGTCATTGTAAAGTGGTGGCGAGCGAGCTGATTAGGCTAGGACAAAAGCCGATTCCACATTATGTCGCAATCGGATGTGAGAACTGTGTAGGTGGTTACTCAGGACGAATAGGGTTATATGAATTTTTAACTATCACCCCTGAAATTCAACACCAAATTTTAAATCAACAGGTTATAACACCTTCAAATCAAATTTCTTTAAGGCAATCAGCTGAACAATTAATACAGCAAGGGATAACGACCTTAGCAGAAATAAATAGAGTATTAGGTGAAACATGAAAAGGCTCTATTATTGGTACGACATCAATTTTGTAGAACATAAAATTATAGCGGCTTCACAAAACGAAGCGCGACGGAAATTATTATTGCAAGGTGATATCGCCATAAAATTCAAGGCAGGTCACTATGTATTTTCAAGTAGTTTTAAGCGTATTGAATTATTTATCTTGACAAAACAACTGGCTACCATGCTAAAAGCTGGATTACCTTTGCTTGAAATTTTGCATTTACTTGCGCATGAACACCCTAAACAGCATTGGCAATGTTTATTGACGGAAATTGCAAGGCAACTAGCTAAAGGAGAACGACTATCAACAGTACTAACTCAACATCAATCTGTCTTTCCACCACTTTATGCTGAAATTATTGCAACAGGGGAATTAACAGGACAACTTGATTTGAGTTTTGAACAATTGGCTTTTCAAATAGAGGCATCAATTAATTTACAAAAACGACTAAAAAAAGCATTGCGTTATCCATTATTCCTTTTGTTTATGTCAGTTGTTGTAACACTAATTATGTTATTGATAGTATTACCTAAATTTGTAGATATTTATCAAAGTTTTGAAGCTGAACTTCCCTTTTTTACATTATTGATTATTGATTTGTCTTACTATATTCAGAATAACTATGGGAAATGGGTCGGCATGATTGGTTTGTTTTGGCTTATTTATCATTATCACTTAAAAAAATCTTACGCCCCAAAAATGGATAAATTAATATTGAAATTACCATTCTTGAATTCGTTAATTCATACTTTGCATTTAACCCAAATATTTCAGACTCTTTCGATAACTCAAATAGCAGGTATTCCTATATTGAATGGGTTGAATGCGGTTGCAACAATTATGCAAAATTACCATTATCGTCATGTTATTTATCAAATTATCGCCGAAATTGAACAAGGCTATTCATTCAGTGCTGTTATCGAGCAGCAAAGTTTATTACCTCCATTGTGCAGTCAATTGATCTTGGTTGGTGAAGAGTCAGGTACATTAGATTTGATGCTACAACAACTAGCAGAATATTATCAGGAACAACATCAAACGCTGACTGATAATATGATACAGTTGTTTGAACCGCTATTAATGTTAATTCTAGGTTTGATTATTGGTGGCTTAATTATTGCCATGTATTTACCGATTTTCCAATTGGGGGATGTTATTCATTGATGATTTGGTTAATTATTGGATTGGGAATGTGTTTGGGAAGCTTCATTCATGTGGCTTACTGTCGTTTTAAGCCTATCTATTCAGGGTATGAATATTTAATTGCTATTTCTTTATATCGCTCTCGTTGTCCACATTGTCACAAACAACTTAGATTTTGGCAACTGTTTCCTGTTTTTTCATGGTTATTACTGAAGGGACAATGCTGGGTTTGCAAAGGGACAATTCATTATCGTTATATCGTATTTGAGATTTTATTTGCGGTTATTTTTGCTATTCTATTTTTGACAAAAGGCTGGACTTTAAATACGGTTTTATTAATGATATTAGCGTGTTATTTTGTCTTATTGGCAATGATAGATCTAAAATATTATTTATTGCCAAATCTATTTACTCAACCCCTACTATGGTTAGGGATTTTAGCTGGCTATTTTAATCTGTTTGGCATTACGTTAAATAAAGCGATCACTGGCATTATTTGGGGTTATTTTTTATTAATTGTCCCTAAAGAATTATTTTATTTGCTGACCAAAAAACAGGGACTAGGGCAGGGTGATGTTAAGTTATTGGCTGCTTTAGGCGCATGGATATCTTATGAAGATCTTCCCTTGTTGTTAGTTTTTTCATCATTTTTAGCTATCGTTTATTATCTTATTTTGCGTTATGGATTAAGTGATCAATCAATAACTGTAATTCCATTTGGTCCGTTTTTGTTAATGTCGGGTTATTTGATTTTGTATTACCATGTGTGAGTTTTTTCATTTATATACTGTTTTCAAAGCCGTTTTAATGTTTGATTGAAAATAGAGGCGTTTAACTAGTTTTAAATGTGAAACTTATAACTAAAATTAATAATCATAGTAAAATTAGTTATTTTTATTAAGAATGATATCGTATTATAGTGGCTATTAATTCGAGGTATAACTGGTAAATCAATTAGTCAGAAAGGAATAATTAATGGACTCAATTACACAACTAAAAAATGAGATGATCTCATGGCGTCACTATATTCACTCTCATCCCGAAACTGCATTTGAAGAAACTAATACCACCCAATTTATCATTGAAAAGTTGAAATCATTTGGTATATCAGAATTATACACTGACTTTGCACCCACAGGGGTTGTTGGCATCATAAAAGGTAATAAAGAAGGGCGGATGATTGCTTTACGAGCTGACATTGATGCCTTGGATATTACCGAAGTGAATAATATTGATTATAGTTCAACAATACACGGAAAAATGCATGCTTGTGGTCATGATGGTCATACAGCAACGTTATTGGGAACGGCAAAATATTTGAGCCAGCATCGTGATTTTAGTGGAACGGTAGTTGTCATCTTCCAACCAGCCGAAGAAAACGAAGGAGGTGGCCGTGTAATGGCGGAAAATGGGCTATTTGATAAATTGCCTATTGAAGCAGTATATGGAATTCACAATCAGCCCAATATGGCATTAAATCATTTCTATATTAATCACGGTGCAATAATGGCATCTTATGATGTCTTTGAAATTAATGTGACAGGTGTTGGCTCACATGCAGCGGCACCGCATCTGGGTAAAGATACAATTTTAACTGCAACACAAATCGTCAATGGATTACAAAGTATTGTGAGCCGTAATGCCGATCCTCTTAGCTCCTTAGTTGTCAGCGTAACACAAATTCATAGTGGTGATACTTGGAATGTATTACCTCAACAAGCTGTAATTCGAGGAACGGTTAGAGCATTTAGTTCCGATGTTCAGGACATGGCTGAATCAAGAATCAAACAGATAGCACAGGGTATCGCATCAACTTTTGACGCCAAAGCGGAAGTCAATTATCAGCGCCGTTATCCTGCTACCATAAACTATGCTAAGCAGGCGGATATAGCCATTAGCGCTGCAAGAAAAGTGGTGGGCGATGATAATGTAACGATTGATCCTCCTCCTTCAATGGGATCTGAAGATTTTGCCTTTATGTTACAAAAGGTTCCTGGTGCTTATGTTTGGTTAGGTGCAGGGCAAGGAGCAAATTTGCATAATCCTGCTTATAATTTTAATGATGAGCTATTAACAACGGGTGTAAACTATTTTGTGCAAATTGTTTATCAAGAGTTAGGTAAGGGATAATTAAAGATTTCATTGATAGCTAGAATATATTTATCTATATTCTAGCTATTCTTACCAATTCAAATTGTTTAATTTTAATGAATATAAATTGAAAAATCGATATCGTTTTTAATTGGAATGATTAATAGCAACTAATTAATCAATGAAAATTTAGCTTGCTTGTTGATTGTCCTTTAATTCTAAAGTCAGTATTGATATCTATACCATTAGGTAGTACTACTTGTACATACACATCATGATTTTGATTAAGTTTTAGTGCTGCTAACACTTTTCCCCCTTCTCGCCAATTTCCTTCTATTTGATATTCTATCGTATCACCAATGATAGGTAGTACATCACTTTTGCCAGATAATAGATAAAGTCCACGTTTATTTGTGCCACGAAATTGCGCTCTAGCAACCATTTCTTGTCCGCAATAACAACCTTTATCAAAACTAATGGCATTATAGAGTTGTAAATTACACGCTTGCGGTAATAAACTTTCTGTATTTTCACTATCAATAATGGCATAGCCTGCTTCTAAATCAAGTTGTAACCATTTATTGCTTGGTTGTAAATGACTTTCAATAGGCTGTGGTGTAATGACAATGATTCGGGGTTGAGGTAACATTAATTTAATATAAGTAGTGTCATTATCATTAACACAATTATCATCATTGAATTTTGATAGTATTTGCGCTGGTAATGCATCAGCCATAATCCCATACATATTTAAATCTTGTTCCTTTTCAATCGTCACTTTGGAAAAAATAGCATATTTTTTTAGTTCGGTAATTTGCTTTTCTGCAACACTTTTACGCAATAAATAATATATCTCAGCACCGCGCATAAATAATAATAGATTACTCCACATTCTCCCTTTAGCATCACAATGAGCAGCAAACAATGCTGAGTGCTCGGAAAGATTTTTCATATCAATAGTCACTTGACCTTGTAAATATTTAAGATTGTCTTCTCCTGTCACTTTTACTAATTGCCAATCAGTAAGCGAG
The DNA here is from genome assembly GCF_046635705.1 of Gilliamella sp. CG25. Taxonomy (NCBI): domain Bacteria; kingdom Pseudomonadati; phylum Pseudomonadota; class Gammaproteobacteria; order Orbales; family Orbaceae; genus Gilliamella; species Gilliamella sp. CG25. The sequence goes on along the minus strand of NZ_JBIDFJ010000004.1, from coordinate 138,319 downwards.
ATAGGTTCCAAAGAATAATTGCTCATGATAATACCTTTTAGGAATAATATGTCGGGTTTAGATAAGACTTAAATAGACTTTTCCAAAGTGTATAGAAAAAACATAAAAATAACAATAAAACACAAAAATTATATTTTGCGTTAAATTTTTTAACAATATGTTTTATATTGACTTTTATTAGAATTTGTTTACGCTGTTATCGTATAAAGAAAATTAATAACCTTATACAGTTTATTGATTTAATGTAGTAGTTAATGCAAAATAAATGACTAATTTGTAATATTGGAGGCAACAACGATGGCAAAACTGTCAGGCGCAGAAATGGTCATTCAATCTTTGATTGATCAAGGAGTAAAACAGATATTTGGTTATCCCGGTGGTAGTGTTCTTGATATCTACGATGCAATTCATACTTTAGGTGGCATAGAGCATATATTAGTTCGTCATGAACAAGCCGCTGTACATATGGCTGATGGTTATGCTAGGGCTACAGGTGATGTTGGTGTTGTACTCGTAACATCAGGGCCTGGAGCGACCAATACCATTACTGGTATTGCGACTGCCTACATGGATTCTGTGCCATTGGTTGTTATTTCGGGTCAGGTAGCAAGTAACTTGATTGGCAATGATGCCTTCCAAGAGTGCGACATGGTCGGTATATCACGCCCGATAGTCAAACATAGTTTTCTAATAAAAGACAGTAAAGACATTCCTGAAATTATTAAGAAAGCTTTCTATATTGCGTCAACAGGTAGACCTGGCCCGGTTGTGATTGATCTGCCAAAAGATATTGTTAATCCTGCAAATAAATATAATTACCATTATCCTAAATCTGTCTCAATGCGTTCATATAATCCAACTATTCAAGGACATAAAGGACAAATTAAAAAAGCATTAACGACATTATTGGCAGCTAAAAAACCCGTTTTATTTATTGGTGGCGGAGTAATTAGCGCCGGTGCAAGTGATGCTATTAAACGTTTAGCCGAAAAATTGAATCTCCCTGTTGCGTCAACATTAATGGGGATAAGTGCTTTTCCTGGTACAGATAAACACTATTTAGGCATGATTGGAATGCATGGGGTGTATGAAGCCAATATGGCGATGCATAATGCCGATGTAATATTTGCTGTTGGTGCCAGATTTGATGATAGAACAACCAATAATGTTGAAAAATATTGTCCGAAAGCAAAAATAATACATATTGATATTGATCCAACATCAATTTCAAAAACAATTTCTGCCACTATTCCTGTTGTGGGTGATGCTAAAGTAGTGGTTGAAACGATGTTATCCGAACTTAATGAATTGCAAGCTGATCGTGATCTTGATGCTTTAGTGGATTGGTGGAAACAAATTGATCATTGGCGTTCACGTCACTGTTTAGCTTATAGTCATGAAGGTGAAAGCATCAAACCACAAGAAGCAATCGAAGTTTTATATAAATTGACTCAAGGTAACGCATTTGTCACTACTGATGTAGGTCAACATCAAATGTTTACTGCTTTGTATTATCCATTTGATAAACCTCGTCATTTTATTACTTCTGGTGGTCTAGGTACCATGGGGTTTGGTCTTCCGGCTGCGCTTGGGGTGAAACTTGCTTTTCCAGATCAATGTGTCGTTTGTGTAACCGGTGATGGTAGTATTCAAATGAATATTCAAGAACTTTCTACCGCTTTACAATATGGTTTACCGGTTATTGTTTTAAATCTGAATAACCGTTTTTTAGGCATGGTTAAACAGTGGCAAGATATGATTTATGCTGGGCGACATTCTTGTTCGTATATGGAATCATTGCCTGATTTTGCAAAAATAGCGGAAGCTTATGGTCATGTTGGTATGGTCATTACCAAGCGTGAAGATCTGGAAACAAAACTTAAAAAAGCCTTGTCAATTAAAGATCGATTAGTCTTTATTGATGTCATGACCGATGCAACTGAACATGTCTACCCAATGCAAATACGTGGTGGAGCAATGAACGAAATGTGGCTGAGTAAAACGGAGAGAACCTAATGCGATATATTTTATCAATTTTAACAGAAAATGAACCCGGGGCTTTATCTCGAATTATTGGTCTGTTCTCACAACGTGGTTTTAATATTGAAACCATTACGACAGCACCGACAGAAGATCCGACCATGCACAGAATGACCATTCAAACAACAGGTGATGAACATGTGCTAGAGCAGATTCAAAAGCAGCTTCATAAACTTGTCAATGTTTACCGTGTACATGATTTAACAGAAGGGCCTCATGTTGAACGAGAAATTATGTTAGTGAAAGTGGCTGCTAAAGGGTCTGATGCACGAGATGAAGTTAAACGTTGTGCCGATATTTTTAGAGGCTCGATTGTCGATGTTACCGCAACGCATTACATTGTTCAATTATCGGGTACAAGTGAAAAACTAGATTCTTTCTTAGCGTCGATACGTGAAACTTGTCATATTGTCGAAATGGTTCGATCGGGAATTATTGGATTATCGCGTAGTGAAAAAACAGCAAATCACTAAATAAAAGAATCAGACTGACCAATTTTATCAGTTAAATATAACTATAATAATGTTTCATAAGGAATAAGTCACAAAATGAATATATTTGGTTTAATATTAGTCATTCACATTTTGGTTTTGATCGTTTCGTCGATTAGAAAAAACTTCAAAAGTAACAAAAAAAAGAAAAAGTTAATTGAAAAAAACTATATTGTTGATCTTAGGCCTATTAGGCAATTGTCCACACTAGAAGAACGTCTTATAACACCTTATCTAAAAACAACAAAACATTTATCTTCAGAGGTAAAAGAATCGTCATTAATAAATTCAGATGTAATATCAATATCTGGCAAATTAGTCAAACAAAATATCAATCACTATGTTGGCGAAACACTTTTTTATAAAATTAATAATATTGATGTCATTATCCCCTATGATATGGATCGTTTTATCTTAGATGATAATGTGGCTGAAGTAGTTTTCACTGAAGATTATGCCATTGTGATTAGGTTAAATGATCACGATATTCGTTATGCAGCGCATCAAAATATCATCAATGAAAAAAAATTAGAAAAAGATGATATGGAGTATTGGGCAAGTGAATTGTTTGATGTTCAACATCCAGAAAATTATAATCATAATCATGACAATGAGACTATAAACAATCGCATTGAAAATCAACAAAAATTTGGTTATGAAATTTTAATGACACGGCAAGAAACACCGTTAGAATCAGCGTATCGGAATAAAAATAATAAAGGGATAGTTGCGGTATTTTTTTGCTTTTTAACAATTAATTATTTTTTAGATTATTGGCAAAGTAATGAACTATTTGATCTGTTTTTATTTGGCATAAATTTACTAGCAGTTATCTATTTTTATTGTCGTAAACCAAAGTCTAAAGTAAAAATTCAATTTGTTAATCGAATAAGAGGAAAAGTTAAAAATAAAAACGCTAAAACGAAACAAATTACTGTTGGTCATAATTCTATTTTAAATTATCCTGATAATTGGCAAGCATATATACCCGAACATACATTAACTAATGTTGAGCTTGATGTTACTTTTGAGGATAAAAAAATAATTCGTTATGGTTATACATTGTCAGTTTCGAAAGAGATTGAAAATTTTGGACCACCAAAGTTTGCGGGACGTAATTTATGGCTTTTTCTTGTAGGTATTATTTTGACATTTATTGTTTATGCAAAATCCAATGTTAAAGATAATATCTTTTATATGTATCACTTTGCTAATCATGACCTGAAAAGTTGGAATTTTTATGATATTTCACAATTATTAACCAACAATCTAAAAGAGGGCGATTGGGTAAATGTTACCACGGAAGGGGCACTTTGTGATAAATATAACAAAAAGGTGAATAGTAAGTGCGGAAAAGTAGAAATCCATAATCAAACCGATAATGTTTCTTTCTTCATTACGCTGAAAAATAAGTTTTTTAACGAAACAGATAGCAAAGACCAAGAGGATTTAGAATCTAATCGGGTTTCGAATTCAACTTTTCAAAATAGTTTGAATAGCCAATCGGGGCGAGTCAATTTTTCTGGATTAGTCTCAGATATTTATTATCGAGATGATAATTCTATCTCAGGATTTACGATTAATCCTGACATTAGATATCAAATTAATGAACAAGACAGGTGGTTACCCATTATTTTAAGTATCTCTTTATTTGCTTTTTTTGCATTAAGTACGATTTTTAATGGTTTAATTTTCATTTGGAAACGGATACAAAATCGAGTTCGAAAAAGTAAGATTAATAACTTTTATGCTAATCTTACAGTTTAGATTGATTGTCGAAGATAATTCTGTTTTCAAATTAAAGTTGATTAGATTGAGTAGCATTAAATCTATCTAATCAGCTTAATTAAAACATCTGTTAAAGATAATTATTCAATTGTGAGCAAGGTCAGATTCTGTTATACTATTTTCCCGTCTGATTTATCGTATATTGTGTTGCTTTTATCGTTTGAAAACGACGCAATATTGTTCTTATAAATTAATAATGGTCTGGTATTAATGGTCACGAATTATATTTTTGTTACAGGCGGTGTCGTTTCTTCTCTTGGTAAAGGCATTGCCGCAGCATCACTCGCTGCAATTTTAGAAGCCCGCAATTTAAAAGTCACCATGTTAAAACTTGATCCCTATATTAATGTCGATCCGGGTACAATGAGCCCGATTCAGCATGGTGAAGTTTTTGTGACGGAAGATGGGGCAGAAACGGATCTTGATTTAGGTCATTATGAGCGTTTTATTCGCACTAAAATGACTCGCAAAAATAACTTCACAACAGGGCGTATCTATTCCGATGTATTACGCAAAGAACGTCGTGGGGATTATTTAGGTGCAACTGTTCAAGTCATTCCCCATATTACCAATGAGATTAAATCTCGCGTTATTGCAGGAGCTAAAGGCTTCGATGTTGCTATTGTTGAAATCGGTGGCACAGTTGGGGATATTGAATCACTTCCATTTTTAGAAGCGATTCGTCAATTAGCGGTTGATGTAGGTCGAGAACATACCTTATTTATGCATTTAACCCTAGTGCCATATTTAGCTTCTGCTGGAGAAGTTAAAACAAAACCTACACAACACTCAGTCAAAGAGTTGTTATCTATTGGTATTCAACCTGATGTGTTAATCTGTCGTTCAGATCGTATCATTCCAGCTAATGAGCGAGCAAAAATTGCACTATTTTGTAATGTGCCTGAACGTGCAGTTATTTCATTAAAAGATGTCGATTCAATTTATAAAATACCTGCTCTTTTAAAATCACAAAATTTAGATACTTTTGTCTGCAATCGATTCCACCTTGATTGCGTTGAAGCAGATCTATCAGAGTGGGAACAAGTGATTTATGAAGAGGCCAATCCTGTTGGTGAAGTCACAATAGGTATGGTGGGTAAATACACTGAATTACCCGATGCTTATAAGTCTGTAAACGAAGCATTAAAACATGGCGGGTTGAAAAACCGTTTAACTGTTCATATTCGTTATATCGATTCTGAAGATCTTAAATCGCGTGGTACGGATTTACTTTCAGGCTTAGACGCAATACTTATTCCGGGTGGATTTGGGTATCGTGGCGTTGAGGGTAAAATCATTGCTGCACGCTATGCGCGTGAAAACCAAATACCTTATTTAGGTATTTGTCTTGGAATGCAAGTTGCCATGATTGAATATGCTCGTAATGTGGCTGGAATTAAAGACGCAAATTCTACAGAATTTGTTAAAGATTGTGCGAATCCAATCATTGCGTTAATCACTGAATGGAGTGATGAATCGGGTAATGTTGTGCAACGTAATGAAAATAGTGATTTAGGTGGTACTATGCGACTTGGTTCTCAGATATGTCATTTAGAACCAGACTCATTAGTATTTGATATGTATAAAAAAGAGTCAATCACTGAGCGTCATCGTCATCGTTACGAAGTGAATAATAATTTATTACCTGAAATTGTAAAAGCAGGATTAAAAGTAACAGGACTTTCAACTGATAGAAAATTAGTCGAGATTATTGAGGTTCCTAATCATCCATGGTTTGTTGCTTGTCAATTCCATCCGGAATTTACCTCGACACCACGAGATGGGCATCCACTGTTTAGTAGTTTTATAAAAGCTGCCAAGGAGTATCAGCAGCTACAACAAAAATAGTTTTAAAGTTTTACATTTGTAATATATCTGTCATATAGAGGAAAATAACATGGCAAAAATCGTTAAAGTACATGGTCGTGAAGTCATCGACTCTCGTGGGAACCCTACAGTTGAAGCTGAAGTTCATTTAGAAGGTGGTTTTGTTGGTCTAGCAATCGTTCCATCTGGTGCATCAACTGGTTCGCGTGAAGCATTAGAACTTCGTGATGGTGACAAATCTCGCTTTTTAGGAAAAGGTGTTTTAAAAGCAGTTGAAAACGTAAATGGACCAATTGCGAAAGCAGTTGTGGGTAAAGATGCGTTAGATCAAGCGGCTATCGACCAAATCATGCTTGATTTAGATGGAACTGATTTTAAATCTAACTTGGGTGCAAACTCAATTCTTGCAGTATCATTAGCCAATGCTAAAGCAGCAGCAGCAGCAAAAGGTGTTCCACTATATCAACATATTGCTGATTTGAATGGTACGCCAGGTCAATATTCAATGCCATTACCGATGATGAACATCATCAATGGTGGTGAACATGCGGATAATAACATCGATTTACAAGAATTTATGATTCAACCAGTTGGCGCGAAAACAGTACGTGAAGCAATCCGTATGGGTTCTGAAGTATTCCATAACTTAGCGAAAGTTTTACATGCTAAAGGTATGAATACTGCTGTAGGCGATGAAGGTGGTTTTGCCCCTAATTTAGATTCAAATGCTGAAGCATTAGCTTGTATCAAAGAAGCTGTAGAAAAAGCGGGTTATGTACTAGGTAAAGATATTACTTTAGCGATGGACTGTGCTGCTTCTGAATTCTATAACAAAGAAACAGGTAAATATGTATTAAAAGGTGAAGGTAATAAAGAGTTTACTGCTCAAGAATTTACTCACTATTTAGAAGGTTTAACTGAACAATATCCTATCGTATCAATCGAAGATGGTTTAGATGAAAGCGATTGGGACGGTTGGGCATACCAAACTAAAGCATTAGGTCACAAAATCCAATTAGTGGGTGACGATCTGTTTGTAACTAACACCAAAATCTTCAAACAAGGTATTGAAAAAGGCATCGCTAACTCAATCCTAGTTAAAGTTAACCAAATCGGTACATTAACTGAATCTATCGCAGCGGTTAAAATGGCAAAAGATGCAGGTTATACTGCTGTTATCTCTCACCGTAGTGGTGAAACTGAAGATTCAACTATTGCTGATTTAGCTGTTGGTTTAGCTGCTGGTCAAATCAAAACGGGTTCTATGAGCCGTTCTGATCGTGTTGCTAAATACAATCAATTAATCCGTATTGAAGAAGCATTAGGTGCTAAGGCTCCATTCAACGGACTTAAAGAAGTGAAAGGACAATAATTGAGTTTATAAAAACTGAATAATTGTTTAATAAGAAACGGTGACCAGTTCACCGTTTTTTATTTTCTTTTCTTATAGAATAAGATGGCAAAGGTTGCGTTGATTTATGTTGTATTGTACTCTTTAAAGTTGGTATTTATGACTAATCTTTGATATCTATTGATATTTTATAATTTAGCCACATATAAATTTTTTATAAATTAACTAACTCAAATTTATTTTTTCTGCTTATGAATAATATTACGAATATGTCCCAGCCAAAAAGCAAATGGCAACTTTTTAACTGGCTATGTACCGGTAAACTTCCGCTAAATGAACTTTGGCTTAATCCGACTTATCGTTATAAATTTTTTTTTAGAACCTTATTTTTAAGTCCTATTACACTAAAATGGTTGGATAAATTAAGACAATATCCATTACTTGGCTACTATTTTTCTTGCCAAACCAATTTACCGTGTAAATTACAAAGACCGTATTTATCATCAAGTTTGTCGCAACAAGAGCGTTTTGATGCGTTAGCATATCACTATGATTTTTTAGCGAATCAGCCTGATAGCATGACTAAGGCTTTTTATAATCCTAAAACTCCATATGTATTGGCTAACCTAACAGCAAAAAATGAAGCTAATATTCAAATTGCGATTCAAGCGCGTAACAAGTTTGCTCGAGAAGGCGAAATAAGCCTTTATTTTTATGATAATGACGGTATTGATTTAGCAACATTAACTTTTTCAATCATTCAATATCAACAAAAAACGACTTTATTTATTGCAGGGTTGCAAGGTACCGGTCATCATGAAGCGCGAGTTCGGGTACAAAAAGCGACTAAGCAATGTTATGGATTATTTCCAAAACGAGTCGCCGTTGAGGCAGCATTAATCATTGCGCATTATTTTCAGCTTGAGCAAATTGTGGCGGTTGGAAATAAAACGCATGTGTATAACAATTGGCGTTATAACAGCAGACAAGAACGCATTTTGTCTGATTATGATGATTTTTGGTTAACAATCGATGGTCAACAAGATGATCGTGAGTTATTTATTTTACCCACTGAGATTACACGTAAATCGTTAGAAGATATAGCAAGTAAAAAACGTTCTGAATACCGTAATCGTTATGCTTTGTTAGATCAACTCAAACTGAATATTGAAACACAATTAGCATCATTAATATAATATACTAAAGGTAATGATTATTTACCTAATGTAGTGTCAAATTATCAAAATTGATTACAATCGATATTCAACTTGTTGTTTATCGATTTTTTTAATTAAAGCTCAATAAAATAATTGTCTTAAATTAATTAGTAGGGAATGAAATATGTATTTTGGTATTCTAATAGCACTTGTGCCTTTGTGCATTGGTTATTTAATTAAATGCAAACAAGAAAAATGGATAGCTAAAATTAACCAAATTCTAAGTTGGATGGTTTATTTTATTCTTTTTATTATGGGCGCAGAACTTGCTCATTTAGATAACCTTGCGACTAATTTGCAAAATATTCTATTTTATACTGCTATTATTTTTATCTGTACTTTTGGCGGGAATTTTATTTTTCTAATGTTATTTGACCTATTTTTACCGTGGAAAGCTTCAAGTGTTAATCAAACCTTTGGTTCACGCGTAAAAATGATATTGGAATCATTGCGTGTCTTTATTGCACTTGTTTTGGGATTTATAGTCGGACTTTTTCCATTGTTTGTATGGCAATATACCGAAAACATTATTCAGGTTGTTTTAGTTTTTTTACTCTTGTTAATTGGTATTCAGTTAAGAAGTAATAATATTTCACTTAAACAAATTTTACTTAACAAAGTTGGTATTGCAACAACGCTAATTGTCATTATAAGCACTTTTATTGGTGGAATGGTAGCCGCTTTACTATTAGATCTTCCTTTGCGTATAGGATTAGGTATGTCATCTGGATTTGGTTGGTATTCTTTGTCAGGCATTTTAATGACTGAAGCGCATGGGGCAATTATTGGCAGTGCCACATTTTTAAATGATATATTACGTGAACTTTTTGCCATTATACTTATTCCAACATTAATAAAACGGTATAAATTAACAACACTGGGTTTATGTGGTGCAACGTCTATGGATTTTACTTTGCCTATGTTACAGAAAGGAGCAGGAATAATGATAGTGCCACCGGCTATCGTGCAAGGTTTTTTGCTTACATTGCTAATGCCAATATTTATGACGTTATTTAATTATGGATGATAGATTATCCATTACTTGAGTCAAAAATCATATATTGATGAATTGAACAAAATTGCCTGGATTGCAAATTGGCAATATGATTACCTTATGTTACACTGCCAAAATCCGAATGGTTTGAGTGAATTATGAATACTGGATCGATTGATTATTGTGCGATAGGTCAGCGTTTACGGGCGTATCGTATAGCGGCTTCCTTAAAAGCAGAAGACATAGCACAAAATCTTAGAATTTCAAGAGCTGCGGTTTACCGTCTTGAAAAGGGTGAAATTATCAAAATCGAAACATTAGGACGTTTAGCGACTTTGTTAGATACATCCTTAGCAAGCTTGCTTGGTATTGATACTGAATATTATTCAAGTGGTGAAGGTTTTTTTGAACGTATGCGCCAACTTGAAGAACAATCAACACATATTTATTCTCATTTTGATCCTTTTTCTTTTTTACTCACTTCACCAGATTATCTTTCTCATCTTGCTATGATGCTAGATGAATCGGGCGATTCAATTAATTTAAAAAAATATGCAACAACGTTAGCCATTTTAAAAGAACGACAAACACAATTCTATCAATCAGCGCCTAAAGTCATTAATTTAATTAGTTTACGCAATGTAGAACGTTTTTTACATATTGGTTTAGTCGGTAATTTAAATCTTTCACCGGGTAAAAAGTCTGAACGCATGCTATTAGCTCGCAAAGAAGTCTATCACTTAATTGAATTAATTGAACAACAAACTTATTCGCCAACCATTGCTATTACAGAGCATGCAATTCCATCTATTGCTTTTCAACTATTTTATCAAAATGAAAACCCGATTTCGTTAGCAATGAGCCCGTTTCGATTAGGTGAATTACCGAATGTGACCACAGGGATTGCTTCTATTACCTCTTCTCACGATGCGATTAAGCGATACCGGTTGTTATTTGATAAATTGTGGCAAAATAGTGCTAAAGATAAACAAGCGATTGAATTGTTGAAAGCAACTTTAGATAAATTTTAAAAATCTTAAAAATATAAAGAGAACTATCATGTTATCCCTAACATTACAACCGATAAAAAGATTTAATGGTACGATAAACTTACCGGGTTCAAAAAGTGTGTCTAATCGGGCGCTACTTTTGTCTGCATTGAGTCAAGGTAATACACGTTTAACAAATTTATTAGACAGCGATGATGTCCGTTATATGCTTGATGCTCTTAAAGCATTAGGTGTTACGTATCAATTATCGAATGATCGCACGATTTGTGATATTCAGGGTGTCGGCGGAAAATTACATTCATCCCATGCATTAGAGCTTTTTTTAGGGAATGCCGGTACGGCGATGCGTCCTTTAACTGCTGCGTTATGTCTTGGTGAAAATAATATTGTGCTTACGGGCGAACCACGTATGAAAGAGCGTCCAATAGGGCATTTAGTTGATGCGCTTCGTCAAGGTGGGGCTAACATAGAATATCTTGAAAATGAAGGTTATCCACCACTGCATATTCATGGGGGCTTTATTGGCGGTAATATTCAGGTTGATGGCTCTGTTTCAAGTCAATTTTTAACGGCGCTATTAATGGCATCCCCACTTGCTGATAACGATACTGAAATTACTATTTTAGGGGATTTAGTCTCTAAACCGTATATTGATATCACGATCAAAATGATGGCGATATTTGGGGTGTCGGTCATCAATGATAATTATCAAAAATTTGTTATTAAAGCAAAGCAAACTTATAAGTCACCGGGTACTTATTTGGTTGAAGGTGATGCTTCATCCGCTTCATATTTTTTAGCTGCAGCGGCGATTAAAGGGGGCACTGTTCGCGTCACAGGTGTTGGTAAAAAAAGCTTACAAGGTGATACCCAATTTGCCCATGTACTTGAAAATATGGGTGCTAAAGTAACGTGGGCTGATGATTATATCGAGTGTAGCCGAGGGGAACTTAACGGTATTGATATGGATATGAATCATATCCCTGATGCGGCGATGACAATAGCAACAACCGCTTTGTTTGCCAAAGGATCCACAACTATTCGTAATATCTATAACTGGCGAGTTAAAGAAACTGACCGCTTATCTGCTATGGCAACTGAATTGCGTAAAATAGGGGCAGAGGTTGAAGAAGGTAACGATTATATAACGATTATCCCCCCTAAATCTTTAACACATGCTGAAATAAAAACCTATAACGATCATCGTATGGCAATGTGTTTTTCATTAGTGGCATTATCCGATACGCCCGTGACTATATTAGATCCTAAATGTACAATGAAAACATTTCCTGACTATTTTGAACAATTTAAACGATTGAGTGAATACTAAATGAATACATTAGTTCCTGTTATTGCTGTCGATGGCCCTAGTGGTGTGGGGAAGGGCACGTTGTGTCAAGCGTTAGCTAATCATTTCAATTGGCATCTTTTAGACTCTGGCGCGATTTATCGTGTGCTTGCGTTGTCGGCGCTTAATCATCACATTGCGCTGAATGATGAACTACAATTAACACAATTAGCATTAAATTTACCTTTAACTTTTGATACCCATCATGGCGAAGTCAAAGTGCTATTAAATGGCGTCGATGTCTCTAAAGATATTCGTACTGAAGAGACTGGGGGCGCTGCTTCTAAAGTGGCTTCGCTAAATCAAGTTCGGGCAGCATTATTGCAACGACAAAGAGATTTCAGGCAATTGCCAGGGTTAATTGCGGATGGGCGAGATATGGGGACAGTTGTGTTTACTGATGCACCAGTAAAAATTTTTCTGGATGCTAGCCCGCACTCAAGAGCAGAAAGAAGAATGAAACAGTTGCAAGATAAGCAAAAACATGCTAAATTCGCCGAAATTTTGCAGGAGATAACTGCGCGTGATGAGCGAGATCGTAATCGAGCCGTTGCCCCATTAAAACCTGCAACAGATGCACTAATAATTGATACCACATCACTCTCTATTCAAGATGTATTTAATCAATCTATTACGTATATAAACGAAAAACTTGCGTTGTAAATTTATTTATAACGTGAACAAAGCTCCATTATAAGGACGAGTGGAGTATCATAAACAACCCCACAAGACATGATGTAATGTGGACGTTAATATTAATTTAAGTATATAAATATGACTGAATCTTTTGCTCAACTCTTTGAAGAGTCTTTAAATCAACTAGACACTCGTTCTGGTAACATGATCCGTGGTACTGTCGTTGCAATCGACAAAGATGTTGTTTTAGTTGATGCTGGTTTAAAATCCGAATCAGCAATTCCAGTAGAGCAGTTTAAAAATGCCCAAGGCGAATTAGAAGTTAAAGTTGGCGACGTTGTTGATGTCGTACTTGACTCAATTGAAGATGGCTTTGGTGAAACCATTCTATCTCGTGAAAAAGCTAAACGTCATGAAGCGTGGCTTACATTAGAAAAAGCAGTTGAAGATGCTGCAACAGTTTTAGGTGTTATCAATGGTAAAGTGAAAGGTGGCTTTACGGTTGATCTTAATGGCGTTCGTGCGTTCCTTCCTGGTTCGCTTGTTGATGTACGTCCATTACGCGATACTTCTCATATTGAAAATAGAGAAATCGAATTAAAAGTTATTAAATTAGATCAAAAACGTAACAACGTTGTTGTTTCTCGTCGTGCAGTAATTGAATCTGAAAATAGCGCAGAAAGAGAACAACTTCTTGAAAATCTTCAAGAAGGTTCTGAAGTTAAAGGTATCATCAAAAATCTTACTGATTACGGTGCATTCGTTGACCTTGGTGGTGTTGATGGTTTACTTCATATTACTGATATGGCTTGGAAACGTGTTAAACACCCAAGTGAAGTGGTTGAAGTGGGTCAAGAATTACTTGTTAAAGTTCTTAAATTTGATAAAGACCGTTCACGTGTATCTCTTGGCTTAAAACAATTAGGCGAAGATCCATGGGTTTCAATTGCTAAACGTTACCCAGAAGGCACTAAAGTAACTGGTAAAGTAACTAACTTAACTGATTACGGTTGTTTCGTAGAAATTGAAACTGGCGTTGAAGGTTTAGTTCACGTTTCTGAAATGGATTGGACTAACAAAAACATTCACCCATCTAAAGTGGTTAGCTTAGGTGATGAAGTTGAAGTTATTGTTCTTGAAATTGATGAAGAACGTCGTCGTATTTCTCTTGGTCTTAAACAATGTAAACCTAACCCATGGTTACAATTTGCTGAATCACACAATAAAGGTGATAAAGTTAGCGGTAAGATCAAATCAATCACTGATTTCGGTATCTTCATCGGTTTAGATGGTGGTATTGACGGTTTAGTTCATCTTTCTGATATCTCTTGGAATATGCCAGGTGAAGAAGCAGTTAAAGCTTATAAGAAAGGTGATGATATCGAAGCGGTTGTATTACAAGTTGATGCAGAACGTGAGCGTATCTCTTTAGGTATTAAACAACTTGAAGATGATCCATTTAGTAGCTTTGCTTCAAACTTCAAAAAAGGTTCAATTGTTAAAGGTCATGTAACAGCTGTTGATGCTAAAGGCGCAACAATTGAAATCGCAGAAGGCATTGAAGGTTACTTAAAAGCTCAAGATATCGCACGTGAACGTATTGAAGATGCAACAACTGCATTAAAAGTTGGTGATGAAGTCGAGGCTAAGATTGTTAATATCGATCGTAAAACTCGCGCAATTTCATTATCTGTACGTGCTAAAGATGAAGCTGACGAAAAAGAAGCGCTTGCTGCTGTAAATAATACTTCAACTCAAGAAGAAGCATCATTTACTAATGCAATGGCTGAAGCATTCAAAGCTGCATCAAAAACCGAGTAAAAAATATTCAACTAAAAAGTAAAGAGGGCTTGCCCTCTTTTTCTTTTGTGGTATAAAATGAACAAATTATATATCACATACATAACTTAGGAGTGACCATGAACAGATCAGATTTAGTGGAAAAGATAGTCAACTGGCGGGCACACCTTCCTGTGCAACTTGTTGATGATGCTGTAAGAGATATTATTGAACAGATCGCTTTAGCTATGGAAAGCAACGATCGTGTAGAAATTCGAGGATTTGGTAGTTTCAGCTTAAATTATCGTGCACCACGTAAAGCGAGAAACCCAAGAACTGGTGGTAATGTTGAGGTGAAACATAAATACATTCCTCACTTTAAACCAGGTAAAGAATTACGTGAAAGAGTAAATAATGCCGCTAAAGCATAATATCTAAAATAGTATTTAGTTTAAAAGCCTTTGAGTTAACTCAAAGGCTTTTTTATTAATCCCTCAATTAATATATTGATTAAACATTAAAAAGTTATTTAAAAATAATTAAAAAGTTTGATGACTATTTAAAGTAATTTTAGTCTTAACACCTATCAAAATACATTTATAAATGTTCTTATCATAATGATCGATTTTTAACAAATGCGAATTAAGATTGGAACCAAGATCGCAATATCTATAAAAAGTTTCTGAGCATAATTTGTTGACAGGTTATGCTAACTTATTGTTAATTCGATAGCCTAATTTGAGTCAATGCGGCAAATTTATTCACATGATTTACTTATAATTACATTTTCATTAGGCTGCTTGCCATTAATGTTTATGTCTAAATTACTTTCAGACATATTTTGGTATGCGACAGCTTTTGGCGTGTTGATTATTGTCATTGCGAGTAAATTTCTATTTAGAAAAACGTTGTTACTTATTAGTATATTTATGTTAAGTTTCTTATGGTCGACGGCATATTCTAAACAGTATTTAATCAATATCGATCCTTACATTGACAAAACACTCGTCGTCAAAGCAAAAGTCGAAAGTATCAATATCCGGCATCCATCTCAGCAAATGAATCCTTACTATCTGCAATGGACTATTCTTGAAAGTAATCACCAAGCATCATCAACTCCTATCCCAATTTCAATTTATTGGGATAATGTTAATGTACCTAAAATAGGTCAAATTTGGCAATTAACGATAAAAACGAAAGTAATTCATAGTTATTTAAATGAAGGAGGATTTGATAGTCAGCGTTTTGCTATAGCCAATCGGACATTATTATCTGCAAAAATCAATAATGCTAAATTATTAAAAGATAAAAATGATATTAGACAAACTATTGTTGATCATGCTTTGCCTTATATGTATTTGTTTCATTACCGTGGGATATTATTTGCATTGGCTTTTGGTGATCGCTCTCAACTTGATCATCATTATCGGCAAATTATGATGAATACCGGCGTTGCTCACTTAATGGCGATATCAGGTATGCATATTTTGTTGGTCTTTGGTATGTGTTACAGTCTCGTCAAATTAATGTTATTTTTTATTCCACAGCGATTCAATAATTTATATGTCCCAATCATAATCGGATGGTTATGCGCCTGTTTTTATGCTTGGTTAACAGGATTCAATCCTCCTGCTTTACGTGCAATAATGGCATTAGGGATATGGATTTATTTACGCTGTCAAAACCAACATATCAGCGCATGGCAGAAAATTAATCGAATAATAGCCTTATTATTATTAACCGATCCGTTGATGATTTTGTCTGAAAGTTTTTGGCTATCTTGTTATGCTGTTGTTAGCTTAATATTTTTATATCAATGGGTACCATTATCAAAAAAGATTCAAAATAACAAAACGTGTTACCTAGTTAAATTAATACATCTACAATTAGGTTTAACAGCGTTATTGTTACCAATACAATTATTTGTTTTTCAAGGTGTCAGTACTATGGCTCTTTTGGCAAATTTAATTGCGATTCCAATCATATCGTTACTGACTTTTCCATCAATCTTGATAGCACTCTGTTTTAGTTTTTTTGATTGTTTCTATTTAGCATTATGGTTTTGGTTTATTGCTGAACAGTCACTTGATTATTTATTTTACTGTCTGAAGCTGATTGATTTCCCTTGGTTTACTACTTCATCTGATTTTTATTTATTAAGTATTATTGGATGGCTGGCCATAATTACTCTTAAAACGGAATTTTGGCGTCGTCATACTATAACCCTCTGCATTTTACTCATGATAATAGTGAGTCCATTTTTTAAAAAACAGCATTATCTATGGCGAATGGATATGTTAGATGTCGGTCATGGTCTGGCAATTGTCATACATGATGGGAAATCCGCAATATTGTATGATACGGGGGCGCAGTGGCAAAATAGTTCTGCCGCAGAACGTATAATCATTCCATTTTTACAATGGCACAATTTAGATGTAAAGGGAATTATTATTAGCCATCAACACAATGATCATATTGGTGGACTTTCTCTACTTCAACAACATTATCCCAATGCATGGCTGATGAGTTCATCAGTAAAATTAAAAAATCACTATCACTGTTTATCAGAAAATCATCTGACATGGAATAATCTAAGTTTAACTGTATTATGGCCAACTCATCTAGCCGAATATGCGCAAAACGAAGATTCATGTGTAATACACATTACAGATGGTCAATTTTCAGTATTATTATCAGGTGACTTAGAAAAAAATCAAGAGTATCAATTGATTGAAAAATATCGAAATACACTTAAATCAACAATTTTACAAATTCCTCATCATGGTAGTAACACGTCATCAAGCTATGCTTTTTTAAACGCTGTTAATCCTAGCGTGTCCCTTTTGTCGACTTCCCGTTATAATCCTTGGAAATTGCCTTCCAATAAAGTTATAGCACGTTACAAAGATCGACAATTAAATTTTTATACCACATCTAAATCAGGACAAATAAGTTTAGTTTTTTATCATCATAAATTGGAGTTAAAAACAATGAGGAATGAAATAAATCCGCGTTGGTATCATAATTGGTTTGGTCATTTGCCTGTATATTAACTAAATTTTCCTTTTGAAAAGGATAGATTAATTTCTCCAATCATCTTCTCAAAAAATCTAACACATAATATTTGCTAACGGGAATTCAACACAGTGACTTATTTGTTAATTTTCTGTAATAAAAGCAAACTTATTTTACAAAATAAATTTTTATGCTCTTCTATAAAATCTCAGTAATAGCTTATTTGGCTAATAATATAATTAACTTGAGGATATTGAACTTACTTAAGTAAGTTATTTAAAATGATTCGCCATAATTATTCATGGAATTTTAGGGCGTTAATCGGCGTAAAAAATTGATCTAAAAGTTTCTAATTTATAGTTTAATAAAAGTGCAACATTCATTAAAGCTAATAAAGATAATGGTTTATTATAGTTTTTTTAGATGTTTTTATTTCTAAATAATATTTATTTGGAAATTTTTGAATAAAAAGGTTTCAATTTTTTTAATCAGTATTATAATAAGAATTCATCATATTTTCGTTAAGAAGATTGATGAATATTAATTTTTTATAAAAAATTGGAAAATAAATATAGTTATACTAAATTATGAATGTTTTTATAATTTAGTTTAAGGATGGATAAAGTGAAGTTGAATTCTGTTAAACGATCGATAAGATTTATATTATTGATCCTCTTTGTAATAGTAATAGCTTATGCATATTTTTTTGATGATCTTTTAGAAGCTATTAATCATAATAAAATTATCAATACCGCTATTATTTCAATGCAAATTATTGGTGTAATTTATACTTTTATTGTTTCTGTTTCACTAATGAGTGGAATCAATAGCTGGAAAAAGTTTTTATCAGTAGCCTCAGAAAATCCCAATAATTTTGATAAATTAAATAACTTTCCTTTTAAAGGTGCAGTTAAAGGGTTAAGAGGGCGTGTATCTGATTTGGCACTTTCAGGTCCAGAAATCCGTAATTCTGTTCTAGACAAATTAAAAGATAGCTTTTCCCACCGTGTATCTGGCGCAGATTATTTATCAGGTTTATTAGTTGGTTTAGGGTTATTAGGTACGTTCATTGGATTAATCTTAACAATGGGCAGTATCCGTGAATCAATGGATATTGTTACTAATAATACCAGTGATATTTCAGCTTTACTTGGTGGTATTGCCGCACCTTTAGGTGGCATGTCAGCAGCATTTACTGCATCATTTCTTGGATTAATGGGTTCTTTAGTAATGGGCTTATTAGCGCATTTATTAGGCTCAATAGTTGATAATATCTATTTTTCAGTTGAAGATTGGGCTAAAACGAATGCTAATGATGTAGGCGTTTCTATATCAAGTGTAATTAATGGTTCTACTGAGTCTGCTCTTGCATCACCTTCGGACGTTAAATTGCAAACAACGAATTTAAATGCAGCTTTATTAGATTCATTTAATCAATTTCTTAATTATCAGAAAAAATTCGAAGATAATCAATTACAACAGATTGAAAGCACCAATAAATTATCTAATTATTTTGATAAGCTTATTCAACAGCAAGAGCAGAGTTTTGCCTCACAAAACCAAATATTCAATTCTATGCAATCTGTGTTGGGGCAAATACAAAGTGAGTTAGAAGGTGTCAATTCAATGCTTGCCTCTATTGATGGTCAACAACCTATTTTACGAAGTATTCAAGTCGAATTAGAAACAGCGAATAATGCGTTAAATGCAATTGATGAACATACGGTGAAAATTAATGAGGTTCAAAGTCAAACAATTGAAGTTATTGAAAATGTTTATACCTCAACAGATAGAAATCGTACTGCTCTAGTTGAAGCAATTGGTGGAATGAATGCGGATCGCATACAAATAGTTCAAACATTTAAAGAAGTAGCTGAAACACTGACATGTTTGCAATCTGAAATGGAAGGTGTTCGCCAACAGTTATTAACGATTGAATCCGTTGCTCGTATGAAAACAAGTGATTCCGAAGCAGTAGTACAAGTAGTGCGTCAACAAAATGAACTTTTGCAAGAATGTGTTAGTCAAATGACTACATTAAGAGCATCTGTTCAAAATTGAGTTAATACTTTGTGTAGCACAGTTAATTAACTCTATTTTATTAAAGATAAGATGGAGTTAATTATTTTTAAATAGTTATTTGTTATATGGATTATGTTGTGAAAAATAAAATTATCGTATTAAGTGTGCTTTCGTCCCTTATGATTGGTTGTACTGTTAAACATGAGCTACCAAATACCCAAAATACTTACGAAGCAAATGAAAATATTCTATTAGCTAATAAACAATTACCTAGTATATTGCAAAATGGTTTTGATATTGAATCAAGAGGATTATCTTTAGCAGAAGCCATAGAACTTGCTCAATATTACTCCTTGCGTACTGTTTCTGCGAACTCAAGATTAGAAGAAGCAGATGCAAGAATAGATGAAATGAAAGCAACATACTATCCTAAAGTTAATGTGTTAGCTAAAACTCGCGATAAAGCCTTCGATCGAATGAGCTCGATATCAAGGTCTAATGATGAATATGCTCAAGCTCAGGTCTCTTTTCAATATAACCTGCTTGATTTTGGTCGTACTCGTTATAGTGTAGATAGTGCAAAACAACTTCGTGAATCAGCTAAATATGTTGCTGATTATGAAAAGAATAAAGTTACGTTCAATGTAGTTAAAGCTTACTTTAATGTACGTCGTTACACTCAACAAAAAGATTACGCTCAAGATTATATAAAAGAAATGTCACAACTTGTAAATACTATTGGTGTACAAGTTACAGGAGGGCTTTCACCTCAGTCAGAATTAATCAGGGCACAATTAGCATTAACCAATGCACAAAATGCTTCTAAATCAATTGAACTTCAATTGAAAAAATCGATACAAGAGTTGAATTCTTTGTTGGGTCGTTCAGCGCCAACCCATCCTGTAAAATTGAAAGAAGTATTTATTACAAGTCAATTATATGACCAAATTTTGAATAATGTGTTGGAAAATAACCCTGATATTAAATCTTCTGAGGCTCAGTTAAACAGTGCTCGTTCAGAAATTGAGGTTGCAAAAAGTGCACGATATCCTTCAGTTGATGCTGTCGGATCGTATAGTAAACCTTTCCAACATCCAAGTGATAAAAATGGCAATTTCATCGGTGGTAAAGTGTCACTACAAGTTAGTATGCCTGTCTTAGATGGTGGTATTAATTCATCAAGAATCAGTCAAGCAGTAGCTCGATATAGTTATAGTATGGCTTCTTACAATCAACTGGTACGTGATATTAAAGAGGTTTCAAATAATTTGGTAGAAGATGCGCTTAACTCTACTGATACTTACCTAATACAATCGAAAGCCGAAGATGATGCAAGTAGAACTCGCAAATTATATATGGATGAATTCATTTTAGGTAAACGTAATCTAAACGATTTATTAACCGTAGAAACAGATTACTTTAGTGCGAAAGTAAGTCGATCATCAGCATTATATGATTATTATCTTTCTACACTCGGTTTATATTTACTTGCTGATAAGTTAGATGATGGAATGTTCAAACTTAGCTTAAAATAATGAAAAGAAAGGTATTTCTATGAAATCAAATTCACATTTCTGGCCAGCATATGTTGATATGATGACAGTATTATTACTTGTATATCTTCTAATCACGTTACTTTTTCAAATATTAATGATTATTGCTCAACAAAATGTTGGGATTAAATTGCGTGAGCGTAATCAATTAGTGACTAATGTTTATAAGTATGATCAGGGTGTCAATCCAAATGAATTACGTTTGGATTTTCAGGGGCCTAAAAATCGAAATTTCTTAACAGAAGCAAATAAAGAAAAATTGATTCAATGGATTGATGCGAATAAAGACCAAATCGAAGAAAAAGGTGCTGTTATTTTTGCTACTTCGTCAGATGACGCACAAGTTGGTTTTTCTTTAAGTCTACAATATCAACGAAGTTTAGAAGTGTTTAGTATTTTACAATCTCGAAAAGTTTCCGTTCAAAAAGTAAAAATAGAAAATGCTTCTGTTAATAGGAGTGATATTGGATTTGTATCTATCCGTATATTACGTGATGATGAAGTCAATGTGGTTGAAAATCAGCCTTCAGAGATTCAAAGTCAAAGAATGATACAGAACTAAAATATAGGCGCAATAAATTACTAGAACAGGTAAATTAAAGTGGTCATCGCTGCCAACTGATACCAACAAATTAATGACAATATTTGAATCAAAATGAAAGATAGATTTAGAGAAAAATTTCAAGATGGAGTGGTAGTTTTAAAAAAACTAGCTAACTATATGCCAACAGGAATAGCAGGTAGAACACTACTTGTTATCGTTCTATTTCTAATTTGGATTTCATTATTTAAAGTTGATGTGTTAGTTAAAGGTGTTGGTGTTATTCGTGTCGAAAGTCGAAATATCACTCTCCAACACCCTGAAGGTGGCGTTATTCAACAACTTTTGGTGCATGAAGGGCAGCATGTTACAAAAGGACAATTAATTGCGATTGTTGATAATAGCTATGTTAATGAAAGTTTTGCCAAAAATGAAATTGAACGCAAAGCTTTATTGGTCAGAATAGAACGACTTAATGCAGAATTAAGTAATGAAAAATTTGAACCTAAATTTACGGGTGAAAAATCATTAGATGAAATTATAACAAATGAATTGCATTTATTTGATTCAAGATCCGTAGCTTTACGGGCACAAAAACAAGTCATTAATGCTCAAGTAGAACAGAAGAAAGCGCAAATTTTAGAATTGGTCACTAAAATTGATGATCTTAGCAAACAAGCGGAGTTGGCTAAACAAGAAGTACAGCTTTACAAAAACATGGTAGCTAAGGGAGCAGCAGCACAAGGAGCTTTGCTTCAGAAAAAACTTGAAAATCAGCAAATACAAACCGCACTTAATGAGTCCAGATTAAGAGTACCACGATTAAATAGTGAACTTTCAGAATATGAAGCAAGATATGAACAGATTCAAGCTGACTTCATATCTGATGTTCAAAAACAACTAACTCAAGTTAATATCAATTTAAGCGATGTTGATAACTCGCGAACGCACAGTGAAGGACGACGAGAAAACTCAAAAATTGTCAGTCCTGCCGATGGCGTAGTTCAGCGTCTGTTTGTTGCTCATACAGGTGCAGTTATTCGAGCAGGGGGAGAAGTAGTTGAAATAGCACCTTCAGAAGTCCCTCTCATTGCTGAAGTAAAAGTAAGACCAGAAGATAGGGATCGTATTTGGGAAAAAATGGTTGCAAGATTGCATATCAGTGCTTTTGACGTTTCATATGCTAACACACTAGAGGGAAGAGTATCTGTTATCAGTGCAGATGCTGTTTCAGACGAAAATTTAGGTCGATATTACCTTGTTAGTATTGAAGTTCCTTCTGAGAAATATAATGTAACTATGTACCCAGGTATGAGTGTCGATGCATATTTGCTGACTGGAAAAAGGACATTACTGGAATACTTTTTAAAACCCTTATTGTCAAACAGTTCTCTTGTTTTTTCAGAACCTTAACTTATTTAGATGAATGGATATAAATAGATGTCACAATATAATGAATTACCAATGCCTGCATCATCAGAAACAGCTGTTGTTCCTGTTACCTATGCAGAAAACTATATACCCGTTAATTATAAAGATGTTGAATTATTAATTAATGGTACTGATTTGATTGTTCAGTCTGGTGATAAAAAATTAATATTACCATTAGCGGCTAAACTAGCATCATTAGACCCAAATATATTTACTTTTTCATTTAAAGATGGGGTTACAATCAATGCTAATGAGTTAATTTCCAAGTCTCAATCTATTAATACTGCGCCAAAGTTAACTGAAAATAATGAATCTGATGTTACTGAAAAAAATGAGATGAAGGGGCAAGATGAACATGAAGTTATCGAACCTGTCGCTAATGAATCTGTTGAAATTATCGTAGTCAATAATTTAGACAGTCAATTACAAAAAGATGAAGAGAGTGTTGAAGATCTTGAAAAGCTTATTTCAAAAAATTCTTCATCAACTATCAGTGATAATGATAACAATATTTCAGAAAATATCCCGTATCCATCAACATCCGATACAGCCGAATCTTCAAAGGAAAAATTTATTGCAGAATCGCATGAAATTATCGATATCAATGATAATAATAACAATAACGACGATAGCTCTGATGAAATCGATATTCCTTCAATAAAGTTATTACAAATCAAATCGGTTGTTAATAACTCAAGTAAAATTTGGATAGCGGGTACCGGTAATGACGAAGCAGCTGAATCAGAAAATTTTAATATCCAATATGAAAATATTCATATAGATCTATCGGGAGAAACAGAAAATTGGACAATTTACGCTAATGATGAAACGAAGCTACCTATTGGGCAAATAGGGCGCGTTATAGAAATTAATGATGCAACAAGTGTCGTTTCTGTTACTGGTCAACTCGGAAATATGAAAATCATTACAGCTGATTCGGCACTCGGTAAAGAATTTGGATTAGCTGCAAATCAATTTTTAATTATTTATCCTGAAGGAATAAAATCGTCTTTTAGCCTTGCTTTAAGCTATATTGATAATCAAGGCAATACAGTAAATGAACAGGCTAATTTTGATATTACCGATCACCCAGCAATTATTGTTGATAATACTGGGCATTTTCAACTTTCATCAACCAAAAATAATGTTGATATCACCGCTGGTAGTGGGGATGATACCATTTTTGCAGGCAATCAAAATGGACATTATGATGGAGGTGCTGGTACAAATACAGTTAATTATAGTCAACTTAAAGAATCACTGGTTATTGATTTAAATAATGGAAAAACTGACGCCAAAAATACCCACCATACATTAAAAAATATTCAAAATGTAATTGGAAGTAATAATGGCGATACCATAATTGGGCATAGCCAAGAAAATAATATACTCACTGGCGGTGATGGTAATGATACGATTATGAGTGGTGGGGGTAACAACATTATTGATGGCGGTAAAGGTATCAATACCATTGCCTTTGAAAATGTGACTAGCGGTGTTCACGTTGATTTATCTGCAAATAAAGTTATTAATAACGGTAATGGTGGCACAGACTCTGTTAAAAATATTCAAAATATCACCGGTAGTGATTTTGATGATATTTTAATAGGCGATGATCAAGACAACCTCATTGTCGGTGGTAAAGGTAATGATACTTTATCAGGTCGAGGTGGAAATAATACACTCGATGGTGGTGAGGGAATTAACACCGCTGACTATTCAGACGCTGAATCTGGAATTGAAGTGGATTTAACAAAAGATAATAACCAAGTTGAAGATAATGGATTCGGTGGAAAAGATACACTAATTAATATCCAAGCTATTGTTGGAAGTGATTATGATGATAAATTCATAACAGGTGTTGGCACTACCATTATTGATGGTGGCGCTGGTGATGATCACTTTAAAGTTGGTGGTAATGAAGCGAGCATCACATTTTTAAGTGGAAATAGTGGTAATAACACCTATGAAGCAGGAGCAGGATTTAACAATTATTTAGGGGGAACAGGTTTTGACACCCTTAGTTATGTAAATGCAGCTTATGGAATTAGCATTGATTTCAATAAAAGTATTGTTTATGACAATGGCTTTTCAGGTATTGATATTTTAAAGGATATTAATAAAGTCATTGGAACTAATTTTGATGATTATTTCGTTTTAGGTAATGGCGATCATTCAGTCGATGGGGGTCTTGGTAATAATACAATCATAGCAGGTTCTGGCAACAATAAAATTGATGGAGGAAGTCAAGGCGCAGGTTTCATTAATACTGTTGATTACAGTAATGCAACTTCAGGTCTGGAAATGGATTTAGTAACGGGTGATGTTGCTAAAAATGGCTTTGGTGGTCAAGATAACATAACAAACATTCAAAAAATTATAGCGACTGATTTTGATGATGTGATCTACAGTAGTGCTAACGATCTAAGTATTTTAGCTGGGGCTGGAAATGATACAGTTTACGGCAATTATGGTAATGATATTCTTGATGGTGGAGAAGGTGTAAACACATTAAGATATGATGCTCTCAGTGACGGTGTTACTATCAATATGAGTAACGGCACTGTTACTAAAACCTCTGGTACAGATAATTTTACCAATTTCAATACTTTTATTGGTTCAAAAGGCAGTGATGTTTTCATCGCTGCAGCAGGCAATCAAACAATTGATGGTAGCTCAGGTCACGATGCCATAGATTATAGTGGTATGTCTGGAAGAATGGTGGCTCATCTTGATACTAATCAGATTGATGATGATGTTAAAGATAGACATTTATTTCATCACACCGTAAAAAATATTGATGAAGTTAGATTTTCAAATGCTTCAGGTAATGTTGGTTATACTAAAACATCGGGTTCAACAAAGTTTGTCGGCGGTTCATTAAATGATACCTTCTATATTTTAGGCGGAAATAATGAAATTTTTGGTGGAAGCGGCACAGATATAATCAGCTATCGATACTCTACTACTGGAAAAGGTGTTGTAGTAGAACTCAATCAAAGTGGTACAGGTTATGCAACACAAAATAGCTATGGTGGTAAAGACCATATTGTGGATGTCGAAACCGTTCATGGTACCGAATTCAATGACTATATTAAATCTTTCGCTGAAATGAGAGGATTTTCTGGTAACGATACACTAGAAGGCGTTGGTAAAAATGCGTGGGTTGATTATGGCGATGCATCAAATGTGGATATCGATTTAGAGAAAGGTATTGCTGTAAAAAGTGGTGGGAAAACCACAGGTACAGATAAACTAATCAATATCAATAAAGTTGTAACTGGTTCGGGTGATAGTATTGTTCGAGGCAATGATAACGACAATGTTATAACCGGACGATTTGGAAACGATACATTTTACGCTTCTACAGGAAACGATAGTTATAACGGCGATCGCGGTAATGATACGTTAATTTATAATGAATTAAATAATACTAAAATTGAAGTTAATCTTAATACTAACACAATTGTCAAAACCCATGATAATGGTAATCAAGGTGTGGACAACTATAAAAGTATTGAAAACATCATTGGAACCAATGGTAATGATATATTCAAAATTACCTCATTAGCAGATTTAAATGGCTATCAATGTATTGACGGAGGTCAAGGATTTGATGTTGTTAAAAAATCTGGTCAAACAGATAATTTCTTTTTTGGAAGTTCAACTATTTTTAAACATATAGACAGTTTTGATTTCAAAGACAATAGCATGGATAGAATTTCCATTGATTTATCGACCTTTTTTGATGCTTTGGATACAGATTCAGTTGAGTTTGTTTTAGATAGTAATGACAGTTTAGCATTAATAAATTCTTCTTCTTGGTCACATAGTGTAAATGGTTCAAAAGAAATTTGGACAGATGGTACACATGAATTAATCGTTGACCGAGTATAAATAGAGATAAGAAGTGAGACAAGTTTATGAGTAACACAAATACAGCCTTAACACCGATGGAGCCAGCTCTTTCAATTATTCCTTTTACTTATGAAGACAATAAAATTAATGCTTCATGGGAAAAAGATAAAGTATCTTTATCAATTAATGGTTCGGATTTAATCATTACTACAGGTGACAATCGTAAATTGATTTTAACGATGGGAGCCGAATTAGCTTCTTTAAATGGAGGCGTGCTTTCATTAGCATTTAATGATGGAAAAAAATTAAATTCATATGAAATTATGAGTTTAGCGAAAATTGAAGATATTACACCAGAGATAATTGAAACAAAAGCACCTGAACAACTTACCACTAAAGAGGATGACATCACTGTCGAAAGTGTCGAAGATAAAACGGTTGATCTCACGACAAACATGACAGACAATTTTATTGTTATTGATACAAGTGGTGGTGCGGACACGTCATCAAATGAAATTCAATCTTCACTTGAAAATATGATGGATTTAGACATGCAAGTGAAGCCTGCTAAACTTAAGTCACCTCATGCAGATATTGTTTTTAAGAAGAGTTCATCATCCAGTTCGGATTCTGAAAAGTTTCAATCAAGTATCGATGGCGAAGTTCCAATTGTTGAAAGTAAACCACCTGCAAGTATTACGCCAAAGATGCCTAATGTTAAACTTTATCAATGGGAAGGATTAATTGATAGTGCTCAACATGTTTACGACGTCGGTGGTGGTAATCTAACAGCAAGAACGGATGTTACAGCCAATGCGCAGTATTCAACAACACTGGTTGATCTTTCGCAAGAAAATGCTGATTGGACGGTTAACGTAGCTAATCAAAATTATATTGAAGAAGGTAAAATTCTTCGTATTGTCTCTTTTGATGATGCTCAATCAATAGGTAACATAACAGGGCTTCCTTCTGACTATGAAATTATTCGAGGCGGTACAGCGCAGGGTGATAAATATGGTTTATCGCTCAATGAAATCATTATTTTATATCCAAAAGGTCAGATTAATAAATTCTCGATTTCGGTAACATACACTGATTCAAATGGAAAAACTGTAACAGAAGACTTTAATTTTTCAGTTGTTGATTCCCCTTCATCACTTATTGATATCGATGGAAACATACTGTTATCAAGTTCCGCTAATAATGTTCATGTTGTTGGTGGTGCTGGAGATGATGTCATTATTGCTGGCACAACACAAGATATTTATGACGGTGGAGCTGGAATTAATACTGTAGATTATAGCCAAGTAAAAGGTGACTTAATTATTGATTTACATACGAAAACTGTTACAGGAGCTGTAAATCAACAGGTTGAAAATATTCAAAATATTATTGGTAACAATGGTGATAATACTTTTATCGGAAGCTTAACAGAAAGTAACAACTTGATTGGCGGTGATGGCAAGGATATCTTTTTTGTTGGTGGTGGCAAAGATAATCAGATAGATGGCAAAGGCGGTATTAATACAATAAGTTATGAAACCACTGATAACGGAGTCAATGTTGATTTAACTAAGGGCATTGTTACCGATGCATTTGGTCGAAACGACTCAATTCGAAATATTAATAACATTACTGGTACACATTTTGATGATGTCTTAATTGGAGATGATAAAGACAATATCATAATTGGTAATGGTGGTAATGATATCCTTGTAGGTATGGGGGGTAACAATACGCTAATAGGCGGTAATGGAGGAAATAGTACGGCCAGTTATCAAGAATCCGTAAAAGGAATTAATGTTGACCTTTCTAAAACAGATAAACAAGTTATCAATAATGGCTTTGATGGTTCGGATACTTTAACGAATATTCAATCAATTAAAGGTAGTCAACATGATGATATTTTTAAAACCGCCAAAGGTAGTATAACGATATATGGTGGTGAAGGTAATGATACTTTTTATATTGAAGGTGATGCAATTAGTCGAGCTGTAATTCACGGTGAAGCAGGTAATAATCTTTATGTTGCTGGGCAAGGTTATAACTCCTTTATTGGTGGTTCAGGAATTGACGTTGTAGATTATCATCTAGCGTCTTCGGCCATTGATGTAAATCTTAAAACACGACGTGCCTATTCAAATGGTTTTGGCGGTGCGGATCAGCTAACTAACATAAATGGCATTGTTGGAACTGATTTTGACGATCGTATTGAATTGGCTAATGATACTAATTATCTCATTAGTACAGGCGCTGGCGATGATTATCTTATTGTAGGCAAAGGCGGAATGTCTAATTATTATGATGGAGGAGATGGTGTCGATACTATCGATTATAGTAATGTCGCTAATGGCATTGAAATCAGCCTGAAAAATCAAGTAGCAACAAAGAACGGTACCAAAGATAGCAATGGTCTTGATGGTGTAGATAAGGTCTCAAATTTCGAAAATATTGTTGGTTCAGCTTTTGATGATATCATTGAAGGAAGCGATGCTGATAATATTATTCATGTTGGTGGCGGGTCGGAAAATATCATCTATGGTTCTTTGGGTAATGACCAAATTATCACTAAAGGTAATGGAACGAATACGTTAGATTATAGTCGTTATTCTATTGTTGCACAGAATTCTGGGATTGAGATAGACGCTACTAATGGAACAGTAATAAAAGATATCAACGGACAGACATATCAGGATAGTTTTACAGCGGGTGGATTCGCAAAATTTGTTGGTACGGAATATGATGATACATTCATTATAAACCAGAATACAACATTTGTTGACGGTAGTGGTGGAACTAACTCGCTTATTTTAGATGAAACAATGCAAGGATCGTATATTGTTGATTTAGAAAACAATCGTATTACAGCTAATAATTATGATGCTGAAATAAAGAATATAAATAATGTGACCATTAAAAATGGTACTTTGCAGTTTTATGGAAACGAAACAGAAGGTAATACCGTTATTGCTGGTGCAGGTGATGATCATATCCATGCTAAAGGTGGTGATAATTTTATAGACGGTGGCGCTGGTAGTGACTGGCTCTATTACGATGATGGAATTCAAGGTGTGGTTGTTTCGTTAGATGCAAACGGTAATGGTACGGCGACTAATGGTTTTGGCGGAAAAGATACGATAAAAAATATCGAAAACATATATGGTTCACAATATGACGATATAATATCAGGAAAAGGAATTTTAATTGGTGGTGATGGAAACAATACATTAATTGGTATTGGCAATAATGCAGTTGTTCAATATAAATCACCAAATGGAATTAAAGCAAATCTTGACACAGGTATAGTAAGCGATAATGGGTATGGTAAAGAAGATCGTATCGTGAATATACACAAAATCATTGGAACTGATAAAGATGATGAATTTTATGGTAGTAGTGTAAGTGATGAAATTCATACTGGTGCTGGAAATGATATTGTTTACGGCAGTAGTGGTAATGATAGAATAGTGAATACTAGTGGTAATACGAAAATAGATTATACTAATTTAAGAGAAGGTATAAGAGTTTATATTACAAACAATAAAGATATGACAGTTTCTAAAGGTAATTGGGGGAGAGATACACTTACTTCCATTACCGATATTTCAGGGACTAATTTTAATGACGAGTTTCAATTCAGTTCGCTTACCGATTTCAATCGATATCACTCAATTGATGGTGGTTTAGGTATAGATAGTGTTACCAAAAAAGGAAGAGCTGGAACATTTGATTTTAGTGTCGTTAATAAAAATTTATTTAAACATATTGATATTTTCAATTTTAAAGATGGGGTCGCTGGTGATTTTATTCTCGTTAATTTAAGTGATTTATTTGAGAATATGGATAATAACAATATTCGATTTGATACCGATAGCACTGATTCATTACAAATTTTAGATAGTGCAGGTACTTGGGTACATTCTGAAATTTCACCGGGTGTTGATCAGTGGACAGATGGAACCCATACATTAACTTGGAATCATGTATAGGTATCAGATATCTTTATGAATAGTGAATTATCTACAAATTCTGGTGATATTTTTCAACTAAAGTCGGTCTTGTCAGAGGCCGCAAAAAAATTATCTTTACCTGTTGGTCAATGGGAATGGCAGGAGCAGATTGAAAAACTAGAGCAGACTGCTAACCGAGAAATGTTGTTTGAGTTGGCACAAAAATATCTTGGTATAGAATTATTTCCTTGTTCCGAAGAACATAATGCTGTCAATAAAGGGTTATACGTTGCTTTTGAAGAACAAACAGGATGGTCTCTGCTTACCGTTCATTCTAATAAGATAAAAAATGAAAAAAATGTTAAATTAGATAAACTGCCAAAGGAGACTTGGCGTGTCTTGCTAACTGAAAGAAAAAATAAATTAAGTTGGCGTTCATTGTTGGTTATGGGGCAAAAAGAAAATAGGATTATCAGTCGTCTTTTTTGGACAACTCTGATAATCAATCTCTTTATCATGCTCATTCCATTATATTTAAATGCAATATATGATCGAGTAATACCCGGGCAAGCTGACTCTTCACTTTGGACACTATCCTTAGGCGTAATGCTGGCTATTTTAGTTGAGTATTACTTTAGAATGGATAGAATAAAATTGGGGTGTGAATATTCATCTTTAGTACAATATCGTTTAGAACCTAAAATTATTTCTGAACTTATTCAAGTTATGCCTAGCTTTAAAACTCAATGGGGACGCAAAGTAATTGAGGCAATGAACAACTGGAATGTGTTTAGAATGCAGTTTTTAACGTTCTTTTCAAGCACAGTATTAGATCTGGTTTTCAGTCTGCTTTATTTTATTGTTATTGCGATTGTTGCGGGTTGGTTAATCGTTGTTCCTATTTTTATTTTTATATGTGCAATCGTTCGTATTACGCTTTTTTATTTTGAAAATAAATCTATTCCAACGATAAATGCTCAAGTCCCTTTTTCACCGACAACCCTTGAATATTATCAGTCTTCGGTTTCTTATAAAGAAGCGACTTATACCTTTCTAGCCGGTAATGAAAAAGCGCAGCAAAATGAACAAAAACGCTATATTATTCATAACCGCTGTAGTTCTTTTTTAATGGGTTTAACTAGTTTACAAACTGTGCTTGCCGTGATTGTTGCTTTTTACCTAATACAGACAGGTCATATGTCGCCAGCAGGTTTATTTGCGACAATTATTATTGGTGGTCGTTTGAGTCAACCGTTTTTCTCGTTAATGCATATGTTACCTAATCTTGAACGTATGACTAACTCCATGAAACAGATTAATGCGCTTCTTGATAAAGAACAAAATGAAAACGGATTATTAAGTGGCTTCAACGGCCCTAAAAATGGTTGGGGGGCATCTAAAGTCAGTTTCAAATATCACCCTTCCTTACCTTGTTTAGACGATATCAGTTTGCAAATCAAGTCAGGTGAACGAATAGCGATAGTTGGTGGGCCAGGATCAGGGAAAAGTACTTTATTAAAATTATTATTAGGTATTTTAGAAGCAGATGAAGGCAACATAACATGGAATGGTTTTATGTTAACTAAATCTATTGCGGATTCATTACGAAGTGAAAATCATTATCTATGGCAATATAGTGGTATTATCGGCGAAACAGTATACGAATATCTTACATTAAATAATAAACCTGACCAAATTTCGCATGATCGCGCTTTAGAAGTATTAAAACAAGTGAATTTGCAAAATTTGTTACCTTTTTTAAATAATGGACTTGATACTTACTGGCGCCAATTGCCTGTTCCGTTAACGATTTTACAACGTCAAAAGTTAGCTTTAGCTCGATTTATTTTATCTCCGCATAGCATATCATTTTTAGATAATCCTAGCGCCGAGTTAGATCCGAATACTGAGCAGTTATTGTTAGCACAACTTGATTTACGTGCAAAACAAGGACAAACAATGGTTATTGCAACAGACAGAACTAATCTTTTGAGCTTTGTTGATCGAGTTATTATGCTTAATGGTGGCAATATTGTTTTTGACGGAAATAAGCAAGATTTCCAACAATATTTGCAAAAGACAGCTCAAGATAAATAAATTTGATTGATTATTGATAATCAATTCATTTTTCAATGATAAAAAAGGATTTGATAAGAATCCTTTTTTATTTGTTGTTTCCCTTCTATATTAAAATTATTGTCAGTAATACTGAATGATTAAAAATTCTCAAATTTAAACTTTTAACATTGGTTTAATCGATTTTAAAATTATAAAATAGGGTGATTTTTTAAAAGGCTTACTTAACTATGCTTTGTTAGATTATTCTCATTGTCTAAATTAAAAATGACTAAAATGATTTGGATTAGTCAATAAACACCAGAATAGATTACAATAGCAAATTTAATATAAAAGCATAATTCAATGGTGAATAAACAATGATTGAAAAATTATGGTATGGTAAAACACATTTTTATTGGTTACTAATGCCATTATCATGGTTGTATGGATTAATAACATTGGTTAGACGCCAACTTTACAAAGCAGGAATATTAAAATCTTGGAAATCACCTGTACCTATCATCGTAATTGGAAACTTATCGGTAGGTGGGAATGGAAAAACTCCACTGGTAATAGGATTAATTGAAGCTTTAAAGACTAAAGGTTTAAAAATCGGTGTTGTTTCACGTGGATATGGTGGAAAAGCAGAAAGTTATCCGCTTATTTTAGATGAACAAACAACCACCGCACAAGCTGGGGATGAACCAGTATTAATTTATCAAAGAACACATGTGCCAGTTGCCGTTTCTCCCAATCGAAGTCAAGCGGTACAAGCTTTATTAGATAACTATCAATTAGATGCAATTTTAACTGATGATGGCTTACAACATTATGCATTAAAGCGAGATATTGAAATTGTGGTTGTTGACGGTAAACGCTTATTTGGTAACGGTTGGTGGATACCAGCAGGACCAATGAGGGAGCGACAAAGTCGATTAAAATCTGTTGATATTATTATTATTAATGGCGAAACTAAAAGTCATTTAGCTGAAAAATTCCCCGAAAAAACTTATACAATGCAACTAAAACCGCAATATGCAGTAAATTTATTAACAAAAGAAAAAATAGAATTGCATTCATTAAAAAATATCTGTGCTATGGCCGGTATTGGTGATCCAAACCGTTTTTTTACAATGCTAAATACACTCAATGCTGATGTGATCAAAACAGTATCATTTGCGGATCATCAAAATTATACTTTGCCATTGTTAACGAATATTGCTACACAAGATCAAACCCTTTTAATGACAGAAAAAGATGCGGTAAAATGTTTTCAATTTACATTACCAAATTGGTGGTATTTACCCATAGAGGCAATATTGCCTAATCAGGTAACTAATCAAGTCTGCTCATTGTTAGAAGAAATAAAATCTAAAAGAGAATAAAAAATGAAAGAAATCCTCCTTAAGGCGCTAGCTTGCCCTAAATGTCATGGTGAACTTCAATATGATACTGAACAAAATAGTCTAATATGTCCAAAGGATAAACTTGTTTATTTAATCAAAGATAATATTCCTGTGTTACTGGAAAACGAAGCGAAAACACTGAATTCTTCGATTTCAGTTCACGAATAGGTAAAAGGTTTTAATTATGAATTTTTCGGTTATTATTCCTGCGAGATATGCTTCAAGTCGTTTACCGGCTAAACCGCTTGCTGATATTCATGGTAAACCTATGATTGTGCGAGTGATGGAGCAAGCCAAAAAGTCTTCAGCAAATCGGGTAATTATTGCAACTGATCATCAACAAGTATTCGATGTGGTGAAATCTTATGGCGGTGAAGTAATTCTGACTAGCAATAAACATAATTCGGGTACAGAACGATTAGCAGAAGTCATCAATGCCTATCAATTTTCCGATGATGAAATTATTGTGAACGTACAAGGTGACGAGCCGCTAATTCCACCAATCATCATTGATCAAGTTGCTGAAAACTTAGTACAGTATAAAACAGGAATGGCAACATTAGCTGTTCCAATCGATTCAGCAACAGAAGCATTTAATCCTGGTGCAGTGAAAGTAGTGACTGATAAAGATGGGTATGCACTCTACTTTTCACGAGCAACCATTCCTTGGGAAAGGGATCGCTTTGCGAAATCTGAAGATCTTTTCAAACCAACAAGTATTGGTGATTTTTATCTTCGACATATCGGGATTTATGCCTATCGAGCTGGTTTCATTCGTCAATATATCAATTGGGCACCTTCTACACTTGAGCAGATTGAAATGTTAGAACAGTTACGTGTACTTTGGTATGGTGAAAAAATTCATGTGGCAGTTGCTAAACAGGCCCCTGCTATAGGGGTTGATACACAAGAAGACTTAGAAAAAGTCAGAAAGTTATTCAAGGATTAAAATATGGCACAATTTTCTGGTTTTACCCAAACAGGACTTAATTTTTTACAAGATGTATGGATTAATAATAGTAGAGCATGGTTTGACGAGCACCGATCAATCTATGATAATGAATTAATCAAACCATTCCGGCTGTTAGTAGAACAGTTAACCCCCAACATGCTGGAAATTGATGAATGGTTTGAAACAAAACCAGCTATTGGTAAAACGATATCTCGCATACATCGTGACACACGTTTTTCGAAAGATAAATCGTTATATCGTAGTCGTTTATGGTTGACATTTAAACGACCAAACCGAGATTGGAAAGAAGCGCCTGCTTATTTTTTTGAAATAGCACCAGATTGCTATCGTTATGGACTTGGCTATTATTGTGCATCAAAGCAGACAATGGATATTTTTCGTGAAGAAATTCTTAATGATAGTGCAAAATTTTTAGACATGATTCGTTGTGTTAAAAAACCATTTGAACTTGTTGGTGAAAGTTATAAACGCCCACTAATTAAAGATCAAGATCCAAAAATAGCAACATGGTATAATCGAAAAAGTTTAGCAGCAATGGTTACAAACTCCAATATTGAAGATTTGCTAAACGGCGATCTACCTAACAAATTATCAAAGGGTTTTAAACAACTATTACCGCTTTATGATTATTTAATGCGGGTGGAAATGATAAAAAATATTCCCAATTTATGATTTAACACTGTGATTAAATGAGCTAGCCTAAGTAAACGACATTATTATTAATAAACAACTTTTTCAAAATGATTTAGTTTACTAAATATTGGGAAAGCTCATGATTAATTCTTTTACACCATTGATAATAAATTGAGTACCAACACAAACTAATAAGAACCCCATAATTCTTGAAGTCGCTTCAATTCCACTTTTTCCCATAAAACGCATAATACTGCCTGCACTTCGCATACAAAACCAAAGGATAATACACAATAAAAGCGGAACTAAGATTGAAGAAGTATAAACAACCCAACTTGAAATATCATAACCTCCACTTTTTACTGTTGAAGCCATACTGATAATCATTGCAATCGTTCCAGGGCCTGCCGTACTTGGCATGGCTAGTGGTACAAAAGCAATATTATTCGATATTTCTTTCATTTTAGCATCGGCTTCTAACGTTCGATGAGAAGGTTGCTGAGGAAACAGCATTCTAAATCCAATAATACCAACAATCATACCACCAGCAATACGCAAACCAGGAATGGAAATACCAAACGTGCTCATCACTAGCTGTCCACCATAAAAAGAAACAACCATAATGATAAAAACGTAAATACAAGTCATCTTAGATTGGTAATTACGCTCTTCATTAGTCATATCACCCGACAAACCTAATAAAAGTACGACAGTAGTTAACGGATTAGTTAAAGGAATAAATAATATTAAACCAAAGCCAATAGTTTGTATCAGTTCAAACATAACACTATAAAATGAATAAAATTGGTAGGTTATAAGTATAATTGAAATTAAAAAGATAAGAAATATGGGCGCTTAATTACGCCCAATATTTTAAATGGGAGAGAAAAATTAAAAAGGAATATCGTCATCAAAATCCATTGGTGGTTCAGGAGCTTTAGGTTGAGCAGCGGGTGCGGCTTGTGGTGCTGGGCGAGCCGCAGCGGCAGGCGCAGTTGAAATATTATTAGCACTTTGGCCCCAATTTTGTGAATTATCATCAAAGTTATCATTGCCATTTCGTGAACTTAAAATTTGTAATGTGCCACCGATTGGATTAACAACAACTTCTGTCGTATAGCGGTCGTTACCTGTTTGATCTTGCCATTTACGGGTTTGTAATTGACCTTCTAAATAAACTTGCGTGCCTTTCTTAATATATTCACCAGCAATTTCAGCTAATTTACCGAAAACAACCACACGATGCCATTCAGTACGATCGCGGTTTTCACCTGTTTGTTTATCTTTCCATGATTCCGAAGTTGCTACGCTAAAATTTGCAACAGCGCTTCCGTTTGGCATATAGCGAACTTCTGGATCCTGACCTAAATTACCCACCAAAATGACTTTATTTATTCCTCGGTTTGCCATTATATACTCCTAAAAATTGCTTAAATATTTAATTTGCGTATTGTAACATGAGACAACAGCAACATCACCGTTTTTAATTTAATTCTGGAATATTACTTCTATTTTTAACATTACAAAAATAACTTTAGACATAGGAATTTAAAGATATTACGAGTATAATGCGCCACATTTGTTAATAGAATGTTCTAGAAACTTTCCTGTAAGGGGGGCCTTATGATTAATGCGTTTGGACTAAAGAACAAACAATTAGTAAAAGTTAATGAAGGCGACATCAATAATGCGGCTTGGATTGACTTAATTGAACCAGAAGAAGCCGATCGTGATTTTGTTTTAACTCATTTAGGACAAAATTTAGCAACCAGTATTGAGTTAGATGATATCGAGGCCTCTGCTCGTTTTTTTGAAGATAATGAAGGATTGCATGTTCACTCTTTCTTCTTTTATGAAGATGCTGAAGATCGGGCGGGAAATTCAACCGTTGCTTTTACCGTACACAATGGTCGATTATTTACTTTGCGTGAACGGGATCTGCCTGCTTTTCGTTTATATCGTATGCGATCTCGTTATCAAAGCATGGTTGATGGAAATCCTTATGAAATATTACTGGATTTATTTGAAGTCAAAGTTGAACAACTAGCCGATCAAATCGAAAGTATTTATAGCAAATTAGAAGAATTGAGCCAAGTAATTATGGATCGTTCTGCACAAGAGCAATACGACGAAGCAATGACATCGTTAGCTGAACTTGAAGATACGGCTTGGAAAGTAAGATTGTGCTTAATGGATAGCCAACGTGCGGTTAACTACCTTGTTCGCCGAGCAAAAATGCCGGCAGATCAACTTGAGCAAGCTCGTGAAGTTATTCGCGATGTTGAATCATTGGTACCACATAATGAATCATTATTTCAAAAAGTTAATTTTTTAATGCAAGCAGCAACAAGCTTTATCAACATTGAACAAAGTCGAATTATTAAAATTTTCTCAGTGGTATCTGTTGTATTCTTACCGCCAACTGTGGTTGCATCTGCATATGGTATGAACTTTGAAAATATGCCAGAACTGAAATGGGAATATGGTTATCCATTTTCATTATTACTCATGTTATTGGCTGGTGTTGCACCCTATATTTATTTTAAACTTAAAAAATGGTTATAAACATAGACGTTAATTATATGTTAACCTAGTCTTTTTAAGGCAGTGAATAAAAAAATGCGTTAATTTCAAAAGTTAACAAAGGGAACTGAGTAACTCCACGAATAACTAGGAGACAACGAGGTTGCCTTTTATGCTTTTTAATCTCAATTACCAAGTACAATAAGTATAGAAAGATATTGATTTTAGATCATTAGTAAAATTAGTTTGTCAAAAAAGGGAGTAACATGAGTCAGTACGCACTAGTCACCGACATCGGTGGAACCAATGCCCGTTTTGCATTGTTTAATTTAGTTACAAACGAGTTATCGGCAATCACAAAAATTCTCATTTCAAAAGAAGATATATTACTAACATTAATCAAAAATTATCTTCAAGCGCAATCCGTAAAAATTGAGATTGCGTGTATTGCCATCGCTTGTCCAATTGATGATGCTGACACTGTTACTATGACAAATAACAATTTGTCGTTTTCTCGCCGTGAATTAATCGAAGAACTCAAACTAAAAAAACTTGAGGTCATTAATGATTTTACTGCAGTCTCGACATCCATTCCAAGACTGTCACCGCAAGATTTGGTAAAAATTGGAGGGGATGAACCTAATCTAAATTATCCTATAGCAATTTATGGTGCGGGAACTGGGCTTGGCGTTTCACATTTGATAAAAGTTAATCAGCATTGGGTAAGTTTGTCCGGTGAAGGGGGGCATACAGAATTACCCATGATAAATGAAGAAGAAGATCGCATTTTGGTTCAGCTGCGTAAAAAATTTGGACGAGTTTCAGCCGAACGATTTTTATCCGGAAATGGTATTATTAACATTTATCAAGCCATACAGCAAATTAATCATCAACCATTAACTGATATCACTCCAGATATCATTGTCAACAAAGCACTAACAAATAGTTGTGATTTATGTTTGCAAACCTTAAATTACTTTTGTACATTTATGGGAAGATTTGGCGGTAATTTGGCATTAACGCTAAATACTCAAGGGGGAGTATATATTGCCGGTGGTATTGTTCCTCGTTTTATTGAATTTTTTAAAGCTTCGCCGTTTAGATCTGCTTTTGAATATAAAGGGCGAATGTCTACGCTGGTCAAAAAAATTCCTGTATATGTGATTACACATGAAGATCCAGGGCTATTTGGTGCAGGTGTTTATTTACAAAATAGCCTTCTAAATATTGATTAAAGGTTTTATTTTATGATGTGGTGTTATATTTATCGTAGTCCAAAAAAAGAAAATTGTTACTTGTATATGAAAAATGAAAATGATTTTTCTGGAATACCTGAAAGAATACTCTCAATTTTTGGTTCTCCGATATTTGTTATGAAAGTATTATTAGATGGAAAAAGACGTTTTGTAGTTGGAACATCCGAAGAAATCGAAGAAAAGATTAAAACGGATGGGTTTTTCTTACAAATGTTAAAAGAAGATGATTTTAAAGCATGATTGAGCCATTTTGGAAAGGTAAGACATTAGATCAACTTAGCGATGACGAATGGGAGCAGCTATGTGATGGTTGTGGTCAATGTTGTCTGAACAAATTAATGGATGAGGACACTGACGAAATCTTATACACTAATGTAGCTTGCAATTTGCTCGACGCCAACACATGCCAATGTAAACATTACGTTAATCGATTCAAATATGAACCCGATTGTATTAAGCTCACTCGAGAAAATTTACTTACTATTGAATGGCTACCTTTGAGTTGTTCTTATCGATATTTCCAAAAAAATGGGGATTTACCTGAATGGCATCCACTAATAGTGGGCAACAAAAAACTGATGCATGAATTAAAAATATCGGTTAAAAATCGAATTGTATATGAAAAAGATGTGATTTGTTGGGAAGATCATATCATTTAAAAAAAGGAGCAACAGCTCCTTTTTAAATCATCTAAAGAATGATCCACAGTGCACCAAAAATTTTGGTGGCAAAATAGTTCATAAACATAAGCACGACAGCCACAATTGCAAACGTAACATCGATCATGCCAATAGGTGGAATAAAACGACGAATTGGTGCCATTAATGGCTCTGTTAATTGGTAAAGAATTTCGTCAGGTACTGATTGTCCACGACTAATCCAACTCAAAATCGCTCTGAATAGCAATAACCAAAATAGCAGATAACCCATAGCATGCAAAATTGCGACCAAAGCAAACCATAAATAATCAACATTAAATGGTAAATTTATGGGGATAAAACTAAAAATAAACAAAATTTTAATTAAGGCAACTAAATACAAAAGTAGCCACGTTGCATAATCAAATTTTCCTACTGAAGGAATAAATCGGCGCAATGGTCCGATAATAGGTTGAGTAATTTTTACAATAAATTGAGTGATTGGATTATGAAAATTAACTCTGACTTGCTGCATCCACAAACGTAAAATTAAAACATACAGACAAAACGTTATAACCGTCCTGCCAAGAAAGTAGATCAATTCCATTGAAAACTCCTTAAATAAAAGTCATTGAGCCAATATATCATAAATACTTTCGCTCGCCAAAGATTGCCGTTCCAATACGAACCATTGTGCTACCAGCTAAAATCGCCGCTTTTATGTCTCCGCTCATTCCCATAGATAATGTATCGACATAAGGAATATCAATTTTTAATTGTTGTAAAAGCGCCGTCATTTTTGAAAAAATAGTGAATTGTTTATCGAAATCATCTTCGACTTCAGGGATAGCCATTAAACCACGTAAACAAAGGTTAGGTAATGTAATAATCTGGTGAGCTAAATCGAACACTTCTTCTGGTTTTACGCCGGATTTGGTAGCTTCTTGACTTATATTAACCTGAATAAGTACATTTAATTTAGCCATATTGGCAGGGCGCTGATCACTTAAGCGCTGAGCGATCTTGAAACGATCAATTGTATGCATCCAATCAAAGTGTTCTGCAACCAATTTGCTTTTATTCGACTGCAAAGGTCCAATAAAATGCCAAATAAGGGGACAATTTGGCATCGCTTTTTGAAAATAATTTATTTTTTCTACACCTTCTTGTACATAATTTTCACCAAATGCGAGCTGTCCTGCGTCTATCGCTTCTGTAATCAATGTAACTGGTTTGGTCTTACTTACCGCAATAAGTTCAATTGTTTTGGGATCTCGACCGCAATTTGAAGCTATTTTCTCAATATCTTTTTTTATAGCCATTAAATTGTCATGTACTGTATTCATGTTTATACCTAATTATCATTAGTATGTCTAAATTAATATTACATTCTTTATTATCGCTTAGTGTAACCCAAAAAGCATCCGATTTGCACCTATCTAGTGGCGAAGTGCCTTGTATGCGCATTAATGGACAACTGCAATTTTTGTCTGTTTTTCAACTATCAGCACAAGTTTTGGAAATAGAATTATTTAAATTACTCAATGATTCCCAGAAAAATCGATTACAACAAAATGGTCAAATTGATATCGCTTATCATCCCGCAGAAATAGGGCGATTTCGAGTAAATATATTTTATCAAATGCGAGGTATTTCAGCT
Source organism: Gilliamella sp. CG25 (assembly GCF_046635705.1). Taxonomy (NCBI): domain Bacteria; kingdom Pseudomonadati; phylum Pseudomonadota; class Gammaproteobacteria; order Orbales; family Orbaceae; genus Gilliamella; species Gilliamella sp. CG25. Next base: position 96,321 of record NZ_JBIDFJ010000004.1, on the reverse strand, counting down.
GTCTTTCGTGTCATCAATCACCAAATTCCAAGTTTACAAGAAATTAATGCCCCCAAAATTCTACCTGAATTAACACGAACTCAAAGCGGGATTATTTTAGTTACCGGTGCAACTGGTAGCGGTAAATCAACAACGCTGGCGTCATTGATACAATATATCAATATGACAGCAACTAAACATATTATTGCTTTAGAAGATCCGATAGAATTTATTTATCAAAATAATAAATCGCTTATTCAACAACGCGAGATTTCTGATTTTGGCTCGGCAATTGATAGTATTTTAAGACAAGATCCCGATATTATCATGCTTGGCGAATTACGGCATAAACAATCTATTCAAGCTGCGTTAACCGCTGCTGAGACAGGACATCTTGTCTTTGCAACTTTACATACAAGCTCTGCAATTAAAAGTATCAACCGAATTATTGATGTCTTTGAAAATCATTCACATAATTTTATACGAGCACAATTATCGACAAGTTTAAAAGCGATTATTACCCAAAAATTAGTCACAAATAACCGGCAGCGTAAAGCATTATTTGAAGTTTTGATTAATACGCCTGCGGTAAGCAACCTTATCAACGAAGGCAAAACTAAACAAATACTTTCATTAATGCAAACGGGTCAACAATATGGTATGCAAATAATGCAAAATGATGATTTGTAATGATCAGTAATACAATAAAATTATCATTATATTAAAATAAAAAATGATTAGATAAAATTTAAAGTTTTCTAAAAAAATAAATTATACTAGTGATAAAAAATTTAAATGAAAAAGGGGTAAATAATGGAACAACGCATTGGTTTAATTGGTTTAGGTAATATGGGTAATGCTATCTTACAAGGTATTTTATCAAGTAAAATTGTATCAGGTAATCAAATCAATATTTATGATACCCATCCAGAAAAAGGGATTTCACTTAATCAATCTTATGGAATTAATAATTTAGATTCAGCCAGAAATGTAGCAAAAGAATCGGATATGGTTATTGTGGCTGTTAAACCCAATGCTATTATTGATGTTTTAAATGATATCCAAAAAGAGTTAAAAAAAAGTACTATTGTTATTTCTATTGCAGCAGGGGTTAGTATAAAAACGATTGCAAAATATGTGGGATATGAACAAAAAATTATAAGAGTCATGCCAAATACACCTGCCTTAGTCAATGCAGCAATGTGTTCAATCACGCCAAATACAGAAGTCACAGAAGAAGAATTAGCTACGGTTCAAACATTATTTAATTGTATTGGTGAAACTGAAATTGTACCTGAATATTTAATCGATGCTGTAGTCGGCGCAAGCGGATCCTCTCCTGCGTTTGTATTTATGTTTATTGAAGCTTTAGCTGATGGCGCAGTAAAAGGCGGTTTATCCAGAAAACAAGCCTATAAATTTGCTGCCCAAACAGTAATGGGATCTGCGAAGATGTTACTTGAAACGGGTAAGCATCCTGGTGAATTAAAAGATATGGTATGTTCACCAGCCGGTACGACCATTGAAGGCGTGCAAATGCTTGAAGAAAAGGGATTCAGAGCGGCGGTTATTGATGCTGTTGAAGCAACAATAAATAAGTCTCAAAGCATGAGTGAAAAATAACTTAGTCTCAAAATTTACATTTGGCAAAACTCTAAAATTAATTAAAACAAAAAAATTAAATTAATTTAACTAATGAATGCAAGTTAGGTTTTGCCTATTAAATAAATTTGTAAAACTTTACAAACAACACTTGCATTAACAATTAATATATGAGTTAATAGTTTACAGCATATAACGTGCAGATTTATTTAGTGACATCTTGATTTAAGCAGTTTGTAGTTTACTTTCTATTTACATTAGTATTAGTTCTCTTCAGCTTTCACGTTTCAGTGTTTATAAGTAGTCCAAGTTTTATGTTTTTTTTAAATTAGCCTTGTTGGCTTAAATTATTTTATAGGAAGATTATTATGTCTAAGAAAACTGGTCAAGTTAAGTGGTTCAACGAAAGTAAAGGTTATGGTTTCATTTCTCCTGCTGATGGTAGTAAAGATGTATTTGTACATTTTTCTGCAATCTCTGGTGAAGGTTTTAAAACTTTAGGTGAAGGTCAACAGGTTGAATTTTCAATTCAAGACAGTGAACGTGGCCCAGCTGCAGCAGATGTTGTTGTAATGTAATTCTGCACCCATCTTTATATTTTATCAGCATATTATAAATATGCTGATAATTTCCTACATCCTATAAAATATTTTATTTGCTTTTCCAAAATCTCTAATGTATTATTTTTTGCGATATTAGATGTGATAAATATACTAATATTATCAAAAAGATATTTTTTAAATCGAAAGGAAAAGTAAATAATGAAAAAAATACTAGTTTCAGCTGTACTTTTAAGCCTATCTTCAGTTGCGATGGCTGATTTATCTGATAGTTGTAAAACTTATTTTGAAAAAGTGGATAAATTAGTTGAATCTTTACCTAAAGATGCAGCAACAAAACAGCAAACTGATATGATGAAACAAAATTTAGAAGCAGGTAAAAAACAAGTTGCTGCTATGTCTTCAAGTGATCAAGAAACAGGTTGTAAACAAGGCTTAGATGCACTTAAACAATTAGAATCTCTTTATCCTGCTTTAAAATAAATTAATAAATTTTTGATGAAAAATCTATTTCTGATTTAAGCGTCGGAATTTCCATGGGGCTATTGGATTTTTATCTTTCCATAGTCCCTTTCTATTTTGTTTGGCTTGCGATTCAAGGGCTATTAATTGCTTATTTTTAGCCACACCTTTATAGCGATATACCCAAGCATATCCACTTGCAACCATTTTCTGATTGATATTAATGCCATTATAAAAAACGGTTCCTAATGTTCTGTTATAAATATCTTTGTTACTTTCTTTAATATAAACAGATTTTCCTGCGATGAGTGAAGCTAGGTATTTTCTAGATGCATTACCGTAGGCTTGTTTGCTTTCTGGTGCATCGATATCAACTAAACGGATTCGGATTTTTTGTTTCACAGGGGTTAATACATCAATTGTGTCACCATCTATTACTTTAACGACTTTTCCACTGAAATTAGCATAGGCAACGGTATTGAAAAAACAAGATAAAATAAAAACAACAACAAAACGATTAAGTAAACTCATGATTAATAAAGACTATAAAAAAATTGCCACATTATACCTTGAATAGCAAAAAATACGAATGAAAAATCATTAACCTAAAGAAATTTGTATTCAATAGTTAATTTTTTAAGACAATAAAAACGGACGAGAATATATTATTATACAAGGGATAAATGTATCATCAGAAACTGCTTGGATAATCGATATTCAAGGTAGCCTTACCGAATAATGTGTAAGGCTAGTTAAAATCAAAAAAATTAAAATTCACTGGTATCTTTGAATAACCCAACTTTAAGATCGGTAGCTTCGTAAATCAATTTACCATCTACATAAACTTCGCCATCACCGATTCCCATAATTAACTTGCGGTTAATCACACGTTTAAAATGGATTTTATAGGTAACTTTTTTGTTTTTAGGTAATATTTGACCTTTTAATTTTAATTCTCCAACCCCAAGAGCTCGACCTTTACCCTTACCGCCAATCCAGCCAAGGTAAAATCCGACTAATTGCCATAAAGCATCAAGCCCAAGACAACCAGGCATGACAGGATCATTTTTAAAATGACATTTGAAAAACCACAAATCTGGATTGATATCAAGTTCCGCTTCCACATAACCTTTATTAAAGTTTCCACCTTCTTCATTCATTTCGATAACACGGTCCATCATAAGCATTAAATCTGATGGTAAAGGCGGTCCGTCATGACCAAAAAGTTCACTATTTCCTGATTTAATCAGATCTGCTTTATCGTACGAAGATTTACGTTCAAATGTCATAAAAAAACCTTTTATTTTCTGTCATTACTTACATGATTATAAAAATAATTATTCAATAAAATATTATGAATAACCAATACTGTAAAATCCTTTGCCGCTTACTAAAATGTTACATCTCAACCAAATTCGGCTTTCAAGTTTATTGGGTATTACTATTTTTTGCAATATCTTTGCCATTTTGCAAACCAACCATCTTGTTTTTTATCTTGTAATAGCATAGTTTGCATACGTGCATAAATAAGCTTATAAAGACTAATTGCATTATCATCTTTATAAGGAATTCCTGTTAATAAATAAAGTGCATCCGCAATATGTTCAACAGTCCAAATAGAAAACTTTTCTTGAGCTATTGCTTCAATCACATTATCACTCAAGCACAAATGGCGTTGATTAGATGCGGGAATAATAACGCCTTGCTGACCGGTTAACCCCTGATGCTGACAAACAGTAAAAAAACCTTCAATTTTTTCGTTGATACCACCAATTGATTGTACATGACCAAATTGATCTACCGATCCGGTAACAGCTAATTGTTGATCGATAGGCTGACCTGAAAGCGCACTAATAATTGCACATAACCCAGCAAGCGATGCGCTGTCTCCGTCAATTTCATTATAAGATTGTTCAAATACTAAAGAGGTTGAAAAAGGTAATTGATGATTAATAGCAAATTCTGACATAATAAAAGCCTGCATGATCATCATACCTTTAGAATGAATATTTCCTGCAAGTTCAGTTTTGCGCTCGATATCAATTAACTCACCGTCTCCAAAATGAACAAGGCAACTTAAACGCGTTGGCTCACCAATCGCTAAAGGATAGCCAGGATATTCAACAACAGATAAACCATTAATTTGACCAACAACCTGATCTTGAGTATTAATCATGATCTGTTTATTAAAAAACTCTTCATGAAATCGTTTTTTAAGATAATCTTCACGCCATAATTTATTTTTAGTCGATGAAGCCACTGATAACTCATCAATAACCTCATTTTTGGCATAATAACTAGCGTTAACTAATAAACCATGAACCCAATCAATCGCAAGGGGAAGATAAAACTGATCGCCTGTAAAACGCACCGCTTCTTGATATATTTTGTTAAAGGCGGATGGAGCAATACTTGGCAAATGAAATTTATCAGCAATAAATTGTAAATAATCTAGCCACGTAGTGAGCTTGTCAGATGAGGTAATCTGCAATTCATTTTCAAATTCAGCATAGATAGACGTATTATAAAATTCTGGATCAAAATCCTGTAATTCAGCTAAACTTAGCCGATCACCAACCAATATAATTCTTAAATCCAGTGGCATTGAAGGAATAGATAACGGCAATGGATGCGACTCATCAGCTGAAAACCAGTCGAATTCCTGTTTAAATACCATCTGCTTTAATTTAATCAATAAAGTAGGTTGGCTTAATAAAGATCGTAAACCTAAAATTAAAACCCCACCATTAGCCTGATGCACTAAACCTGGATCGAGTTTAATTTGGCTATTCTCTGGTTGTCGAACACAACCAAATAATTTCTCGCCATCAACATAACTTGATGCTAAACAATCATCTAAAATGGCAAAGTTATCCTGCTTGCTTTTGGCCTCAGTCAAAGTGACTTTATTATCATTAATAAAATAGCTGTAACCCAACGTTGAAGAGGACGCATGTAATTTAACTGCTTGTTTTAACAAATCAAAAAATAGTTCACTTTCTGACGCTTTCAGTAACATAAAACGAGGGTGATAACTTGCTCTTTTACTCGGGCATAACATGGATAATGCAGACGCAATCCGAGGTTGCCAAGAAAGAATATTGTTTGACTTTTCTATCACAGATTTAGTTTCTGCTTTACTAGGGTTACCAAGCGCACTAATCTGAGACAAATCAGGTTGGATTTGATGTATTTTAAGTTGTGAGATAGCCAAAATTATTATCTTTGTTGTTAGCGAATTTAATCCTTAAATTATAACAAGTATCGATTATAACGCCAAGATCATACCAAAATCTTTATGCTAACAAATAAAAAAATTACAGAAAGATTTTTCAAAATCAGGTAAACTGTAAAGTATCTTACAGTAAATATTCTTCATTACTATCGTTACCAATAATAAATATGCTCAAACTCAAAAATAATCATATCAAAGATACCCAATCCTCACAAATTGTAAGCTGGGGACACTGGTTTACATTATTTAATATTTTTGTTGTTATATCTTTGGGTAGCCAATATTTAATCATTGCAGACTGGCCAAGAACATTTATGGGGCGGTTTTATGCAATCATTAGTGCAATTGGGCATTTTAGCTTTTTAACGTTTATTACCTACCTCATATTACTTTTTCCATTAAGCTTTTTTATTCACTCAGCGCGTTGGCATCGAATATTAGCAACCATAATTGCCACATTAGGAATCGCCTTACTTTTAGTTGATATTGATATCTTCTCGCATTTTAGAATGCACTTAAATTTATCCATATGGCAGTTATTTACAGCGCAAAACGCCACTTTTTTAAGTAGTGCGTTTATAATCATTCCATTTATTTTATTAATTGAAATATTATTTGCATTATGGAGTTGGAAAAAATTACGCAGCTTAAATAAGCGTAAACGTTATGCAAAACCAGTCGTGGTTATATTTATTCTTTGTTTTGTCTTTTCGCATCTGATTCATATTTGGGCCGACGCAAATTTTTATCGCCCAATAACCATGCAACGTTCAAGCTTACCATTATCCTATCCATTGACCGCAAGACATTTCCTTGAACGATATGGATTTATGCCAGAAAATGATTACCGAACTCGGGTCAGCCAAGAAGGTAATCCTTTTGCTATTGCTATAGAATATCCTCTTGCACGGCTGAGTTATGATGAAAAACAAGCAACCCAAAATATACTAATGATAGTTATTGACGGATGGAATAGTCGTTTATTAAACGACAACATGCCATGGTTAAATGAATTTGCGAAAGAAAACCTTAAATTTACGGATCATTACTCGGCAAGTAACCAAACAAATATTAATAAATTTTCATTATTTTATGGACTCGATCCCAACTATTACAACAGCATATTAGCGGGTCATAAACCTTCAGTACTATTTGATGCTATTAATTATCGTCATTACAACTTAGGGATGTTTTCGTACGATGGATTTGATGAACCATTGTATCGATATGCATTGCTATCCAATTTTTCAATACCGCCGGCAAAAAAAATGACTAATAAACAGGTTACTGATAATTGGATGGCGTGGCATGATGAACAAAATAAATTAGAAAATCATGCACCACTATTTTCACTGGTACAATACTCACTCGGCGTAAAACATAAAAATATACCGCTAAAAGAACTTGAAACAGAAGCAAGAAAATTAGATCAATATCTTGAATCATTAATAGCGTATTTAAGACTAACCAATACCTACGAAAACACCGTAATTGTCATTACCGGAACCAATGACATCACTATAAAAGAAGCGAAAAAAACAGCGATACGTAATGACGACATTAATTACAGTCGAGAATCACTTAATGTGCCACTGATTATCTCATGGCCAAATAAAGAACCCGCTCAAATCAGCCGACTAACATCGCAAACTGATATTATGCGCACCTTAATGCAAGATGTGCTTTATGTTAACACCTCACCACATTTATATAATCAAGGTGAAAACTTATTCAACAGCAAGTCACGGCAATGGATAGTGGCGGGGAACGAAAAAGAAATCGCTGCACTATACAATGATAAAACAATTGTTTTAGATGGATTTGGACGATCTAAAATTTACGATATCAATAATACACTACAAAAAGAAGAAAAAATAAGTCTTCCTATATTTTTACAAATTGTCACGGCAAACCGTCGATTTATGGTGATGTCTAATTAATTTAACGACTTAAAACACTAATGTTTAAAGTAGTGGACTTAAAATAAGAATATAACAGTATGATCATCTTTAATGATTGATATTTTTTCTATACAGCACATGTATAACATAGCTATCACAAATTAAAATGGCTAGAAATATCGCTCAAATTTGTTAAACACTAACTATCAATTTTTAACGGCTGGATAAAATCATTCAAATTGGCTTTATTCAGCGCAATAAAAAACCAATAACTCATCATACAGAACATCTAAAAAAGTAAATTTTTCTAGATGATATTGTCACTTTCTAAACAAAAAATAAAACTCACTCATCCCAACCCCTAAAAAAACCAAATTTACCTAAAATTACTGATTATTTATAATCATAATAAAAAATAAATAAAAATGTTGACTGTTTAAACAAAAGCCCCTATTTTGTAAACTTTAAATTTAATTTATAAAAAATTTACGAAACTTATAAAAAATACATTATAGAGTAAAGAATCAAAAGTAAGGATTTGTGGCATGAATATAATGGATAAGTTGACAAATAGTATTTCTTCACTTAGTGAAAATTTGCCTTTTGCTAGCTCTGCACTGAATAACTATTCCCTTTCAATTGAACGACTTGATGCTTCATCAAATATTTCAATATTATCGATTGAAGGAAAGGAACAAATTAATCAGCCATGGCGATACATCATCAATTTAACAAGCCAAAATAAACAGATATCAATTAATTCGGTATTAAGCCAAGCAGCATCGTTGACTTTCCATCCACGGGGTAAATCACTCGAATTAAAACAAATAAGTTCACAAGACATTCATGATAAGCCCAGAACAATTTACGGGGTAATTACCGAATTTAGCTTAGTATCCATGAGCGAAGATCAAGCGCAATATCGAGTAGTGCTTGAACCAAGAGTTGCACTGCTATCTAACAATTATCAAAGTGCTATTTTTCAAAATAAAAGTGTAGTAAATGTTGTTGAAGAAGTATTACGAAATCATGGATTAACCGGTATTGATTTTCGATTTGAACTAAACGAAACCTATCCTGCTCGTGAATTTATAACTCAATGGCAAGAATCCGATTTAGTCTTTATCCAAAGGCTGCTTGCTGATGTAGGTATTTGGTTCTATTTTGAAACCCATCCAGAACATCACTGTGATGTCATGGTAATTAGTGATTACGAACAAGGGTTTGATAATGCGGGTAGCATCATTATTAGACAACCAAGTGGCTTAAATGATAAGCAATCTCATAGTGTATGGGATCTACAGTTCAGCAGTAAAACAAAACCAAATCAAGTAAGTGTCAATGATTACAACTACCGTATAGCAAACAACTCTCTACATGGTATAGCCAACAGTCAACCCAAAGATATCACAACGCGTGGTGATGATTATCGTTACGAAGAACATCATAAAACACTGGGTGACAAACACACAGTAGAAAGTGGACAATGGTATGCGAATATACGACATCAACACTACATATCTGAACAATTATTTATTTACGGTAAATGCAATAATTACACATTAGTACCTGGTCAACGCATTATCATTGAAGGATGCCCAATTAATGATATAAAAGATGGTATTATCATTCTGACTACAGAGTGTCAGGGTGATCGAACAAATTCATACCAAACTCATTTTACAGCAATCCCCTATGACGTATTAAAACCTTATCGCCCAGCCCCCCTTAAATGGCCTCAAGTTACGGGTACATTACCTGCACGAGTAACGAGCCCGGATGATGACACCTATGGATACATAGATACTAAAGGGCGTTATCGCATCAAATTCAATTTTGACTTAAAAAACTGGAAAAAAGGCGAAGAAAGTTTATGGGTAAGGCTTGCAAAACCTTATTCAGGTAATACATATGGCTTCCACTTTCCGCTTATTGACTCAACCGAAGTCGCTGTAGCTTTTACCAATGGTAATCCAGACAGACCTTACATTGCTCACGCAATGCATGACAGTACCCATCCAGACCATGTTACGACGATTAACAAACACCGAAATGTTATTCGAACACCAGCTAACAACAAATTACGCATGGATGACAAACGAGGGCAAGAACATATCAAGCTGGCGACTGAATACGGTAAAACTCAGCTAAATATTGGTCATCTTGTTAATGAAAAGAAAGAAAAACGTGGCGAAGGTTTTGAACTACGAACAGATGAATGGGGAGCGATACGTTCGGGAAAAGGGCTATACATAACCACTGAAGAACAAGTTAAAGCCGGTAAAACTCAACTTGAAATGGGTAGCGCAATTGAATCATTACAACAAGCAAGTGAAATGGTCAAACGGCTTAATGAGCTGGCTGAAGCGGCCGAAGCTGAACTAGCTGATTTATCGACGCAAAAAAAACTATTAGAGCAAAGTTTAAATGAATTAAAAGAACCGGCAATTTTAAATTATGCACCTTCCGGTATTGCACACACAACACCAAGTTCAATCCAGCACAGTGCAGGTGAAAACATCATCCAAACAGCACAAAACACGGTAGACATCAATGCTTTCAAGCGTTTTATGGTGACTGCGGGCAATATGATAAGCCTATTTGCAAATAAAATGGGGATTAAAATATTTGCTTCAAAAGGGAATGTCGATATACAAGCACAAAATGAAGAAATGCATTTAACTTCTAAACAAGATATGAAGATCACAAGTACAGACAGTGAAGTCATCGTATCAGCGAACAAAAAACTGACCTTAAGCTGTAATGGTGTTGCCATCGTATTAGAAAATGGCGAAATAAACTTTTATGCACCAGGTGATGTTAAAGTGAATGCTGCTAGTTTTGGCTTAATCAGTCCAGCGACATTATCCGTTGATCAAACAGCGTTACCATCAGGCAGTACATGTAAGGAAAATGCTTAATGAAACAGCAATTATTAAACCTATTAAATAGTGAAAGCAATCAACAATATTATCGATATTTACTCTTAGATCCACTTGTAGCCGTAAGCGAATTGGATTTTATCAGCCTCAATAATATTAAAGATCATTATGGTGAACAAGCGGTTACCCCTGTAATAAGAACAGACTTAGCCTACGATCTTGATGCGTGTCCACAGCTTGTAAAACTTGGAAAACCTGAGCAACCGATTGAAGAACGATTATTAAAATTTAGTTTAATAGAAGCCGAAAGTGAATTATTACAAAGCAAGCGTTATGTCTGTAGTTGGCTAGTGAGCCAACATCCACCGAATATAATAGCTCAAATATTAGCTGACATAGGTAAATATTTAACTCAATTTATTGGCACAAAATTTGTTCCTTTTTATGAACCATTCCGCATGCAGTTATTACATCAAGGTAACATGATATGTACTGAATTTTTAGCGGATGTATTTAACAGTCTAATCAGTTACAGCTATTTAACCACTAATAAAACCATTTCGACAATCAATCGGTTAAATTACAAACCCGATTCATATAGTATTTTTCTTAGTGAGGAAGCAAAATTTTATCAACAACATATAAAAGTCATATTCGACATCTACTTATCTCAAGTTAATATTTATACCAAACTGGGCAAAGATGTGACGCAAATCAACTTAATTCAATTAGCTAATACCTATCAAAAAGCGTGTCAGTATGGATTAACAGATTTAAATGACCAAAAGATTTTTGTATTGATGTCATTACGTTATGGTGATTTGCTTAGTGTCAGCAAAATAAAAAATGCAATCGACCAAGCAAAACAAGATAAAGGAAGTCTGGCAGAGAGATTTCAAGCAATCGATAGGCAACAATTTTTATCAATAAAGCAATAAGATAGATAAATACAGGAATAGAAAAATGGAAAAACAAGAAACAAACAAAACCACAGAAGAAGAACAACAAAAAAAACGAAAAGAAGAACAAGCCGCTGAACTCGAAGATCGCATTATTTATGCCGAAGCAAACAAAGATGGTAAAGACTCCCGTTCAGCTTTAGCAAATGGCGGTTGTGGCGTTTGTGAACGTAAAGGATTTCCCATTTTTCTAGTTCGAAAAGCCCCGATTAGTACAAGCTTTAGCTTAGCCCAACAAATGGGAGAAGCTATTAAATTTACCGATACAAAGCGTGAGCCACAAGTTGACTTGCTTACTCATAAATACGTTTATCGAACGTTACGAGTTGGTTACGTTTATATCTTAGTGAAACATAAAACCAAAGGATGGGAATTTTTAGGATACGAAGTGACACCATCAGGGGTATTTCGTCATAAAACCATTACTGACTTAAAAGAGCGAAACGTTAAAGAGATCCCCGCAGCGTGTACCAAAGACGGTAATAATCACCATATACCTGGATCTTTTATCAATATTGACACCTCGGTATACGAAGGCGAAGCCTACATAGCTTACACCCGTCGAGCATGGTCTCAAGGTGAAAACAGTGCGGTAGAAAAGTACCTAAAATTGATGAATGAATCCTCGATCACAATTGATTTACCATCCAAACAAAATCAAGGAAATGATTCATCACAAAATGGGCAAAATAGTAATACCGAATCAGCAAAACGCAATACCAAAACTATCGATTTAGATACGGCGTTAAAACGGTTTACCAAAATCAATTTAAATCAGGCAGCTTATAAAGATCCCAACCAACTCACTGAAGGGGGTAAACGAAGTTTTGAATTCAATAAATTATTATCAGATAATTCATTATTAGAATTAGCCGCAAAACCGACAACCATCGTGCATAATGAAGGAAATGATGATGAAAATGATAATGATGATAAACAACTAATTGAAAATAAAAATACCTTTATTACAGCTCATAAATTCAACTCGTTACGAGATCGCCATAAAGCAAACAAAAAAGAGTATTTAGATTCTTGCGATGTATTAAAAAACCAAATTAATACATTTGAAAAAGATAAGCGTTTTGTCGTGCCAGTTGTTGTGATTGAAGATCCGTTTGGTATTGCAGAAGAGCTAAGTTTACAAAGACAGCTAAAAATCGAACCCATTACGCAGTTAATTATTCAATCGGAAGAAATCTATGCTAAGAAAATCGATGAAAATTACAAAAAAATCATCGAAGCAAACAAACGGTTAGATGAAAAATACAATGCGATATTAAACAATAAAGAGCCGGTAAGTGATAAAAGTATCTTTGATGACATTAACGAACATCAATATTATGACACCTACCACTCGTTGAGTTCAAATATTATCAGTAAAGAATATTTTAAAGAAGAAAGATTGCATAAACGCAAAACTTTAGCGTTAATAAATGAATACCGCAACCAAATTATCTCGTCTGAAACAGCAAAAGCGAAAGATAAGGTTTTCTATGACTATTATACATACATTGACACCGGACAAGGCCCACTTTTTAATAATTTTCCTAAATCAGAAGGTTATTTAAAGCAAGGCTTTGTCGAAATAGCCATGAGCAAAGAGGAAAAAAGTAAACATTTAGAAAAATTTAAAGGTTTAATGGGTATAACATATCTTGATGTTAGAGCTTTCAAGCAAAATAACACTGCTGAACAAGCCGCCAATGAAAACATAGAAAAACAATTAGAAAAATACAACAGTTTAATCAACACGTCAGAAGAGCAAAATTTTATAGCGAAAGAACAAGCGGACTATAACAAGTTAGTTGAATCAATTGTTAAGCTTTCTCAAGACTACTTTTATTACCTAACCTGGTTATTTGGTTTCAATGGATGTTCACAATATGCCCCTTCGGTAATTAATCAATACAATGATTGTGAATTTTGGTTAATCGAGTGTGATACTAACTGTTCCAATAATCATGTTGGCTACCTAACCGATTTTATAAAACTGATTGATTTTACTTGTCTGGGTAATGTAAAAATGGAAGAACAATCAGCGGTATGGGATACCCTGCTTAACAATGCAGACAGTCTGTTTTATCACCTGATTGACGGTCAACAAGGCAGTTTTTGGGAGTTAGTTTTCAATAAACGCCTGAATATTATGCAAGACGAACTCGCATTACATTCAAGTTTTGCACCACAATTAACGAATAAAACCGAAGATCAAATTAAAGCTTATTTGCAACAGCAGTATGATAACGAACAAGCAGCGAAGCAAAAGCGCGTAGAGCAAACGAAAGTTCTTTTACAAGAACTGGAAGAAGATCTAGGGCAAGGCAAGTTAGCGAATAACTTTTTTGCCGAAAAAGGTGAACTTATGCTAAATCTCTATTTCATGCTATTTGCGCGTGTTTCAGCAGGATTGGCAAACCGCCCGCCAATGCAATCTCAAACCAACCAGAAGCAAGGTACAAAACAAGCTGACGGCTTGCAATTAAAAGTCATGCCATTAATTATTCAGAGTAATCTGGTCATTCATGGTTACTTAATGCTGTATATTAAGCTGCAAAATATCCCGATTGCAAAATTATCTGAAGTTTTGAATTACTGGGAACCATTTGAAAGCAGTGACCAAGAACTGTCTTATAAAAATTACACCCTGACGGATGATAGCCAAGACAGTACCATCGATTGGGATTTGGTGTCTACGTATGCCGATTATGCATCATTCGGATTACAAATAATCGAAATTGGCGCTAATAAAAAGATATTAGAAAATGGTATAGCGCTGTTTTATGCGATTAAAGAGTCGTTAACATTTGCATTGAATCGAGATTGGTTTAATGCAGCATTATCATTTGGATTTGCCCAAAGTCGAAGCTTAAATATCGTCAACCAGATCAAAATTGATTTTTGTACGAGTATTTTGAAAAATATTAAAGAAACCCGCATAAGTACCCGTTTACCAAAAACAGCCGATATAGCAATCGGTATCGGTAATATGGCAGTCGCTGGCGTACAGTCTTGGGTGGCTCATACGCAATATTTGGAAAATTTGAAAAAATTAGACGATCCCACTTTAAGTGAAACCGTTCGCTTTGAAATAAAACGTGATGTGCAATTTGGCTTATGTAAAGTAGCTGCAAACCACGCATCAACAGTTAGTGAAGTGTTATTGTTTCTGAATAAAACACTACCAAGAGTTTGGCGAAGAACATTAAGATTCAATAAAAGTATGAGATTGATTAGCAATAGTGTTCTTAAAGGTTCGGTAGGGGTAACAGCAGTATTAGGCTCAATAACGAGTTTTATCACTATACTGGAAGGGGGCATATTATTTTTAAAAGGTTATGCCAAAGGGGGCGAAGTAGGCACAGCCCATATGATTGCAGGTGGCTTGCAAATGTTTTCGGGTTTTGTTTTTTTGATTCAATCAGTTGGATTATTAGGATTATTTTCTGGCCCGATTGGTGCAGCAATATTTATCCTAGGACTAGTTGCGGGTGTTGCTGCTGCAATTATACAAATGATCTATAAAGATGAAACCGATGACTGGGATAAAATGCAAATCTGGTTTAATTACTGCCTATTTGGATTACAACAACCAAGTGACAAAGGCGTACCTTATTTAGCCAACTTTGACAGCATGGCATTAGCCATTAATGACTTTATGGTGGCAAGAACAGGGCTCTATGCGGTGCTTCAGTTAGAAAATTCCACATTTTATGCTTCCGAAACACGAGACTATAAGCAGATAATTGAAAGAAATCGTAACACCAGAGTATCTGTTTATATTGGTTCAGTAATCAAAAAAGTCTCTAAAGAGGTCTATCTATCCGTAGGATTACCTAATTTTAAATCGGAACTGAGTGATTATGAAGGTAAAATTCGATTTCTTGATGTAACATCGCAAGAACTGGTGACATTAAATATTAGTAATGGCAAACAGTATCCAATTCTAACCTTTACACAGGATTCGGCTGAAGATTTACTGATTAAACGCAAAGAGCATTTGATGCCTGTGACATTCGAAATTGATCTAAAAACCAATAAAGTCGGTAGAGTAGAATATTATGAAAAAGCAAAAGATGAAGATAATAATGATTTAGGTTACTTTAAAATTTTCTATAAAACGGGTGAATGTTGTTTTTCGGCTAATAAAGAAATTAATTTACAACTCTATTATTGGCCAACCGGCAGAACCACCAAAGATAACCAAGGCAATACAGTGGATGCCAATCCAATTATCATTTCGGATACATATAAAAGGTAATGATTTATGCAGCAAAAAAACAGTAAATTCACCAAACTACTAGCCCTATTGATAGTTAGCAGTAGTTTAACAGGTTGTTATAATAAAGAAGAATTTAAAAACATTATTCAAAACGGGTATGACAATGGGAGAGCCAAAACAAAAGTAAAAGGTGATTTTTGCTATTACTTAGGGGTACTAAAATTCCCCTATACCGATGAGCCAAAATTAGACGAAGACAGTCGGTGGAAGACTTGGAATAAAGAAGATCTTGCTGTAAGTTTACCCCTTTTTGCTGAAATTGGCTTATTAAGTCGACAACCTGTGGAAGGGCAATCGGAACTGTATCATTATGACTTAACCGACTTAGGTCGAGAGTATTTATATCAATATGTTGAAAAAGGTGTTTCAGGGCCACTTCACCATACTCAGTTTTGTTATGGACCAATAGTGGTTGAACGAGTGACAGATGTCACCAAAAATGAGTACACCCGAGCACAAGGTTATAGCTACAACAAAGTCAACCTTGATGTCTATTATGAATATCATGTTATCGATGTGCCAAATTGGGTAATAAATAATCAAGATAAGCTTAATGCGGTGTATATTCAAACTAAAGCAAGATTACCCAGAAAAACTTATAAAGATATTGTAACGTTTAATGTTGGTAAAGAGGGAAAATTATATCAAGATACTTTAGGTTACAAACGTATTAAACCAGTAGGCGGAGCACAGTCTGATAAAGAATGATTTATGAAACCAAAAAACAGTAAATTGACCCAACTATTATTGCTATTGATTGCTTGCAATAGTTTAGTTGGTTGTTATAACAAAGAAGAATTTAAACACATTATTCAAGTCGGTTATGACAAAGCACGCGCCAATACGAAAGTAAAAGGCGATTTTTGCTATTACTTAGGGGTACTAAAATTCCCCTATACCGATGAGCCAAAATTAGACGAAGACAGTCGGTGGACAACTTGGAATAAAGAAGATCTTGCTGTAAGTTTACCCCTATTTGCCGAAATTGGTTTATTAAGTCGACAACCCGTGGAAGGGCAATCGGAACTGTATCATTATGACTTAACTGACTTAGGTCGAGAATATTGGCATCAATATATTGATAATAGAGGCCCAAGACCACTCTACCATAATGAATTTTGTTATGGACCGATAGTGGTTGAACGAGTGACAGATGTCACCAAAAATGAGTACACTCGAGCACAAGGTTATAGTTATAACAAAGTCAATCTTGAAGTAGATTATGAATATCATGTTATCGATGTGCCAGATTGGGTAATAGACAATCAAGATAAACTCAACGAGATTTATACACAAACTAAAGCGCAACTACCCGGTAAAACTTACGAGGAAGTTATAACATTTAATGTTGGTAAAGAGGGTAAGTTATACGAAAATAGTCTTACTTACAAACAAATTAAACCGTAAGAATTTAGGTGATGGAAAAGATGAGTAAACTCATTCAACTATTAGCGCTATTGATCGCGGGTAGTAGTCTAGTTGGTTGTTATAACAAAGAAGAATTTAAACACATTATTCAAAACGGGTATGACAAAGTACGTGCCAATACGAAAGTAAAAGGCGATTTTTGCTATTACTTAGGGGTACTAAAATTCCCCTATACAGATCAGCCAAAATTAGACGAAGACAGTCGGTGGACAACTTGGAATAAAGAAGATCTTGCTGTAAGTTTACCCCTATTTGCCGAAATTGGTTTATTAAGTCGACAACCTGTTGAGGGGCAGTCGGGACTGTATCATTATGATTTGACCGACTTGGGTCGAGAATATTGGAATCAATACGTTAAGAAAGGTGTATCAGGATCACTTTATCATAATCAATTTTGTTATGGACCGATCGTGGTCGAACGAGTGACAGATGTCACCAAAAATGAGTATACCCGAGCACAAGGTTATAGCTATAACAAAGTCAATCTTGAAGTAGATTATGAATATCATGTTATCGATGTGCCAGATTGGGTAATAGACAATCAAGATAAACTTAATGAGATTTATACACAAACTAAAGCACAGCTACCCGGTAAAACCTATGAGGATGTTATAACATTTAATGTTGGTAAAGAGGGTAAGTTATACGAAAATAGTCTTACTTACAAACAAATTAAACCGTAAGAATGTAGGTGATTAAAAAGATGAGTAAACTCATTCAACTATTAGCGCTATTGATCGTTGGCAGTAGTTTAGTCGGGTGTTATAACAAAGAAGAATTTAAACGCATTATTCAAGACGGTTATGACGAAGCACGCGCCAAAACAAAAGTAAAAGGCGATTTTTGTTATTACATAGGAGATCTTAGATTCCCTTATACCGATGAGCTGGCGAAGGAAGACGATACCAGAGGTATGATTTGGAATAAGGAAGATCTTGCTAAAAGTTTACCTTTATTTGCCGAAATTGGCTTATTAAGTCGACAACCTGTGGAAGGGCAATCAGGAATATATCAATATGATTTGACCGACTTGGGTCGAGAATATTTACATGAATACATTGATAATAGATTTAAAAGAACACGCTACTATAAACAATTTTGCTATGGACCGATCGTGGTTGAACGAGTGACAGATGTCACCAAAAATGAGTACACCCGAGCACAAGGTTATAGCTACAACAAAGTCAATCTTGAAGTCTATTATGAATATCATGTTAACGAAATTCCCGATTGGGTAATAAACAATCAAGAAAAACTTAATGCGGTATATACTCAGATAAAAGCAAGACTACCTGAAAAAACCTATAAAGATATAGTTAAATTCTCTGTAGGAAAAGGTGATGCATTATACCAAAATAGTTTAGGTTATAAACAGTTTAAACCGTAGAAAAGAGACCATAAATAACAAATAAAAAATTTATGAAACAAAAAAACAGTAAAATCATCAAACTATTAGCGCTATTGATCGCTGGCAGTAGTTTAGTTGGTTGTTATAACAAAGAAGAATTTAAACACATCATTCAGGATGGTTATGACAAAGCACGAGCCAAAACAAAAGTAAAAGGCGATTTTTGCTATTACTTAGGCGTATTAAGATTCCCTTATACCGATGAGCCAGTTCTAGAAACGGATATAAGATGGGATATTTGGAATAAACGTAAATTATCAAGGTCATTACCCCTATTTGCCGAAATTGGTTTATTAAGTCGACAATCTGTGGAAGGGCAAGCGGGACTGTATCATTATGACTTAACCGACTTGGGGCGGGAATATTGGCATCAATACATTGATAATAGAGATGATGAACCTCTCTACCATAATGAATTTTGTTATGGACCGATCGTGGTTGAAAGAGTGACAGATGTCACCAAAAATGAGTATACCCGAGCACAAGGTTATAGCTATAACAAAGTCAATCT
The DNA here is from genome assembly GCF_046635705.1 of Gilliamella sp. CG25. NCBI lineage: Bacteria > Pseudomonadati > Pseudomonadota > Gammaproteobacteria > Orbales > Orbaceae > Gilliamella > Gilliamella sp. CG25. The sequence goes on along the minus strand of NZ_JBIDFJ010000004.1, from coordinate 77,115 downwards.
TGAAGTAGATTTTGATTATCATGTTATCGAAGTGCCAGATTGGGTAATAAACAATAAAGAAAAACTGAATTCGATATATCCACAATCAGATGTAATGTTACCAAATGAAAGTTATTCGCATACCATAAAATTTTATGTGGGTAAGGATGATAAATTGTATCAAGATAATCTTTCCTATTTTCAATTTAAACCATAAATTCTAAACCATAAATTCAAAGGTTTTAAAAAAGATGAGTAAACTCACCCAACTACTAGCCCTATTGATCGCGGGTAGTAGTCTAGTTGGTTGTTATAACAAAGAAGAATTTAAACGCATTATTCAAGACCGTTTTGACAAGGTACGTGCCAATACAAAAGTAAAAGGCGATTTTTGCTATTACTTAGGTGTACTAAAATTCCCTTATACCGATGAGCAAATACTAATGCTATAAAAGGCATTCAAACAGAAATCTAAGACAAATATGAACCCAATAATTGTATAAAAACTAATGGAATATTAATTAAAGATAATAACTTTAATTTGAATGTTAATTAGCTATAATTAGTTGCAGTATAAACAAATAAAAAAGTTAACAAAGGTAAATAAAAAAGGAATTAAAAATGACTAATTTACGAGGCGTTATTCGTTTAGGTGATGATACTAATCATGGCGGTAAAGTTATTACCGCGTCAACCACAATGAAAGTAATGGGTAAACCTGTTGCTCGAGTCGGTGATTTAGTTAGTTGCCCCATTCATAAGCATGGTGTCAATTCAATTATAGAAGGTGAACCAACAATGACAGATCAGGGTAAAAAAATTGCTTTAGATGGGCATAAAAGTGCTTGTGGTTGTTCGTTAATTTCATCTATCTCTAAAGTAGGAAAAAGCTAATGCCCGTTAATCTAAATGCTATCCCTGACTCACTGCCTAAACAGAAAAAAGGTAACTTTTGGCTTTGGCTTGGTTTTCTTATCTTGTCTGTCGCTTTAGGTGTATTGGGTACTTTAATTTACAGTGTTTTTTATAACCTTTCTAATTTTTGGTTTATTTGTTTTTCGATTATTTTTCCAGTCTCAATATGGATGTTTTGTTTTTTTTATAATCTTTATATTCGTTTTTGTAATGATATATATATTGAAAATTGGAATATTGATTGTGAAATCGAACGCCAAGAGCTAATTGAATTTGCAAGACGAGGTTTATACGTGTTAAGTCATTCTCTTGAAACACATCATGGCAAACAGGGTAGTGGTGTCGGCGTGGCTAACAATAAAGTGTTATTAAGTTCGATGCCTGTTGTTAGTGGTAGAAAGTCTATTGCATATAGTTCATTAGCTATACCTGAAAGTTTGTTAGGTAACTATATTGAACAACGATTAAAAGCAAAATTTGATGAGTGGAAACTTGAATACCAAACAATATTTAATCGTCTTTCTCCAAAATTAAATATTCATGTACGATTGTTCATTGATTCAGAACCAAGTATTGATAATCTTGAAGATATTTGGACACAAACCTTAGGAAAATTAATTAAACCTACTAGTTTTGAAATAAAAAACCCTAAAAATAGTACTTTATTCACTGAGTCATGGTTGGATCATCGTGATCATGATTCTGATTTATTAATTGTCATTGCTGGTCATCTTTTTCAAATACCTTCTGAAAATGAAGGCGAATTTTTATCGTTCATGTTGTTTGCTGGTGAAGAAGCGATTAATGATCCTTGTCTTTCTGATTTTAGAGAATCAGCTATTAAAGTCTATCGTAGTGAACAAACTCAAACATTAGAAGAAACAATCGACAAGGCATTACTTTGGGGTGATGGTAAAGATAAAGATTATGACGGAATTTGGACAAGTTTTATCAGTGAAGATCAAAACAAAGCGGTATTAAATCATTTAAATATTATTGATTTTAAACCAAATAATTTTTTTAGTGTCGATAATTCAATTGGTAAATCAGGTAATTGTGCTTTATGGTTGGCAACGGGATTGGCTATTGAACAAGCGTTAGATAGTAAAAATAAGCAGTTTATCTTAATTGGTCAACCTGAATTAACTGCTTCTGTTGTTGCTTATCCTCAGCTCAGTTAAAAGTAATGAGTGATGAATGACTTAAAATGTTCTTCATTTAGGCAATGGTATACAGCTTCGAGACGTTTTAACAATTAAAATGAACATAATTGACATTAGTTATTGTTGATTCGCGTTTAAATTATTTAACCATAACATTATGGAATCTAGTTTAAACTTTTTCGAAGCTTTTTAAGCATTCAAGAAATATCCGTAGTTGAAAATTACCGTTTAAAAATGGCGTTACGGTTAAGTAATATAAACATTTAATTTGTCTAACTAGTTGTAATAATTAAAAGTTTGTATATACAGTGACCGCACCGCAAACTTTAACAAATCAATAACATTCGCATATCTATAAAGTCTATGTTTTAAAGCAGAAACGAACTGGTAGCGAAGTGTTAAAACATCTTAGAACCCATACCCCGTTTTTTTCTTGTGCGAAAACGCCTTTTTTAGAACTGCAAAAACTTATATTTAGTCAAGATCATTTATTATTAATGACTAAAAATAGCAAACAAATTAATTCATATCGATATCAGTCTAAACCAGACGATCAAGATTATTTTGATGAAAATATGGAGTTAAAAAAGAGTTTAACGGAAGCATAAAAAGAGCCATGAAAAACCCATGCATAAAAAAAATTGGAATGCCTAGGCTACCATGTTCATACCTAACTGATACGAAAAAACTGTTTAGAATAAAAAATCATGACAATGTTAACGTCGAAATTCTAAATTTACCAACGATGTTACGCGGTAAAACAATCGACCTAATGGAAAAATTATAATTGATAGGGCTACTTTGAATGCCGTTCGGTAAATTGATTTAAGTTAGATTATTTGTGCTCAGGGTTATCGAGCGCAATAATATGTAGGACTATTTTGCTTTAATTGCATTCTAATACTACTTACTATTACATATATTTGTCAAAAAATAAAAAAAAACATGAACATTTAAATAATTACTAATTGTGGCACGAACGAGCATGAGTTATTTAAACTGATTTACTCACGTCAACTATTAGTAAAATCGAGAAAGGAATCGACTATTGGAGCATGAAAACACTATTTTTAAATATTTGGATGGATGTAAATAGACGACGATTTTGTCAAATCCTATAACAAACATTGGTTATTGTAATAATTTTATAGCTATGTAATCTAATTGTTTTTTAGTAAATTATTGTCAATTAATAATATCCAGTGTATATTTAGTGGTCGTATTATTTGTAAATAATGATTGAGAATATTTAATTAGTGAAAGTGTTTGTAATAAATTTGAGTAGTGCAGTAAATAGACGGGATAGAATTTCTAATTTATGTAAAAAATTGAAAATGGATTTTGAAATTATTACAGCGATTGACGGGCGTGAATTAGATGAAAATTTTATTAATGACAATGTTTATGATTATAAAAATTGTTTTTTAACGAAAGGTGAAATTGGATGTGCCCTCAGTCATATAGGTGTGTATAAAGAAATTATAAATCGGAGGTTACCTTATGCACTAATTATTGAGGATGACGCAATCTTCGATAGTAGAACAGTAGATTTTATGAGTGCATTCGAAAAAAAACCAAAAAACGGAATTTTTTTGCTAACTGGTGACGTCGAATACGCAAAAAATAAAAAAATGAGACTTGGCGATTTTAATGTTTTCCCAATAGCTAAGGCTATTCGCGCTACAGGCTATATAATTACATTAAAAACAGCAAAAAAGATGGTTGAGTTTCTAATGCCTATCAGATACGAGGCAGATATGTTTGAAATTTTCAGAACGTGCGGAAATATAAAAACATACTTTACCCTACCACATCTCATTGAAACCAACGATCGCGATAAGAACGATTCCTCACTTGAAGCGGAGCGCAAATTGGTTGTTGCTAATCGAGAAAATTACCGAAAAAAATTATATAGCCTAGAGAAACGACCTAAAGTCAATTTTATTGTTTCGATACTGCAAATGTTTTCAAAAAAACCTAAATATAGGAATTATTTTGATTACTGATTGCTAAACAAACGGTATGAGTTTGCAATATCAACATTATTAACATTAATACGTACTAATAGTAATTGGTATTTTTTACAATTGTGTTCCCCATACATATGGGTATAGATATTTAATAACACAGATTAAATATCTATCCCTTGTCTTTTGAAAATACTTCCCATCAACATTTATCAACAAAATATTTCATCACCCGATTATCGTTAGATAGCTCGGGATGAAATGAGCAGACTAAAATATTATCTTGTTCTGCCATTACACAGTGATCATCAATAAATGCCAGTTGTTTTACTGGGTTACCTGCATGGATGATATAAGGAGCACGGATAAAGATGGCTGGAATGTGCTTGCCAATTGACGCTATATCTAAAAAGGTTTCAAAACTTGCTACTTGCCGACCAAACCCGTTGCGTTCAACGGTAATATCCATTAATTCAAGAAGTTCAACTTCATGATGAGTGGTTGTCATACCACAAAGAACTAAGCCGGCACAGGTGCCTAAAATACCTTTGCCTTGACGGGCAAATTCTTTAATGGGGTCAAATAGTCCATTTTGTTTAATTAGTCGGCTAATTGCGGTAGATTCCCCGCCTGGAATAATTAAACCATCTAACCCCGCTAAATGGTCAGGTTTTTTTACTGTTACCGCAATCACATTTTCGATACTCAGCAACATGGTTATATGTTCACTAACTGCGCCTTGTAAGTTAAGCACGCCAATTTTTTTTAACCGTAAGGGTTTGAGTGATTGCATCGTTACCATCCTCGTTCTTGCATTCTTTCGGATTCAGACAATTTACTGATCTCAATGCCTTTCATTGCCTCACCTAATCCTTTAGATAGTTCTGCTAAGCGTGGATAATCGTCATAATACGTCGTTGCCTGCACAATCGCTTTTGCAAATTTTTCAGGATGTTGCGATTTAAAAATACCCGAGCCAACAAAAACGCCGTCTGCGCCAAGTTGCATCATTAAAGCTGCATCGGCTGGGGTTGCAATGCCTCCAGCCGCAAAGTTAACAACAGGCAATTTACCCAACTGTTTGATTTGTATGACGAGTTCATAAGGCGCACCGATTTCTTTTGCCAATGTCATTAGTTCATCTTTAGATTTACTGTTTACCAATCGAATTTGTTCGTTCACTCTGCGCATATGGCGTACTGCTTCAACGATATTACCTGTCCCCGGTTCACCTTTAGTTCTTAGCATGGATGCCCCTTCACCTATACGACGTAGTGCTTCGCCTAAATCACGACAACCACAAACAAAAGGTACGGTAAATTCATCTTTGAGTAAATGGTACTGTTCATCGGCAGGTGTTAATACTTCGCTTTCATCAATATAATCAACACCCATTGATTCTAAAATACGGGCTTCAACAATATGACCAATACGCGCTTTTGCCATGACAGGAATTGTAACCGCATTCATCACAGCTTCAACAATAGTTGGATCTGCCATTCGGGCAACACCACCAGCAGCACGAATATCTGAAGGAACCCGTTCTAGTGCCATAACTGCGACAGCGCCAGCTTGTTCAGCGATTTTGGCTTGTTCTGCATTCACCACATCCATTATCACGCCACCTTTTTGCATTTGTGCCATACCCCGTTTTACGGTCTGTGTTCCGGTAATTTTATTCATCACATCTCCTAATTGAAATCAATTAATACTGGATGACGTATTATTTAAAATTAACGATAGGTAAGATACAGCCAATTGGACTATAATTAGGTCATCCAATTTTTTATGCGTTGTCTGGCAAGGTTTAAAATGTTGAGTAATCGATAACATGTGGAATCATCAGAAATTAAATGCCTATCAAGGCGCACTTTTTAATAAAGTAAGTCAACTAATTGAATATTATATTGAGCAAGGCATATTGATTGCTGGCGAACGATTACCATCAGAACGTGAACTTGCTAACATTTTAAACATCAATCGAACAACGGTGGTTCGTGCTTTGGATAATCTCTCTGAACGAGGACTTTTAATCCGCAGGCAAGGAAGTGGAACATTTGTTAATGATAAAAAATGGGGTGTTCAGGCGTATACTTCAATAAATTGGCGGTTACCAGCACGTTTTTACCAAAATAAACAATCTCGTTATCAACAAAAAGTCGAACTCATACGACGTCAGCAATCTAACATCATCGATCTTGCTAATGGGGACTTACCCACAATTTGGATGCCCAAATTGTTATTACCCAATATCAGCTCAGATGAGCTTATCATGCATGAAAAAAATAGTGACCAATTACAGTTAGGTTTGCCAGCACTAAAAACGCAAATAGCCAATTACATGCAACAACGTTTTGCTATGTCGGTAGAGACATCTCAAATACTCATTACATCAGGCACACAGCAATCACTATTTTTAATTACCCAGGGATTACTTAAATCAGGCGATGCAATTGCTATCGAATCGCCTTCTTATTTTTACTCTTTGCCACTTTTCCAAGCAGCAGGGTTACGCTTATATGGGATTGAGTGCGATAATGAAGGTATTACCTTAGACAGTTTAAGTAAAGTCGTTAGTCAGCAACCCATAAAATGGCTGTTTCTCAATCCTATCTTTCAAAATCCATTAGGCTTTGTGATGAGTGATAAACGCAAAAAAGCAATATTAGCATTTTGTCGTTCGCAATGTATTGGTATCGTTGAAGATGATCCTTATAGTTGTTTAGCATTTAATTCTCAATTATCCATTTCACCCATTAAAAAGTTTGACCACCATAATCAAGTTATCTATTTAGGATCGCTTTCTAAATATATTGGTCGAAATATACGGGTGGGTTGGATGATAGCACCTCGTAATATTATTGAAAATCTAGCGAATATTCGTCAACATATCGATTCTGGGTTGAGTATTTTGCCGCAATTATTGGCAGAAGAATATCTAAAAAATCATTATTTCATTCATCAACACTTTTTGAGTGAACAGCTCAATTTTAAAGCGAATCAATTAATGGTATGGCTCAATAATTATTTTGATGACACAATAAATTATCAAAAACCTTTAGGTGGTTTTCATTTATATGCCCAATTACCTGTTAAATCATCACAACAAGAAATCGCTATTTTAAATCAATTGCTTGCTCAAAATATTATCGTATCACAAGGAAGTGATTATGGTGATAAATTAGGGTGGATACGTTTAAGCTATGGACATTTCAATCAGAATTTGGTTTGATCTTAAAAAATTACTATTATTTTTATGTTATGCAATATTCAACAAAACGCTCAATATCAACAAAAAAACTTTTATTTATTGCCGGTACAGGCTGGCTGTTTGATGCGATGGATGTCGGATTACTGTCGTTTATACTCGCCGCTTTAAAACAAGATTGGGGATTAAGTCCTGAAAAACTTAGCTTAATTGGCAGTGTCAATTCTATTGGTATGGCGATAGGCGCTTTTCTGTTTGGGATCTATGCGGATAAAAAAGGACGTAAATCGGCATTTTTATTTACTTTATTAATGTTTAGTATTGCCAGCGGATTAAGTGCATTTGCTTGGGGACTGGCAAGTTTAGTTATTTTACGTTTTTTTATTGGTATGGGATTAGGCGGTGAATTACCGGTTGCTTCTACTTTAGTAAGCGAAAGTGTCGAGCCTGAACATCGGGGTCGAATTGTCGTATTACTTGAAAGTTTTTGGGCTGTCGGTTGGATTTTAGCTGCTCTAATCGCTTATTTTCTTATTCCTATTCCGGCAATAGGTTGGCGAGGAGCGATGATTATTTGCGCTATCCCTGCGTTTTATGCGCTTTACTTACGTTTTAACTTACCCGATTCATCGGCTTTTAATAGTTTGAATGCAAACTCTAAAAATGATTCGGTAATTAAAAAAGTTAATTCATTACTCACTTCAGAGTTTCGCCGTTCGACCATCATGTTATGGATAGTATGGTTTTGTGTGGTTTTTTCATATTATGGCATGTTTTTATGGTTACCTAGTGTCATGATGATAAAAGGATTTTCCATGATAAAAAGCTTTCAATATATTTTAATTATGACATTTGCTCAGTTACCGGGGTATTTTTCGGTTGCTTGGTTGATTGAGCGAGTAGGGCGTAAATGGGTGCTAATCACCTATTTATTAGGTACATTAATTAGTGCCTATTTATTTGGTGAGGCTAAATCTGTTAATCATTTACTCGTGTATGGTGCATTTTTATCATTTTTCAATTTAGGTGCTTGGGGTGCTATGTACGCTTATACTCCAGAGCAGTATCCTACCAATATTCGTGCAACAGGTTCAGGTATTGCCGCTTCGGTTGGACGAATAGGGGGAATATTAGGCCCTCTCATGGTTGGTTTTCTAATGGCTAAAGATATTCGTTTAAGTGTGATTTTTGGGTTATTTAGCTTATCTATTTTAATGGCAATAATGGCTATTGTCCTATTAGGTAAAGAAACAAAGCAAACACCATTAACCTAACTGTTTCCTAAAATGTGAGTTGTATAAATTCAGTGTTGACCTATACTAGTAAAGTCATCCGGTCGTTTCGTGTGATAAATAAATGATAAACATGAAGCGATAACACTGAATTTAACTTTAACGTTGATACCGTTGCTCAAATCTTTTCGTTCTTTATTAATTAATCTTTAGTCATGAATGAGTTTTATACCATTTAAACGTTTTCATTCAAAATGATGAGTATTGCAGTTATCAACATTATCGATTTAACTAATCATTAGGAGGTCATTTTGTATCTTTCAGCAAAAGCTTTCCATTATCTGGGTATTATTGCAACCATTGCTTCACTGGGTATGTACATTTCTTACATTCCACAAATCATTGATAATTTACAAGGTATGAAATCAAATCCTACTCAGCCATTAGCGGCAGCAATCAACTGTTCCTTATGGGTCAGTTATGGTCTTTTACGTGAAAAAAAGGATTGGCCTATTGCGATAGCGAATTCACCAGGAGTGATTTTTGGCCTCATCGCTTTTTTTACCGCCTTATAATTGTCAATGAAAGCGGAAGTATTTGCTTCTGCTCATTTATCTGAAGTCTTTTTTCGTCTATTTAATCCGTCTTAATTTAGCCTAATTTTAACAATTTAATACTTGATTTTTTCTTTAAAATAATATCATTTTTGAGGTCGTTTATTATTTAATCTGAATGATAAATTACTAATAATTAATAAGATAAAGAGTTATCAACAGGTTTGTTAAATACTTATCAAATAGTACAGTGCATAATTTTGATGTTACTCACAGCATCAATAATTATGTTTAAAAGTTTCCGTCTGTTCGATTATTCGTGTACCTATTTGAAAAGGGTATTTGAGTTTATTTGTCTTAAAATCTGCTAAGATAAATGTATGGCAAAGTTAATCGTTATCATTTAATAAGTAATTATAACAATATGATTTATTTTAATTTCATAGAATATTATTAAGGAAAGAGATGAAAAAAGTAGTTTCTGTTTTGATGATATGTATGCCAACATTTGCGCTGGCATCAAATTGTGACGCCATTTGTGCCGATATTGCTGAAAAAATTGAAAATAATGGTGTAAAAACGTCTGACTATATATTAAAAATTTCACCCACCGATATTGCCGATCAAGTTGAAGGTAAAATTGTCGGATTCTGTGAAGCCGGACAGAAAAAAATTATTTATCTTCGGTTAAATCATGTCTCAGCGGAATTTTTAGATTTATCATCAGAACATCATTCAAGGGTCATTGAATGTACAAAAAGAAGGTGATTTAAAGCAAAGTACAGAAAACAAAATTGAATGAACAGCGTGAATAATTGAAGAGGGATAAAGTTATGTTATTCGGTGATCTAAGCAGGTCATTTTTCTAATCAGAAGTGAGTAATATCTCTTCTACCATGAAAATAGAAGAGATAATCATTACATTATAATAAATTAGTGTAATTTTGATGAGTTACATCGTTCCAAACACTTGATTGTACTTGTCCAATATGTTTTTGTTGTAAAAGTAGCATCGCTAAACGAGATTGACCAATTCCACCCCCTATAGTTTGAAGTAGATCACCATCCACTAAAGCTTTATGCCACGCATATTGTAAACGATCTTCATCATTGGTTGCTTTTAATTGGCGCTTCAACGCTTCTGGATTAACTCGAATTCCCATAGACGAAATTTCAAACGCACTATTTAAAATTGGATTCCAAACTAAAATATCGCCATTTAAACCTTTTGAACCCATTTCATTATCGCTACTCCAATCATCATAGTCGGGTGCACGTACATCGTGTTTTTCATTGTTAGACAAATCACCCCCTATACCGATCAGGAACACAGCGCCAAGCTCTTTTGTGATGGCATTTTCACGTTCTTTAGGTGATAAATTAGGATAACGTTTTAATAATTGCTCACTATCGATAAATGTGATCGATTCGGGTAAAAATCGTGATAGATGATATTTATCGGATACTGCACTTTCAGTCGCTTTGATGGCGGCATAGATCTTTTCGACAGTTTGCTTTAAATACCCTAAATTACGATCTTCTGGTCGCATTACTTTTTCCCAATCCCATTGGTCAACATAAACAGAGTGAATAGGGGAGAGTTGATCTTCGTCGGGGCGTAATGCTTTCATATTCGTATACACACCTTCGCCGACTGGAAAATGATGCATACTTAATATTTTTCGTTTCCATTTTGCCAGTGAGTGAACAACTTCAAATTGTGATTGAGGAATAGCTTTAACTTTAACTTGAACGGCTTTTTCGGTTCCCGATAAATTGTCTTGTATCCCATCACCTACTTGACTTAATATGGGGGCTTGCACTTCAATAAGCGATAAGTTTTTTGCTAATTGTTCAGCAAAAAATTGTTTTACAAAACTGATACGTTGTTGTTGTTCTTTAAATGATATCGTCATGTTTACTCTTCAATTATTAGTTAATCCAGATAGCTAAATTAAACTAGAAAATAAAAATATGCAAGTTAGAACATATCGGCACTTTTTCAAAAATACTAAGCAAAATAGTTAACGAGTTTACTTTGGACTTTTCATCAATGATAGGAGCCGATATTAAATGTAAAAACTAAAAATTAAAACCCCTAATAAGACAATATATTAGGCAATATTTTAATAACACCAGTAAAAGATAAATGGGTTAATTATTGATTAATATAGGTGGTAATAATATTCGCTAAATTTGGTTTTTGCCATTTTGCGGTCATCACAAAATTAGGCACTTTAAAAGGATATCGTTTATTTTCAGTAGTCGTAAATTCAAATTTGCTGTTAATCCAACCTTTTTTGAAGGTCATATTTGAAATTGATGTCATCGGTATTTGGAGAACATTATAGGTAAAATCTCCTGTTACAGTTAAACCTATTAAAATAATTTCATTGGAATCAAAATAAATAAGGAAATGTTTAATATCTAAAACAGCTAATTCCTGATAAAGTGCAAATTTCCAAAATTTTGGGTTGATACAACCATAAATTACTGATGAGCTGTTAAAATTGGGTAATTCAAATTTTTCAAATAATGCGTTAATGTTTTCTAACTTTAAGCCTTCGTTCATGTTAATATTCCTTATGTATCGAGAATTTATTTTTAGTTTTTATTAAAGAAAATTATTTTTTAGTTTATATACTGTTTAATGTTAGTTATAAGGATTTTCGTATTTTACTCTAATGAAATGTTTCATGATATTACAAAGTAGTGAAATAATTGTTTTATCTTCCGTTTTTCGTCATAGGTAATATTCTTTTTTTCAAAAAAATTTTGCAACAATTTTATAGCAGAAGTTTTAGATTCTGAATCTGTTTTAAAATCAGCTTCCATTTCTGCACAATATAAACCGTTTTTTTAAATTTATTATTTCACTTCTTTACCCATAGCCTGTAAATCAGCATGATACGATGAACGGACAAAGGGGCCACATGCGGCATGAGTAAATCCCATATTTAAGGCAATTTGTTTTAATTCATCAAATTCTGATGGTGATACATAACGCTCAACAGGAAGATGATATTTACTTGGTTGTAAATATTGCCCTAAGGTTAACATTGTCACACCATGACTACGTAAATCTTTTAAGACTTGGATAAGTTCTTCATTTGTTTCACCCAAACCAACCATTAAGCCCGATTTTGTTGGAATATCCGGATGTTTTTCTTTAAAGGCTTCTAATAACTTTAAAGAGCCTTCATAGCTAGCACCGGGGCGTATTTTCTTGTATAAACGAGGAATGTTTTCAAGATTATGATTGAAAACATCGGGCGGGTTTTGACTTAAAACTTCGACAGCTTCATTTATGCAGCCTCGAAAGTCTGGTGTTAAGGTTTCGACTTTAATAGTCGGGCTTAATGCGCGAATCTCTTTTGTACATGCTGCAAAATGACTTGCACCACCATCTTTTAAGTCGTCTCGGTCAACCGAGGTAATAACCACATAGCGTAATCTCATCTCTTGAATCGTTTTAGCAAGTTTAATGGGTTCTTCATGGTCTGGTGGTAATGGTCTACCGTGCGCAACATCACAAAATGGGCAACGGCGTGTACATATATCACCTAAAATCATAAAAGTAGCCGTTCCGTGATTAAAACATTCCGCTAAATTTGGACAAGACGCTTCTTCACAAACCGAATGTAAACCATGTTTACGCATAGTATTTTTTATATGGGCAATATTATCACTGTTAGCGGATAATTTAATTCTCATCCATTCAGGTTTTTTTAAGGGGGCAGAATCTTCCACCGTAATAGTTGGAATTAAACGTGTTTTATCTGCATCACGGTATTTTGAGCTTCGGATTATTGGTTCATCATTTTGCATAATTTTATCTTATTGATTTTGTAACTGGCTAATAAAGTTATCCGTTAATTGTTGTTTAATAACTTTGCGATCGATTGAAGAGACATATTCTTTTAATTGTGTCATTTGCAATCCAGCATAGCCACAAGGATTAATATAAGTAAAGGGAGTGAGATCCATATCAATATTTAAAGCAAGTCCATGCAATGTGCAACCACGTTGAATGTGCAAACCAAGTGAACAGATTTTTTTTGTATCAATATAGACGCCAGGTGCATCAGGTTTGGCATAGGCTATGATATCATAATTAGCTAAAGTTTGTATGATACTGTTTTCTAGATAACTGACCATATCACGAATGCCGAGTTTGGCTCTTTTTAAGTCAAACAAAATATACATGATTTGCTGACCGGGAGCATGGTAGGTGATTTGTCCACCTCGATCAGTTTGTACGACAGGAATATTGGTTTGTTTAAGTAAGTGTTCAGGTTTACCCACTTTACCTTGAGTAAAAACAGCATTATGTTCGACAAGCCAAATTTGATCTGGCGATTGATTATCACGACGTTGAGTATACTCATGCATAGCTTGATACGTTTGCATGTAAGGTTGTAGGTTCAAATCTTTGATAATGATGTCTTTCTTAGTCATGCTTGTTTTTTTCAATCTCTACGTTGCATTGCTTTAAAATTTACATTTATATATCAGATTTTACTATAGCTTGACAACCTATGCTTGAACAAGGTATAACCATATAAATAATTCTTTAGTTTTTCACTTCTTAAAAACTCTTTTATATCAATAGAATATGTGTTGAAAGTTATATTTATTGGAATAGTTGATTAATTTGATAGGAATTAACATTCTTTTCTAAACTCAGGTTTACTTTACTTTTTTTGTGAAAATGGCAGACTGATATTAGTAAAGCTCCATAGTGCAGAATTGAAGCTAATATATTTAGTTATGCTTTTGTGATAGCTAAGGATAGCAAAAACTGCATTTTTTTTAACAAAAAAGAGGTTTTTATATGTCGGACATGCAAATGAATGATATCGATCCATTTGAAACGCAAGATTGGCTTAAAAGTATCGAGTCAATTATCCGTGAAGAAGGTATCGAACGTGCTCAGTACATTATCGAACAAATAGTCAACAAAGCGAGAGATGGTGGTGTTCCACTACTTTTCGGTTCTTCAACAAGTAATTATATCAATACCATTCCAGTAGAAGAACAACCTGCTTATCCAGGGGACTGGGAGATTGAAAGGCGCATTCGTTCAATTGTTCGTTGGAATGCTATCATGATGGTATTACGAGCGTCTAAAAAGGATTTAGAGCTTGGCGGTCATATGGCTTCATTCCAATCGGCAGCCACTTTTTATGAAGTCTGTTTTAATCACTTCTTCCGCGCACGTAATGATAAAGATGGTGGGGATTTGGTCTACTTCCAAGGTCACATTTCACCGGGTATCTATTCTCGTGCTTTCATCGAAGGACGTTTGACTGAAGAACAATTAGATAATTTCCGTCAAGAAATTCATGGTAAAGGTTTACCGTCTTATCCACACCCTAAATTATTACCGGAATTTTGGCAATTCCCTACCGTATCAATGGGATTAGGGCCAGTAAGTGCTATTTATCAAGCTCGCTTCTTAAAATATTTAAATCATCGTGGATTAAAAGATACCTCTGAACAAACTGTGTACGCTTTCTTAGGTGATGGTGAAATGGATGAGCCAGAATCTAAAGGCGCAATTACGGTGGCAACCCGTGAAAAACTGGATAATTTAGTTTTCGTTGTCAACTGTAACTTGCAAAGACTTGATGGCCCAGTAACAGGTAATGGTAAGATTATTAACGAACTTGAAGGGATTTTTGCTGGCGCAGGTTGGAATGTTATTAAAGTGCTTTGGGGTGATCGTTGGGATAAATTATTACAAAAAGATAAATCAGGTAAATTGATTCGTTTAATGAACGAAACCCTTGACGGTGACTATCAAACTTTCAAATCAAAAGATGGTGCTTATGTGCGTGAGCATTTCTTTGGTAAATATCCTGAAACGGCTGAATTAGTAAAAGACATGAGCGATGAAGAAATTTTCAGACTCAACCGTGGTGGTCAAGATCCAGAGAAGATGTTTGCTGCATTTAGTCGTGCTAAAGAGACTAAAGATCGTCCTACCGTGATATTAGCACATACTATCAAAGGCTATGGTATGGGTGAAGCAGCTGAAGGTAAAAATATTGCTCACCAAGTGAAAAAAATGAATATGGACGGCGTTCGTCATGTTCGTGATTTCTTTAACATCCCGGTTAATGATGAATCACTTGAAAAATTACCTTACATTAAATTTGAAGAACATACACCAGAATATAAATATATTCATGAACGTCGCCAAGCATTACATGGTTATGTACCTTCACGATTAACTAAATTCTCAGGCACAGTGTCAATTCCACCGTTAAGTGAATTTGCACCACTTCTTGAAGAGCAATCAAAAGAAATTTCGACCACTATTGCTTTTGTTCGTGCGCTTAACATCATGCTTAAAGATAAAGATCTTGCACCACGTTTAGTGCCAATTTTAGCAGATGAAGCAAGAACATTTGGTATGGAAGGTTTATTCCGTCAAATTGGTATTTATAATC
This sequence comes from Gilliamella sp. CG25, assembly GCF_046635705.1. NCBI lineage: Bacteria > Pseudomonadati > Pseudomonadota > Gammaproteobacteria > Orbales > Orbaceae > Gilliamella > Gilliamella sp. CG25. The sequence goes on along the minus strand of NZ_JBIDFJ010000004.1, from coordinate 61,642 downwards.
CACACGGTCAACAATATACGCCACAAGACAAAGAACAAGTGGCTTATTATCGTGAAGACGAAAAAGGGCAAATTCTACAAGAAGGTATTAATGAATGTGGTGCAACCGCTTCATGGCTTGCAGCCGCAACATCTTACAGTACCAACGACTTGCCAATGATTCCATTTTATATTTACTACTCAATGTTTGGTTTCCAACGTATCGGTGACTTAATGTGGGCTGCTGGGGATCAACAAGCACGTGGATTTATGATTGGTGGGACTTCAGGACGAACAACGTTAAATGGTGAAGGTCTACAACACCAAGACGGTCACAGTCATATTCAATCTTTAACCATTCCTAACTGTATTTCATATGATCCAGCTTACGCTTATGAAGTAGCAGTAATTATGCAAGATGGCTTACGCCGTATGTATGGTGAGCAAGAAAATGTTTACTATTACATTACCACATTGAATGAAAACTATGCACAACCTGCAATGCCAGAAGGTGTTGAAGACGGTATTCGTCGTGGTATCTATAAACTCGATACGGTTAAAGGTAAAAAAGGTAGTCCAACTGTTCAATTATTAGGTTCAGGGGCAATTTTACGTCATGTTCGTGAAGCGGCAGAAATTTTGGCTAAAGATTACGGCATTGGATCCGATGTATATAGTGTTACTTCGTTCACTGAATTGGCTCGTGAAGGTCAAGATTGTGAGCGTTATAACATGTTACATCCAAGTGAAAAACCAAAAGTACCTTATGTAACACAAATTATGAATAATAACCCAGCCGTGGTTTCAACAGACTATATGAAACTGTTTGCTGAGCAAATCCGTGCCTTTGTACCTGCTGAAAGTTACAGAGTACTGGGTACTGATGGTTTTGGTCGCAGTGATAGCCGTGAAAACTTACGCCATCATTTTGAAGTGGATGCATCTTATGTTGTTGTTGCAGCATTAGGTGAGCTTGCTAAACGTGGTGATATTAAAGCCAGCGTTGTTGATGAAGCGATTAAAAAGTTTGAAATCAATGCTGACAAATTAAACCCACGTATTGCATAAGAGGTAACCAACATGAGTATTGAAATTAAATTACCTGACATTGGCAGTGATGAAGTCGAAGTTACCGAAATCCTTGTAAAAGTGGGAGATAAGGTAGAAGTCGATCAATCATTATTAACGGTTGAAGGCGATAAAGCCTCAATGGAAATCCCTGCGCCACAAGCAGGGATCGTAAAATCTATCTCAGTCAAAGTCGGCGATAAAGTTAAAACTGGTGTCGATATTATGGTATTTGATACCGAGAATGGCGCAGAATCTGCGCCAGCTCAAGCAGAGTCTGCCCCGAAAGTCGATGTTGCTCCAGCGGCTGCAACCGTAAGTCAAACAGTCGATGTTAATGTGCCAGATATTGGCGGTGACGAAGTCGAAGTGACCGAAATTTTAGTGAAAGTCGGTGATACTATATCGGTAGATGATTCACTTATTACTGTTGAAGGCGATAAAGCCTCAATGGAAATACCTGCCTCTATCGCAGGTGTGGTTAAAACGATAACAGTTAAAGTTGGCGATAAAGTGAAGACAGGTTCCAAAATTATGGAATTTGAAACGGCATCCAGCAGTGCGCCAGCTAACGCTGCAACTGCAACGCCAGCGCCGACAGCACCAGAAAAATCAGCTTCAGTTGCTGCACCGGTGAGTAATGTTTCTACTCCTGCTGCAACGGCTTCTACAACGGCAAGTAATGATTTTGTTGAAAATGATGCATATGCACATGCAACACCTTCTGTTCGTCGTTTAGCGCGTGAATTTGGCGTGAATCTGGCTAAAGTATCACCAACAGGGCCTAAAAACCGAATCCTACGTGAAGATATTCAAGCTTACGTTAAAAATGCGGTGAAACAAGTTGAGAGTGGTACAGCAGGTGGAGCATTACCGGGATTATTACCATGGCCGAAAGTTGATTTTAGCAAATTTGGTGAAACTGAAACTTTACCATTAACTAAAATCCAAAAAGTGTCAGGTGCAAATTTACATCGTAACTGGGTCATGATTCCTCATGTTACTGAATTTGACGAAACCGATATTACGGATTTAGAAGCATTCCGTAAACAACAAAATGCCGAAGCAGAGAAGAAAAAACTTGATCTTAAGATCACGCCATTAGTGTTTATTATGAAAGCGGTGGCAAGTGCATTAACTGCTTATCCACGTTTTAATAGTTCATTATCGGAAGATGCGCAAACCTTGATTATCAAAAAATACATCAATATTGGTGTCGCAGTTGATACGCCAAACGGTTTAGTCGTACCGGTATTTAAAGATGTCAATAAAAAAGGCATCGTTGAGTTATCTCGTGAACTTGCCGAAATCTCGAAAAAAGCTCGTGAAGGTAAATTAACCGGTGCGGATATGCAAGGCGGATGTTTTACAATTTCAAGTTTAGGTGGTATTGGTACAACTTCATTTACCCCAATTGTGAATGCACCTGAAGTTGGTATTTTAGGGGTGTCACGCTCAAGTATGAAACCTGTTTGGAATGGTAAAGAGTTTACGCCACGTTTAATGTTACCTTTATCTCTGTCATTTGATCATCGTGTGATTGATGGTGCAGACGGTGCACGCTTCTTAAGCCATATTGTTAACGTCTTATCTGACTTACGTCGATTAGTGATGTAGTTTAGGAGAATAAATTATGAGTCAAGAAGTTAAAACACAAGTGGTGGTTTTAGGTGCTGGTCCAGCAGGTTATTCTGCTGCGTTCCGTGCCGCCGATCTTGGATTAGACGTAACGTTAGTTGAACGCTATTCTACATTGGGTGGCGTATGCTTAAATGTGGGATGTATTCCTTCTAAAGCACTTTTGCATGTAGCTAAAGTCATGGACGAAGCCAAATCACTGACAGAACATGGAATTCATTTTGGTACACCTAAACTTGAACTGGATAAAGTTCGAGGTTGGAAAGAGAAGGTCATTAATCAGTTAACTAATGGATTAGCAGGTATGGCTAAAATGCGTAAAGTCAATGTTATTCAGGGCGAAGCGCAATTTACCGGTAGTCATACTATGGATGTGACATCTGCAAAAGGTATTACTAAAATTACGTTTGATAATGCTATTATTGCAGCTGGGTCTCGACCAATTAAATTACCTTTTATTCCGCATGATGATCCTCGTATTTGGGATTCCACAGATGCGCTTGCTTTGACAACCATTCCTAAAAAATTATTATTAATGGGTGGGGGAATTATTGGGCTTGAAATGGGCACGGTTTATCATGCCTTAGGTTCAGAAGTCGATGTGGTTGAAATGTTTGATCAGGTCATTCCTGCTGCTGATAAAGATGTGATCAAAGTCTTTACTAAGCAAATTCAGGATAAATTCACCTTACGTCTTGAAACAAAAGTAACGACGGTTGAAGCAAAACATGATGCGATTTACGTCACTATGGAGAAAAAAGACGGAACCACTGAAACACACACTTATGATGCCGTATTAGTGGCAATTGGACGTTCGCCAAATGGAAAACTAATTAGTGCTGAAAAAGCCGGCGTGAACGTTACTGATCGTGGTTTTATTGAAGTCGATAAACAAATGCGCACCAATGTTCCACATATCTATGCTATAGGTGATATTGTTGGTCAACCAATGCTTGCGCACAAGGGCGTTCACGAAGGACATGTGGCTGCTGAAGTGATTGCGGGCAAAAAACACTATTTTGATCCAAAAACAATTCCTTCTATTGCTTATACTGAGCCAGAGGTTGCTTGGGTTGGTTTAACCGAAAAAGAAGCGAAAGAAAAGGGTATCGATTATGAAGTGTCTATCTTCCCATGGGCAGCATCTGGGCGAGCTATCGCATCGGATTGTTCACAAGGGATGACTAAGCTGATCTTCAATAAAGCAGATAATCGCCTTTTAGGTGGCGCAGTTGTTGGTGCTAATGGCGGTGAATTGCTTGGAGAGATTACCCTTGCGGTTGAAATGGGGTGTGATGCCGAAGATATTGCCTTAACTATTCATGCGCATCCAACACTTCATGAATCAATTGGACTTGCTGCTGAAATTTATGAAGGAACGGTAACTGATTTACCGAATCCGAAAGCAGTAAAAAAATAGTTTATATTCAGTCATTCTATCTATCTTAAAATTTATGCCGTCAATGATTGACGGCTTTTTTTTAATCACTCACTTTTGCAAAACATCCTTTCCCACTATAACTATAATATTTGGCATGATACGCAACAAACACCGATTCCCCTTTATTTAAAGTGAGTACTTCATGTTTTGTTGTCAATGTAATAGCGCCATCTGCACAAAATAGGATTTGAGGGCTGTTGACTTTTTCTTTTCTTAATTGAAGATCACTTTGAATGATTTCAAATTTAAAATCATTAACGGGAACAGGAAAATCAATTTTATTATGATTAATTAACGGATTAATTAGCAATTCACTAGCATCAATACTGCTAAAGTTCGTATTCGCTATTAATGCGTCAATATCAATAAACTTATGGGTTAAACCTGCTCTTAAAACATTATCTGAATTTGCCATCACTTCAAAACCGGTTCCCGATAAATAACAATGCGGTGTTTGGGCATGTAAAAACATCGCTTGAGATGGCTTGAGTTCAATCACATTTAAAATTAAAGGCATAAACAAACCAATATCGTTAGGATAATCTTTTACCAGTGTATGAATGGTTAAAAAAGGCTCTTGATTGAAACTTCTAGTACAGGCTAATAATTGATGAATAGCTTGTATTTTTTGGTCTGGTGAAAGATTCAACAAAAATTGAAAAAAGTGTTTCAGTTGTTTTGGATAAGGATTATGTTGTAATTGTATTAATTCATGGTTAAAGATAGGGATAGTTATTTGCGAAAAAAATGATAATATTTGCTCAATCGGTCGAAACGAATTCATGGCTTTAAATGGCGTGAGTGCATACAATAATTCTGGTTTATGATTGGGATCTTTAAAATTTCGGTTTGGTGAATGAAGATCGATACCTAATTTATTTTCTTTTTCAAAACCTTTTTGAGCATCAGCTTTAGTTGGATGAACCTGAACTGAAAGGGGTTTATTTGCTGCGAGTACTTTGAATAAATAGGGAAGAGTACCGAAAAGTTGATAAGTATTTTTACCCAAAATCTGCAATGGGTTTTGATTGATAAGCGCATTAAGATTTATCTTTTCGCCATTTAAACCGATAATCTTTGAACAACCCAGAGGATGTATACCCATCCATATTTCAGCCATCGGCTTTTGGCTTGGGTTTTTAATACCAAATAAAGTCGTAATACTATCGATACTTCCCCAATCATAATCTTTAACACAATTTTCAAGTTTCCATATCGTTTGCTTCATATTATCAACCTGTAAAAGAGTGAATGTGATGCGAATATTGATATTTAAGCTTATTCCTTCTTAATAAACGTTATTTAACAGTAAAATCTGTGCTTTAAACCGATCATTTAACATATTTTTAGTTATCTTTTCCTGTATTCATAAAAAGCGTTGAATAAAGTAAAGACCTTTTAACAAAGTAATCAATCAACTGAATTATAGTAACGACTAAGCAAATTTTTGAAAAGATTAAAAAGTGATTTTTGTGAAATGAATAACACTTTTTGAATGTCTGTGTTTAAAACAAAATTCTGAGATATTACACAGCATTATTAATAGTTGCAAGGATGAAAAAGTAGGGAAACTGTATTTTAAAGGCGATTAAGTATATAATGCCCCGCAAATTCATTTATTCACGATTAAAAATAGACTTTTATATGAAACCCTCAATTATCAGTAAGTTAGAAACTTTGCAAGAGCGCTACGAAGAGGTTCAAGCGTTATTGTCTGATGCCTCGGTGATTGCCGATCAAAATCGATTCCGTACTCTTTCTAAAGAATATGCGCAATTAACGGGTGTGGTGAAATGTTTTACAAGTTGGAAGCAGACTCAAGAAGATATTGAAACTGCTAAAATGATGCTTGCCGATCCTGAAATGAGTGAAATGGCTCAAGAAGAGTTAAATGAAGCGTTAAACCGTATCGAAGAGCAAGAAAAGCAGTTACAAGTTTTATTATTACCTAAAGATCCCAATGATGATTATAACTGCTTTGTTGAAGTTCGAGCTGGAACAGGTGGAGATGAAGCAGCAATATTCGCTGGCGATCTTGCAAGAATGTATACAAGATATGCAGAATCCCGTCATTGGCGAGTTGAAATTATGAGTGCCAATGAGGGTGAGCATGGTGGCTATAAAGAAGTCATTATGTTAGTCAGTGGCGACGGCGTTTATGGTAACTTAAAATTTGAATCGGGTGGTCATCGTGTGCAGCGTGTACCTGAAACAGAATCGCAAGGTCGTATTCATACATCTGCATGTACGGTTGCGGTGTTACCTGAAATTCCAGAAGCAGAAATGCCTGAAATTAATCCCGCTGACTTAAAAATTGACACTTATCGTTCGTCTGGGGCAGGGGGTCAGCACGTTAATACAACCGATTCAGCTATTCGTATTACGCATATTCCAACAGGAATTGTGGTTGAATGTCAGGATGAACGTTCTCAACATAAAAATAAAGCTAAAGCGATGTCGGTTTTAGCAGCACGAATCCAAGACGCTGAAACCCGAAAACGCCAACAAGAAGAGGCGTCGACCAGACGTAACCTTTTAGGTACTGGTGATCGTTCAGATCGTATTCGAACCTATAACTATCCACAAGGACGAGTAACAGATCATCGTATCAATTTGACGATTTATCGCTTAGATGAAGTTATGGAAGGCAAGTTAGAAATGTTGATTGATCCAATTGTACAAGAATATCAGGCAGACCAGCTTGCTGCATTATCGGAACAAGATGAATGACTTATTTAGAGTGGCTTAAATATGCATCTCAAACCTTAAGTGAAAGTGAAAGTCCCAAGCGTGATGCGGAAATACTATTGAGTTTTGTGACGCACAAAACACGAACATTTTTAATGGCGTTTAGTGAAACTTCATTATCAGACGATGAGTTAACGCGCCTCAATGCATATTTAGCTCGTCGGCAAGCGGGTGAACCGATTGCTTACATTACCGGGGAAAAAGAGTTTTGGTCTTTAAAATTTAATGTGTCGGACTGTACTTTGATTCCAAGACCAGATACCGAAAAATTAGTTGAGCTGGGATTAGAATACCTACCTAAAATTCCCTGTGAAGTTTTAGATCTTGGAACAGGTACAGGAGCCATAGCCATTGCTATGGCAACAGAACGCCGAGACTGTCTTTTTACTGCTGTTGAAAAAAATCGAGATGCGCTAATATTAGCTCAACAAAATGCGACACAAATCGGTGTAAATAATGTTTATTTTTTACAAGGTGATTGGTATAAACCACTCAAAACCCGTAAATTTTCGATGATAACATCCAACCCGCCTTATATTGAGCCAACAGATATTCATCTATCTCAAGGTGATGTTCGTTATGAGCCAAGAACAGCACTTGTGTCAGACGACGATGGACTTGCGGATATAAAGTTAATTGTCAAAGGGGCTACCAAACATCTGAATCAATATGGTTGGTTACTGATCGAGCATGGTTGGAAGCAAGGCTCTGCAGTACAAACGATTTTCAAACAACATGGATTTCAATTAGTTGAAACCTTCACAGACTATAGTGGCAATGATCGAGTGACGCTTGGTCGTTGGTTCAAACCTTAACTAGGAAACAATTTATGATGAAGCAAAAACAAGTAAAAGTCAGGGATATTACGGTCGCAAATGATCTTCCATTTGTGTTATTTGGTGGTATGAATGTGCTTGAATCACGTGATTTGGCAATGAAAATTTGCGAGCACTTTGTGACGGTCACGGATAAACTCAACATCCCTTATATTTTCAAAGCTTCGTTTGATAAAGCGAATCGTTCTTCTGTTCATTCCTATCGTGGCCCTGGTTTGGAAGAAGGTATGAAAATTTTTCAAGAATTAAAACAACAATTTGGCGTAAAAATCATTACTGATGTTCATACCGAACAACAGTGTCAACCCGTTGCCGATGTTGTTGACGTTATTCAATTACCGGCTTTTTTAGCCAGACAAACCGATCTCGTTGTGGCAATGGCGAAGACAGGTGCCGTCATTAACGTTAAAAAACCACAATTTGTTAGTCCCGGACAAATGGGCAATATAGTTGAAAAATTTGAGGAAGCAGGCAATGATCAAATCATTCTTTGTGATCGTGGTAGCTGCTTTGGTTATGATAATTTAGTGGTTGATATGCTTGGTTTTAATATCATGAAAAAAGCCAGCCATGGTTCACCAGTAATTTTTGATGTCACTCATGCCTTACAATGTCGTGATCCTATGGGAGCAGCATCCGGAGGACGTCGTGGACAAGTGACCGAACTTGCTCGTGCAGGCATGGCAGTGGGTATAGCAGGGCTATTTTTAGAATCACATCCTGATCCAAGTCATGCAAAATGTGATGGACCTTCAGCACTTCCATTAGCTAAACTTGAGCCATTTTTAAAACAGATGAAAGCTATTGATGAGCTAGTAAAAAGTTTTGATGAAATTAATACTGAAAATTAAAATTGATTGATGTGATTAAATCCCTATTAATAAATTAAATTTTATCAATAGGGTTTAATCTCAGTATTAGTAATAAGAATTTTTTGATTTTTCTTTTTTCCCCTCCCTATATTTTCATTTCTGACAAGCAAATTTATTTAAACATAGGATTTATAAATCTGAATGCGTTAAGCGATCGTATGGGTTAATTCAAAACTCTATTAATCTTTTCTTATTTTTTAATATAAAAAAAGTTGTGATATTTATCGAAAAATTAGAAAAAAAAAGGGGTGTTTTGGTGATTCGGATCACGATTTAACAACATTTAATTTGATAACCAAAATATGTTTATGCATTATAAAAACACCTTATTCACAGGAGTTTTAGATTAATTTAGTAAATTTAACCAATTGTTTGTACAGAAGATTGACATTAATTTTGTCGTATTTTATTGATTTTAGGTAGAAAATGATTTTTTGATCCATAAAGATAAGTTGTTAACGGACTAATCTGATCGTTGATTTAAAAAAGTCATTTCAAGGAAGCAGATATGAATTTTTATAACCCCCTATTAACCACTCGTTCACTCAGTCGTATCACTAAGCTCATTTTGTCTTGCTCCATTTTAATCAGTGCGTTGCCTGCACAAGCAGAATATACCCATCCCTTTGTTGAGGATGCTTCATTAACCGGTAATGTCTTTTTTTGGAATCGTGATCGGGAAAGAAAGAATGTCACTCAACATAAATATGAGAAAAACCTAAGGCATACTTCTTTCAATACCAATCTGGATTTTAAAACAGGTTATATAGCCGATATGTTTGCTTTAGAATTGGGCGGCTATGGTGCTTGGGAAGTCAGTAATGGTGGTAATGGTCATCCTAATGAAATCGGTTTTAGTGGTGCCAATAATCGTTGGGACGAAAATTGGAAAAAAGATATTAGTGGTCTTAGTTTCTATAAAGCCCAAATGAACTTCAAACTTGATGAACTATTTTGGCTCAAAGCGGGGTATATTCAACCGTCAGGACAAACGTTGCTTGCTCCACACTGGAGTTTATTACCAGGCACTTATCGAGGCGTTGAATTTGGTACAAAGCTTGATTTTGATTCTGCGGGGGTGTTATCTATGTCCTATATGTGGGCAGATAAATATAAAGCACCTTGGTATAAACGACTTTATGAATTTAGACAATGGCAAAAAGGAAGAAAGATCGATTACTTACATTCTGCTGGTTTAAAGTATGATTTTAAAAATAATGTCGTGCTAGAAGGCGCATTTGGTCAATCCCATAACTATATGAATCAGTTTTTTGGTAAAGCGTCTTATCAATTAGATATTTTGGATAACCCGTTAACAATGAGTTATCAATTTTATGGTGCGAAAGATCAGTCTCATAAGGGGGCTAAAGTATATGATGGTTTAGCATGGTTACAAGCTGCGACGTTAGGTTATCAAATGGGGCCAGTAGGGTTACGTCTTGAAGGTGTAGCAGTTAAAGCAGAAGGTGAACAAGGATTCTTCTTACAACGAATGACGCCTGATTATGCTTCCTCAAATGGTCGTTTAGATGTCTGGTGGAATTCACGTTCAGATTTTAATGCCAATGGTGAAAAAGCATTATTTGCAGAAGTTACCTATGATTTAAGTCATCTATCACACTATTTATCTGGTTGGAGAACTGGCGCTTCGTATGCTTATGGCTGGGATGCTAAACCAAGTACTAATAAAGATTTTGACCAAAAAAGACGGTTGATTGAATCAGCTTATAACTTCGATTTAGGTTATACCGTACCACAAGGTTTTGCTAAAAACACCTCTTTCCAGTTACATTATACCAAATATAATAACCACTCAAAAATACCAAGCTGGAGTGAAGGTTATGGCAATATTTTCCAAGATGAACGAGATATCAAATTTATTGTTACCGTTCCATTCACTATATTTAATGCAAAACAAAAATAGGTAAAAAAATAATGAAAAAGCTTAAAACTGCAATACTTGCAACCTCGATAGCCTCTTTATTAAGTGTAGGCGTTACACAATCAGCTTATGCAAATCAAAAGACAGTTGATGTAATGAGTGCTCAACTTAATGTTAAATATACTGTTAATGATAATCAGGCAAATGATCATGGTATCAATTGTGCTACTTTAGGTGCGGATTGGGCTGCATGTAATAAAGTGACTATTTCGTTAACAAATAAAGGTTCAGCAATTAATGATAAAGATTGGGCAATTTATTTTAGTAGTATTCGTATGATTTTGTCCGTTGACAATGATCAGTTTAAAATTACACACCTAACAGGCGATCTTCATAAAATTGAGCCGACGGATAAATTTGTTGGTTTTCCTGCTAAAAGCACTATCGAAATTCCTATGATTGGTGAATATTGGATCTTGAGCGAAAGTGATATAATGCCTCGTTGGTATGTGACATCGACCAATGCAACCCCTAAAATTATAGCAAATACCAATACAGATTCTGATAATTTATCGGCATTTGTGTCGCCAATTAATCAACACTGGAAAAGAACGGCTGATGATCATAATATTTTAATGACACCCGTCAATCGTTTTCAATATAATGCCGATATTGAAAACTTATCGGCAGAAGCATTACGTGGGCAAATCTTGCCAACACCAAGTAAAATATCCATTGGAAATGAAGATATAACGCTCGATTCGCAAGGGGTAAATTTAGTTTTAAATGGATTAAATCAAGACAGTTTAGCTGTTATACAGACTGAATTTAAAGCATTAAATATCCCGATTACTCAACAAGGCTTTAAAATACAAGCAACAATCGAACCTCAACAATTTTCCCAAAAGCAAGCAGGGGCTTATCAGTTAGTAATCAACAAAGACAAAGCAACCATAACAGCTTATGATGAGACTGGAATTTTTTATGCGATCCAATCCATTTTATCGACAATTTATGTCGATCATTCTCATACCATTCCAACACTTAATGTCATTGACTCGCCTCGATTTGAATATCGTGGTGTCATGCTTGATATTGGCCGTAATTTTAAATCTAAACAGGCCATTTTGCGTTTATTAGATCAAATGGCAAAATATAAAATGAATAAATTTCATTTTCATTTAAGTGATGATGAAGGTTGGCGAATTGAGATCCCAGGATTACCAGAACTCACCGAAATTGGTAGTAAACGTTGCCATGATCTTACTGAACAAACTTGTTTACTTCCTCAATTAGGATCTGGCCCTGATAGTAATACATCTGGCTCGGGATATTTAAGTCGTCAAGACTATATTGAAATTATTAAATACGCTAAAGCACGGTTTATTGAGGTCATCCCAGAGATTGATATGCCTGCTCATGCTAGAGCGGCGATTGTCTCTATGGAAGCACGTTATAACCGTTTAATGAAAGAAGGTAAAGAACAGCAAGCGAACGAATTCCGTTTAGTTGACCCAACGGATACTTCTAACACGACAACTGTTCAATTTTATAATCGATTAAGTTATTTAAACCCTTGTCTTGACTCGTCTAAACGGTTTGTAAATAAGATTATTGATGAAATAGCTAGCATGCACATCGAGGCAGGCCAACCTTTGACAACTTGGCATTTTGGTGGTGATGAAGCTAAAAATATCCATTTAGGATCTGGCTACCAAGATTTACAGCTTAAAGAAAAAGTTGCTTTTAAAGGTATTATCGATCAAAGCAATGAAGACCATCCATGGGCTAAATCACAAGCATGCCAAGCTTTTATATCTAAGGGTATTGTCAAACAAATTGAACATCTACCAAGTTATTTTGCTGAGCAGGTTAGTACTATCATTAAGGAACATGGTATTGACCATATGCAGGCTTGGCAAGACGGCATGAAACATGCCGACAGTGCTAAATCTTTTGCTGTTGATAAAGTCACGGTGAACTTTTGGGATACTCTTTATTGGGGTGGGGCTGACTCAGTCAATGAATGGGCAAATAAAGGCTATCAAGTCATTATTTCGAATCCGGATTATGTCTATTTAGATATGCCATACGAAGTCAATCCTAAAGAAAGCGGTTATTATTGGGCTACACGTTACAATGATGAACGTAAAATATTTACTTTTGCGCCTGATAACTTACCTCAAAATGCTGAAACGTCGTTAGACCGCGACGGCAATCCATTCACCGCTAAAGGTACACTTAATTGGTCGGGCGCTTACGGATTATCTGCGCAAATTTGGACAGAAGATATTCGTAGCGATAATAAAATGGAATATATGGCATTTCCTCGTTTGCTAGCGGTGGCAGAAAGAGCGTGGCACCAAGCCGATTGGGAACTTAGTTATCAAAAAGATCGTGAATTCATACAAGGGAAAACACAGTATGTGGATCAACAAAAATTACGGCAAGATTGGGTACGTTTTGCTAACTTAGTTGGTCAGCGAGAATTAGCGAAATTGGATTTAATGGGAATAGATTATCGATTACCTATCCCAGGGGCTAAAATTGAGAACAATCAGCTCAATGCTAATATTGTTTTTCCGGGATTAATTATAGAATATTCGATGGATAATGGTAAAAATTGGCATCGCTATACTGATCCCGTGACAATTAAAAAAGGTGATGTTGTATCAGTACGTAGTCTTTCAGCTGATCGAAAAAGAATAAGCCGTATTGAGCAAGTTAACGAGTAATCGAAACAGTTTACCATTTTTATCCAATCACCATTGGATAAGAATGGTAAATAATTAGTTCAATGTTTCTAGGCTATTAATGTAACGTTTCATTGTCAAAGACGCTATCATCTAAAATATCGTCACTTCCGTCTTCAAAATAAGTGCCCCAACCGTCATAATTCACATTAAATTGGTGCGCCAACGTCATAATTTGGGCAATTTGTGCATTGATTAAATCAGCACTGAGGGGGCTTTCAGCGATGATATCAAAACCAATAATAACGTTACCAGAATCATCGACATCTTCATCAGGATCTGTTGCTTCATAACCTAATTTATAGGCTTCTACTGCAACTTTTTCAAGTTTATCAAAGTTTTCTGAAGAAATATGATGTTCTATCAAATACAGCGCATGGGGATCACTCCCATCTTCTAAAAGTTCATCAATAATTGATTGAGTATCTTGTTGGGCAAGCAGAATTTGATCTTTCATAATATACCTTTTAGTGGTCACGCAAATTGTGTGGTATATTACACGTTTAAAAATAATTTTCGAGAAAAAAGTGATCGTAGATTTGCATTCTCATACTATAGCCTCTGATGGTGTTCTATCACCAAGCGAGCTGGTTAAACGTGCTGTCGATAACCAAATTGACATATTAGCGATAACGGATCACGATACCATAAAAGGAATTCCTGAAGCGCAAAAGTTGATCTTAACTGAAAATCTTCCGGTTAAACTGGTGAGTGGAGTTGAAATATCAACCGCTTGGAAAAATAATGAAATTCATATTGTTGGATTGAATATTGATATTGAAAATCAACAATTATTAACATTGCTTCAAGCTCAAGAACAAGGTCGGATTGATCGCGCAATGGCAATTAGCCATAAATTGGCTAAGTTACATATTGATAACGCTTATGAACAAGCAAAGACTTTTTCAAAGGGGGATATTGTGTCTCGTGCACACTTTGCTCGATTTCTTGTTGCTCAAGGTTTGGTCAAAGATGTGAAAACGGCATTTAAAAAATATCTGGGAAAAAGTGGATATGCTTATGTACCAGCAAAATGGTGTAGTATTGAAGAGGCAATAGCGGCGATTCATGTGGCAGGTGGACTTGCAGTATTAGCGCATCCGACTCGTTATGATTTAACTGGCACTAAATTAAAATTATTAATTAATGATTTCAAAACTTGGGGTGGTGATGCCATTGAAGTTTCGCAAAGCCGACAAACACAAGATGACTTACAGCGATTAGCTAAATTAGCCAACGAATTTGAACTGCTTGCTTCGCAAGGTTCGGATTTTCATGATCTGGTTAACTATTTAGATTTAGGAAAAACGCCTCCTTTGCCAGGCAGTGTCACACCGATTTGGCATAATTGGAAACTAAATTAATATGGACTAAAATTGCTTTAAGTTAACATGCTATCAACCTTCATGATAGCCAATCTGACATTGTAAAAAGTGTTTTAAATTTAATATTAATATAGAAGAACATTATGAGCCAAACTTTTTATATTCATCCGGACAATCCTCAAAATCGATTATTAGAACAAGTTGTTAAAATCTTAAAAGAGGGTGGCGTTATCGCTTTTCCTACTGATTCCGGTTATTCATTAGGTTGCTTGCTTGATAATAAAAATGGTGTTGAGCGTATTTGTAAAATACGACAGCTTGATAAATATCATAATTTTACGTTGATGTGTCGAGATTTATCGGAATTATCTTCCTATGCAATGGTCGATAATATTACGTTTCGACTGTTAAAAAATAATACGCCCGGTAAATACGTTTTTATTCTACCTGCAAGTAAAGAAGTACCACGTCGCTTGATGAATGACAAACGAAAAACCATAGGGTTGCGTATACCGGACAACAAAATTGATTTAGCGTTACTGGATCTATTAGGGCAACCATTGATGACCACAACGTTAATTTTACCAAATGAAGAGGAAGCGCAATCCGATCCGGATGAAATTGAGGATAGAATTGGACATCTACTTGATGCTGTTGTCCATGGTGGTTATATAGGTCAACAACCTACAACCGTTATTGATTTAACAAATGATTACCCTGATATTATTCGTCAAGGAAGTGGTGATATAAAACCTTTTGAATCGTGATCAAATATTTCAAGAGCTCACTATTAAAAGCATCTGGATTATTTAATCATGGTAGCTATTTATTATGTGTTTTTGAAATATTGAAGTTCAAATTATGGATAATCTAAAGATTTTGTTTGGTAAACACTATCCATTTTTAAGTTAGTCAAGCTGAGCACTATCGTATTAATTGTAATGCTAGTAAAGCAATATGAGTAAACTGTCGTTTTTCACAAAACGAACAAAGATATAGTTAATCTGATACCTGTGAAGGTAGCGAGGAAAATATGAAAAAGGTAAATGACAATACTGAAAAGTTGCAAAAAGTGTTAGCTAATTTAGGTAATGGCTCACGTCGTGAAATTGAGGCGATGATAGCCGCAGGAAAAATTAGCGTTGACGGAAAAATTGCAACATTAGGTGATAGGGTTGATGTAAATGCTAACCCTAAAATTCGAATTAATGGACACTTAGTTCAGCTAAGAAGTAAAGAAAAAACGGTTTGTCGTGTATTAGCCTATTACAAACCTGAAGGGGAAATCTGTTCGCGAAGCGATCCTCAAGGGCGAGCAACGGTTTTTGCTCGATTACCGCGTTTAAAAAATGCCCGTTGGATTAATATTGGACGATTGGATATTAATACTTCCGGTTTACTCCTTTTTACCACAGATGGTGAATTGGCTAATCGATTAATGCATCCTCGTCATGAAATAGAACGTGAATATGCGGTACGTGTATTTGGAAATGTGACTGATCAGCAAGTTAATCAATTACGCAAAGGGGTGCAACTTGAAGATGGCCCAGCTTCTTTTAAATCTGTAAAAGCGCAAGGTGGTGATGGTTTAAATCAGTGGTTTAATGTCGTCATAACTGAAGGGCGTAACCGTGAAGTGCGACGAATGTGGGAAGCGATTGATGTACAAGTAAGCCGTTTGCTGCGTATTCGTTATGGCAATATAACCTTGCCTAAAGGTTTATCACGAGGAACTTGGATGGAGTTAAGTATTGATTCGGTTAATTATCTACGTGATATTGTCGGATTAGCAAAAGAATCCAAATCATTCATTGACGCCAAAACGGATAAACGTAGTTTCAGACCAAAAAGAACTAAACTTAACAACTTGTCAAAATCATCAAGACAAGCCACAGCCAAAAAACCAACACGAATCTAAAAACTAAATCACATCCTCAATAAAAAACATCAATTTATTGGGGATATGATGACATCTATCCAATTTTTCTTACATAGACAGTAAACCAATTATCATTAACTACATTGATTAAGTTGATAAACTTAATTTTAATTTATAAATTATTTGGTCACTCAATTGTGGTTTAGACCTTGTTATTGTTGTTGTAGATTTTCCAAATTTAGACTTAAATAACTTGAAATTAACAAATATAAATAAAGTAAAATGACTACGAAAACATTAACCGTCAAATGTTCACAATGAAGGTGTATTAAGCATATTTCATTAAGCTATGTACAACTACCTAAAAAAAACAAACAATAAAAATATTTTTCGTACATTCATAATTAAAAGCCGACATAACGTCGGCTTTTTTGTTTCAATTACTTAATGGCATTAGCAACAATTTGTTGTGCTTCTTCTTGAAGTAAAGCTAAATGCTGATTGCTGATAAAACTTTCCGCATAAATTTTATACGCATCTTCAGTGCCAGAAGGTCGGGCTGCAAACCAGCCATTTTCAGTGATAACTTTCAATCCACCAATAGGAGCATGATTAGCTGGCGCAGTGGTTAAACATTGGGTAATTTTTTCACCCGCAAGTTGATTGGTTGTCAGTTGGCTTGCATCAAGTTTGGCTAGTTTTTGTTTCTCAGCAAATGATGCGGGTGCCTGAATTCTGCCATAATAAGAAACACCAAATTTATCCTCAAGTTGTTGATATTGTTCTTGAGGGTTTTTGCCTATTTTGGCAGTCATTTCTGCTGCCAGTAGACATAAAATAATCCCATCTTTATCGGTTGACCAAACTTTACCATTCGTTCGTAAAAATGATGCGCCTGCACTTTCTTCACCGGCAAAACCTAATTGACCATCATAAAGTCCTTGGGCATACCATTTAAAACCAACAGGGTATTCTAAAAATTTTCGGTTTAGACTGTTTGCAACGCGATCTATCATTGAACTTGTCACCACTGTTTTGCCAATGGCAACATCTTTATGCCATTCTGGACGGTGCTGAAATAAATAATTTACACAAGCTGAAAGATAAGCGTTTGGGTTCATTAATCCTTTTGGCGTAACGATCCCATGGCGATCAAAATCGGTGTCATTACCGAATGCTAGATCAAACTTGTCTTTTAAATTTAACAAACCATCCATTGCCCAGCGGCTGGAACAATCCATTCTGATCACTTCGTCGTGATCTAAATGCATAAAACTAAAGGTAGGATCAATTTTGTTATTTACAATATCAAGATTCAGACCATACTTTTCAGCAATTCGGGGCCAATAGGTAATACCTGCGCCACCTAATGGATCAACGCCTATTTTAAGCGATGAAGATTTAATCAATGCAAGATCAACAATGTTTTCCAGATCGTTAATATAATCAGTCTCATATTCTTTGGTATGAATAAATTGTGAATGAGTGGCTTTGTCTAATGAGACCCTTTTCACACCGTCTAATTGCTGTTTAAGGAGTTCATTTGCTCGATGTTCGATTTGTTTAGTGATGTCAGTATCAGCAGGGCCACCATTTGTTGGATTATATTTAATTCCACCATCTTCTGGGGGATTATGGGAAGGAGTAATGACAATACCATCAGCAAGCTGTGATTTTTTATCTTGATTATACGTTAAAATTGCATGTGAAATAACTGGAGTAGGGGTATATCCCCAATCATGTGCAATAACAACAGTCTGTTCGTTAGCAACGAACACTTCAAGCACTGATTTGAGCGCTAATTCAGATAAAGCATGCGTATCTTGGCCAATAAAACAAGGACCAGTGATACCATGGGATTTACGGTATTCGGCAATAGCTTGAGCGATAGCGAGTATATGGGCTTCATTGAATGTGCCTTTATTTGAACTACCTCGATGTCCTGAAGTGCCGAAAATCACCAATTGGCTGATATTATCGGTATCGGGTTTAATTCGAAAATAGTTATCTTGTAAGGTTTCCACATTGATTAGATCAGAAGGTTTAGCTAATAATCCCGCTCGGCTATGGTTTGCCATTTTTCGCTCCTCTACATAATTTTTAATCATTTGATAATGGTTACAGCGCTTTTCTGATTAATATGTGACCACAGAAATTTTATTTCACTGATGTTGAAAACACATCTTTAATTTGGTTAATCGTATTTTCTGAAATCCCCATGTCGCTCATGATTGATTCAATGATATAAATTTTTCTTGCCGTATTGGTATTACTGATTACCCAATAAGGTGTGCCAATAATTTCACGAGGTTTAGTATTTTTACCCGAAATCTCTAAAGATTTTTTATCTTTGGCTAGATATTGGCGTTTACTACCATGAAGCGATGTCGCCGCAATGGCAAAAAGTGCTGGATTATAGTTATAAAGTGCAGCGAGTAATAATAAAAAACGACTGATAATCGATTTTTCATTCGTAAAGGTATCGCTGGTTAACAAATCATTGAACATGGAGTAATGACTTTCTAAATGAACTTTGGCGTTTGAGTTAACAGGATCCGCTTCTATTTTTAACAAACGTCGCAATATACTTGATGCATCTTCACCGATGTGTTTTGTTTGCCCTGCAATAAATTTATATAATTCGTCGTCAATTTCGATAGTTTTCATTATGTTAATTATGCCTATTAGATTATCTTACTGGACACCCTTGTACAGCAATATTGTCAATTTTATGTAAGTTTTGTGTTACGCTATTATTTAAACAATCATTATGAACCTCATCTTGCGGCTTAATGTTTGTTATTACGTCATTTTTTTGTTGTTGATATGAATTATGACAGGCCGATATCATAACTGATAATAATAATTGAAAAAATAACCGTTTCATATACTTATTGTATGTCATATAAACTATTAACTTGAGTATACTCCAACTTAAATGTAAATTGTATTATCTATTGATAAAATAATGAAAAAGATATTGTTGTTATTGTAAAAGAATATTATGCTTAATCTGACAAAAAAAGTATAACTTCAATAATATATATGGGGAATCAAATATGAAAAAAATTGTTTTAACAAGTATCATAGTTGCTATCCTTTCGGGATGTAGTAATAGTGATATCTATTCTGGCGATGTTTATACAACCGATCAAGCAAAACAAGTTCAACAAGTAAGTTATGGCACTGTTGTTTCAGTAAGACCAGTTAAAATTCAAACAAATGCATCTAATGGACGAAGTGAAAATGTGGTAGGTTCATTAGGTGGTGCCGTGATTGGTGGTGTACTTGGTAACACCATTGGTGATGGAGCCGGTAGAGCTTTAGCCGTTGCAACAGGTGCGATTGGTGGTGCGTTAATTGGTAACACAATCGAGGATAAAGCAAGCCAATCAAATGCGGTTGAATTAGAAATTAAGCAAGCAAATGGTGCAAATATTGTGATTGTGCAAAAAGGCACAACCAAAGAGTTTTATGTTGGTCAACAAGTTAGATTAGTGAGTAATGGAAGGCAGATAAGTGCTTCTCCTCGTTATACTACTTCAACACAATAGTTGTCATTAAAAGTTACTAACCCATTTATTATTAGTTTACATTCCAAGACTTTTGTTTATACCTTGTATAAATAAAAGTCTTTCTATCTATTTTATATGAAAGCGATTTCATACTCTACTTCATCTAAACTACTAAACGTTTTATCACTCGGTTGATAATGTTTTGCCTGCTATGACATCAAAAAAATTTGCGTCACTAAATATGAACATATAAACTCAATATTAATTTCACTAATAAAAAGGAATATTTTAGCAATGCGCATTTTACATACGATGATACGTGTAGGAGACTTACAACGTTCTATTGATTTTTATACTCAAGTTATGGGAATGAAAGTATTAAGAACAAGTGAAAATACAGAATACAAATATTCGTTAGCTTTCGTCGGTTATGATGATGAATCTGTCAGTTCCGTTATTGAGCTAACGTATAACTGGGGAACGCAAGAGTATGACCATGGTAATGCATTTGGTCATATTGCTATTGGTGTTGATGATGTCGCCAAAATGTGTGAAGACGTTAAACTTGCTGGTGGTAACGTAACCCGTGAAGCTGGTCCCGTGAAAGGTGGAACGACCATTATTGCCTTTGTTGAAGATCCCGACGGTTATAAGATAGAACTTATTCAGAATGATCAGGCTGAACAAGGACTAGGTAATTAACGCTAACGCTTTTATATATCGCCGATAACATCGGCGATATGTGTATTAAATAAGTATCAAATGATTAGTACTCAACTATATCAGCATGATTATTAATTATTGTGCGTTAAAAGTTTTGTGAAGAATGATTGATGAATGACTTCTTGTTTATCACGCTCTAAACTTGCTGCAATAATGATAGAATTAAGGGCGTTTAATGAAGTGTTAAAATCATCATTAATAATCACATAGTCATATTCATGATAATGTGAAATTTCAGCTTGTGCTTTTGCCATTCTTTTACAAATAACTTGTTCGGTATCTTGTCCTCGCTTAATAAGACGATGTTCAAGTTCTGCTAACGAGGGCGGTAAGATAAAAATACTTTTGGATTGTGGCATTTTTTCTCTAACTTGCTGTGCACCTTGCCAATCAATATCTAAAAATACGTTAACTCCTTGTAATAAGCTTTGCTCAATTTCTGCTTTCGAAGTACCATAATAGTGATCAAATACGTTTGCATATTCGACAAATGCCTGCTGACTAATCAATGACTCAAAATGGTCATGATCCACAAAATAATAATCTTCACCATGTTCTTCGCCTGGTCTTGGCGCTCGGGTGGTATGCGAAATTGAAACTTTTGCCGGATACTGATTTTTTTGCTCTAAATAAGCCCGAATCAAACTTGACTTTCCTGCTCCACTCGGAGCCGAAATAATAAAAAGTGTACCCGTATACTGGTTTGATATGTTATTTTTCATATAAAATCGATTTTGATTATCTTAAAAAACAATTTAAAGGATTATAACAAATTTACAGGCGGAGTGGTGCATAGTCGAACTATTTATCTTAATAATTACTATTAACCTGATCAAACTACATTACTGAGTGTAATTACGTTAATGTGATCCTTGTTAAAATAAGTGAATATTTTGCCTAGACTGAAAACGCATAACAAACTGGTCAATCATTTCATTTAAAATAAATTTTAAGATTAATCATTTATTGTTTGACAGTACCGTGTTAATAATTATGATGAAGTTTTTATCAAGAGAATGCGTTATGTCACTCACATTTAAAGATGGTGTTTATGCTTGTATTCCAACGTTATTAGGCTACGTTGGTATAGGTATTGCTGCTGGCGTTGTAGGAAAATCGGCAAATTTAACGATTTTAGAAGTAACTCTACTTGCTGTGATTGTTTATGCTGGAGCGGCTCAATTTATCATAGCTGGGTTAATGTTAGTTGCTACACCCATTTCAGCCATTATTTTTACTGTTTTTCTGGTTAATTCCCGCCATTTTTTAATGAGCATGGCTACTGCGCCTTCTTTTCGCCGTTTTTCATTACTGGATAATATTGGTATTGGTAGTTTGCTCACAGATGAGAGTTTTGCAGTGGCCATGAATGCAATTGCCAATCATAAACCTGTCAACGCCATATGGATGCATGGACTGAATGTCACCGCTTATGTTGCTTGGATATTATCCTGCTTAATAGGTGCTTTAATCGGTGAGTGGTTACCCGATCCCACTATGTTTGGTCTGGATTATGCTTTAGTGGCTATGTTTATCGGTTTACTTTATTTACAGTTGATAGGTGACAAAACAAAAAGTATTTCTAACAAGATTCTTGTTATGCTCACTGTTTCAGTACTGCTGATCATCTTAATGCGATTTGTATCCCCTGAAATGGCAATATTAATTAGCACATTTGCTGGATGTTTTATGGGAATAGCGATGGAGCGTAAAGTATGACTACTTATAGTTTACTCATCATTATAGGATGTGGATTGGTAACATGGTTACCTCGAATTATTCCTTTTATACTTGTTAGAAAGTTACATTTGCCTGATATTGTGATTCGATTTTTATCGTATGTTCCACTTTGTATCTTAACGGCACTTTTTGTACAGAACCTCTTTATTGCAAAACAAGGGCATTTTCCTGATTTTAAGATCGAATACTGTTTAGCTAGTCTTCCCACTATTTTAGTGGCTTTATTGATGAAAAATCTGATGTGCATTGTTGTGACAGGGATGTGCTTTATGGCGTTGATTCGATATTTTTTATAATACAAAATATTTTATACCTAAAAAACAGGGCTTGTCGCCCTGTTTTTACGTTCTTTCTTGATCTTTAATTTTAGCCACTGATTCCAGCAATTTATCTGCTTCGACAGTTTGACCAAGTTGTTTAAGGTAGTTAGCCATTGCTTTTTGATACGCAGTATTATTAAGTATAGCTTTTGGTTGTGATTTCCACCATTTAATTAACGCAAGCGGATCATTATCGGTTGATAACTGTTTGATTCGAGCAATATAAGCAGCTTGTTTAAACTGATCTAATTGAGAATCACTATACGTTTTCACTTTATACATAATAGGTAATAAATCAATGACAGCTTGATAATTACCCATTTCATAATAAAGTTGATCTGCAAGCCTTAACACTTCGGCATTACGTGGCTTTTCATTTAACAAACTTTCAATAATAGTATGAGCATTATCATATTCATGATTCTTAAGCTGTAAGCGAACTTGAACCAATTGGAAAGCAAATTTTTCGCTAGGTTGGCAAGTCGCAGCTGCTGCTTCGAGCATTTGGTTGGCTTGAATCAACTGATCATTATCAATATTCGCTTGTGCAGCTAATAAATAAGATAATGTTGTATTGGTTGCCCCCTTAGCACTTTTCATGAAAAGTTTAGCAGCTTGTTGATAGTTACCTTCAAGTAATAAAAATTGTGCTTGTTCAATTAATTTTTTTGCTTTATGCGGCGATTTTAAACGAAGCCAATTACCGAAAGCTGTTTTAGAATTGAAGATTTTTTTAAATAATCGATCAACCAAATAAAGACAAAAAAGCGCCAACAATAATAAAATAACAAACGAATTGAAGGACATGCTAATTTTATAATTGGCGATGATAAATACAGCTGAACCTTGATTGAATTGCAATAAAGGCCCTAAAAAGAATCCCCCAACTAATGCTAAGAAAATAACTAATATTTTAATCATTATTATTCTCCTATTTAGCCAACATAGAACGAACACGAGTTTGCATTAACTTCTCAAGTTCACTTAAGCTAGCTAATCTGTCAGGAACACTTTTATTACTAATGGTTTGATTTTGCAAATTATCAAGATCACTTAGGAAGGCTTTAACACTTGGCGAATTATTATCAAAATAGGCATTAACCCAAACAGCAACATCATTAAGCGAACGCTGATAAATCAACTCTTGATGTCGAGGTACAGCTTGTGCGGCTATTAACAGACGGAAACGAATATTTTCACGAAGATACAGTGATTGTTCTAAATTTAGTGGGGTACTTAAAATATGGCATCTAACGATCTGCTTTTCATCTTTTCCTGCTTGTGACAAACATGTCGCAAAGTTATTATCATTTTTATCCAATTTTTCAATGGTAATAAATTTTTGCATAAAAGAATCAATGTTTGCCCATAAATTATGCGACCAATCAGAAATTGACGAAGTGACCACATTGTCGGAACTTTTAGTTGGGTCAATTTTATTTTCTGAATCAGCATCTGAAGATGCGCTGTGAGAATCATCAACTGGCAAAGCATCATTATACTGCGTTAAGCCAAGATCAATATCATTATAATTCTCAACCAAAGGAAGATCGGTCAACGAATCCGAAAGACTAATTAAATTTAAAACAATACCGTCAGAATCGATAAAACTCAATTCAGAAAGCGAACTGATATCTTTATTAATGGCTTGTCTGGCAGGCAATAAACTGGGATCATTTGTTTGTGCTAAACTTTCATCTGCATTTCTTAACAACAAACGGGCAGTGGTATAATCTTGATCACTCCAGATTTTTCGAGCTGCTAAATGGACTAAATAGTTAGCTTGCGATATCAGCCAAACATTATTATCAGTGCTCGACATTGCTGATAATCGTTCGTTAAAGTTATGAAGATTTTGTTCATTTAACCTAATTGTGTCATTAATTTGATTGGTTAACTGTCGTTGTAACTTTTGTTGCTCATTTAACTGATTAGTAACACGCTCTTCAAGCGAAGAAAACTGCTGGTCTTGTTTGGTTACTGCATCATTAATATTACTTTCTAAATCCTTAACAATACTCTGCTTGGTAGTTTGTTTTAAATTGGCTATTTCCATTTCGAGCATTGAAATAGTGCTATTTTGTTTTTCAATTTGTTCATGGCCGTGATAAAAAACAAAGCCACCTAAGCCTAAAGTTAAAGCAATAGCTACAAGCGATAGTTTTGAAATGGGTTTTTTATTGACATTATTTTTGCTGGATGAAGAAGTCGATTTTTTTTCTGTTGTTAGACTTGAATTTGTCGTCATCGTATTTTTTTCTTCTTTCATAATATTGTTCACTTGTGTTAGTGCATCGGTTGTAAAAGGTTTACTAAATGAGGTGGTACTAATCGTTGAACTGGTTGCATTAGCTCCATAAAATCGAATCGGCATAAAAACCTCATTTAGATGATTTTATATAATTGATATTATTATGACATAGACTTATCATTGTTTTAAATAAAATTTGATTATTTGCGCTTTTGGCTAAAACAATATTTTGCCAGTTTAGGCGCTTAGCTTCCTCAAAAATTCTTAGACTGGTCACCACTAAACAAGCTTGTTTTTTATGTTCTGTTTGGCAATACAACTCAAGTTGATGTAAATGTTCTATACTGGTAATGATAACGAGCTGATGCTCAATGGAATTACTCAGTATGTCCAACGGATAGGATATAGCATGACGAGAATAACACTCTACCAGTTTGACTTGGGCTTGTTTGGCACTTAATGTATCGGCAATTAGCTGTCTTCCTGAATCACCGCGTAAAATTAAAACTCTTCGGTTTTTCACCATATCAGCATCAAATAAGGCAAGTAATCCTTCACTATTTTCTTGTTTTGGAAAACTTACCGATTTATGGACTAATTGACGAATCAGTTCCGCCGTTTTATTTCCTATGGCAAAATACTGTAAATGTTTAGGAAAATTAAGATGCGGATTAAATGTGGTAATAACATTTGCGACTTGTGGTGACACTGCAATAACAATATCATTTGGTAATAACTGGTTTAAATCGTTTTGTAAATTCAGCAGATCCTTACCTGCTGAAATCCTAAATAAAGGAAGGTGGGTAGCCTGTAAATTGGCTTGATTTAATAATTTAGTCAATGCTTCACCTTGCGGTGAAGGGCGGGTGACGAAAATCATTCGCTATTCAATTCCTCTAAAATTGCTTTAGCACCAAGCATTAACAATTCATTAGCGACATCTCGTCCTAACTGTTCTGCTTGAGTAATGCTACCGGACAAAGGGACTTTGATTATTGTAGAACCATCTGTTTTGCCAACTAAACCCTTTAAATATAGCTTATCATCCAAAATTTGGCTATAACAAGCAATCGGAACTTGGCAACCACCTTGCAATTGTTGATTCATTGCTCTTTCAGCTTGTATGCAAATTCGACTATATTGGTCATCTAAAGGGGCCAGTAAAGCTAAAATTTGCTTATCATTAGCACGTGTTTCAATACCAATTGCCCCTTGACCGACAGCAGGTAAGATTACATCAGTATCAATATATTGTTTAATACGGTCTTGCAATGATAAACGTTTTAATCCTACAGCGGCTAAAATAATTGCATCATATTCTTGATTGTCTAATTTTGCTAAACGGGTACCAATGTTGCCTCGCAAATCTTTAATATGCAAATGTGGGTAAAGCGCACGTAATTGACATTGTCGTCGTAAACTTGAAGTACCAACCACCGCACCAGAAGATAACTGTGATAAATTTTCGTAGCGATTTGAAATAAATGCATCTCGGACATCATCCCGTTTGCAGATTGTTGCAAGTGTGAGTCCATCGGGAAAATGCACGGGAATATCTTTTATAGAATGCACTGCAATATCAGCTTCATTATTTAAAATGGCTTCTTCCAATTGTTTAACAAATAATCCTTTGCCACCTATTTTTGATAATGGGCTATCAAGTAATATATCACCTTTTGTCACCATAGGGATAAGCTCTACAGACAAATCAGGGTGAATGGCTAATAGCTGCTGTTTAACATAGTTAGCTTGCCAAAGAGCTAAAGGGCTTTTCCTTGTTGCAATGCGGATTTTCAATGGATGTTCCTATAAATACTTTTAATGTTATTTTATTATTGATGTCTTAAAGGTGAATAAGAATAACCGTTTGTTATTTAATCACAAATTGACATCATTCAATCATGTATTGTGATTCAATATAATCTGAAACATTATTCAATGATGTTTCAGATTATTAACCAACAAAAGATAATCAAAGTTTATCAATAAACGTTGATGCGTAACCAATATAGTTGGCTGGTGTTAACTGTTTCAAACGTGATTTTTCATTTTCTGGTAAATCTAACGAATCAATAAACTGCTTCATTCCTTCGGCATCGACACGTTTTCCTCGCGTCAATTCTTTTAGTTTCTCGTAAGGCTTTTCAATACCATAACGTCGCATCACTGTTTGAATGGGTTCAGCTAAGACTTCCCAGTTACGATTGAGCTCATCCAACAAGTACTCTTGATTCACTTCAAGTTTGCTTAATCCTTTTAAGGTTGATTGATAAGCAATGATTGCATAACCAATACCCACACCAAGATTACGCAAAACGGTTGAATCTGTTAAATCACGTTGAAAACGAGAAATTGGCAATTTGCTACCTAAATGATTCATAATGGCATTAGCTATGCCAAGGTTGCCTTCAGAGTTTTCAAAATCGATTGGATTGACTTTGTGTGGCATGGTTGACGATCCGATTTCGCCAGCTACCGTTTTTTGTTTAAAGTGATTTAGTGAAATATAACCCCAAATATCACGATTAAAGTCGATCATAATGGTATTAAATCGAGCAACACAATCAAAAAACTCGGCAATATAATCATGCGGTTCGATTTGAGTTGTGAATGGATTCCATTGTAAACCCAAAGAACAGACAAACTCTTCACTAAATTGATGCCAGTCAATATGAGGATAAGCCACAATATGCGCATTATAGTTACCGGTAGCCCCATTGATTTTACCCAGTATTTCTACCGATTGTAGCTGTTTTAATTGACGCTGTAAGCGATAAGCAACATTAGCAAATTCTTTACCAATCGTTGATGGAGTAGCTGGTTGACCATGAGTTCTGGAAAGTAAAGGTAAATCACGATACGCTTTAGCCTGATCAGTAATTTTATCAATTACTTTTTTCCAATACGGGATTAAAACACTTTCTTTCGCCGTTTTTAACATTAAAGCATATGATAAATTATTAATATCTTCGGATGTACATGCAAAATGAATAAACTCATTGACGGCATGCAACTCTTCATTCGTTTTCACTTTTTCTTTAAGAAAATACTCAACCGCTTTAACATCGTGATTGGTTGTTTTTTCGATCGCTTTAATACGTTTGGCATCATCTTCGTTAAACTGTTCAACAATTTGATTAAGATGCGCCAAAGCCGATTGGCTGAGTGCAGGCACTTCAATAATTTCGGGGTGTGAAGCTAATTTTTGTAACCAACGAACTTCGACTTGTACACGGTATTTTAATAAACCATATTCGCTAAAAATAGTACGTAATTCTGTCGTTTTATCTCCATATCGACCATCAATAGGCGAAAGGGCGGTAAGTGCAGATAATTCCATCGGGATAACTCCGTTGCGATGTTAAAATAGTAATAAAAAATTAAAGTGAATTTGCTTTTTCAATTTCTTGCAAAAGCGCCTGAGCCGTTTTTATTAAGCGTTTTCGTTGAAAAAATAGCTGTAAACGGCTTCCTCCTACTTGGTACCATAAAATAGCAGAACGAATACAACCCAACAACGACGTTCTCACCTTTGCTTGAACTAAAGAATTTTGTAAATACTCAATTTTACCCATCACTTTAATTTTAGTGGTTAATGGGCTAATAATATCGGAATAAATACCGGCTAACGAATAAGACAGATCATCTACATGTGAACTAATCGTTTCTTCATTCATGACAGGATACAATCCCGAAATACGCGTTAAACGCTGGTCAATATTATTTAATGCATCATTATTTTTTATTAATCTACTGGTAATACTTAATGTTCTTAACAGATAGCGAACAACATCCAGTTGTTCTTTTTGCCCTGATGAAAACAGATAAACTAATGTTTGTAAACCCGTTTTAATATTCTGAATACCACCATACACTTCTTCGGTCGTTTGTGGTGAGGTAATAAAAAGGCTATGTATAGTTTGCTCATAAAGTGTTGAGCTACAGACCCCAGTATTGGCTAACTGGGGAACTAAAACAGAACTTTGTATCACACCGGCAAGGGCAATAGTCGTATGGTAATACTTATTCGTCACTCGAACTCTCCTTACTACGAATAATACGTTCCTCAATAATGCCGCCACCTAGACACACTTCGTCTTGATAAAACACAGCAGATTGTCCAGGAGTGACTGCCGCTACAGGGTTAGCAAAAATCACTTCGATTTTGTCTTCTGATATTGGATTGACCTGGCACTGAATATCTTGTTGACGATAACGCGTTTTCACCGTACAAGTAAAAGGTTTGGTCACAGCTTTTCTATCTACCCAATGTAGTTGTTGTGAAATCAGACCATCTGAAAATAGCGCAGGGTGATCATGACCTTGAGCAACAATAAGTTCATTATTTTTAATATCTTTATCCACAACATACCATGGGGTATCATCGGCTTGTTTTAATCCACCAATTCCCAGCCCTTTACGTTGTCCTAAAGTATGATACATAAGTCCTTGATGTTTACCGATAATCTGTCCATCCACCGTACGAATTGCGCCAGCTTGAGCCGGTAAATATCGAGCTAAAAAGTCACTAAACTTTCGTTCGCCAATAAAGCAAATTCCTGTAGAGTCTTTTTTAGATGCAGTAGCTAATCCTAGCTGCTCAGCGATTTTACGAACTTGCGGTTTTTCAAGTTCCCCAACAGGGAACAGACTTTGTCTGACTTGGTCTTCGCTTAACGTATATAAAAAGTAACTTTGGTCTTTATTATTATCTACCCCTCGCAATAATTCGACTTTATCGCCAGTGGTACGTTTACGAACATAATGACCAGTTGCAATATAATCGGCACCAAGATCTTGCGCTGCATACTCTAAAAATGCTTTAAATTTGATTTCTTTATTACATAAAATATCGGGATTAGGGGTTCGCCCTGCTTTATATTCTGATAAAAAATGTTCAAATACGTTATCCCAATATTCGGCTGCAAAATTAATAGTATAAAGTTTAATATTGAGTTTATCACAAACAGCTTGAGCATCGGCTAAGTCAACAGCCGCTGAACAGTATTCATCTGTATCGTCTTCTTCCCAGTTCTTCATAAATAAACCAACAACTTGATAACCTTGTTGTTGAAGTAAATATGCAGAAACAGAAGAATCAACGCCACCAGACATACCGACGACAACTTTTGGGGAAGTATTCATATTTGGCATAATAACTAACATTGTCTATAAAAAAATAATGGCTAATTTTAGCATAAATGACCCCAAAAGCATAAATTTATGCCAATAAGAATTCTGATTGAGAACATTTTTTTTACTGGAACATAGACGGATACTTAAACATTTTTACGTTTTTTTACTCATTAATCTTTCTAAAATCTAAAGAAAAAAAACGAGTGCCTAAATTTCTTAATAAGTGGTTCTATCAACATTAATCAACAAAACCACATATTTTATATGCCATAAAAAAATACAATCAATACACAATATTGTTAATAAAGATCCTTTAACAGATAAACGACATGACCAATAATTTTAAAATCTTGAGGTTCATTTTTGTCTACAGTTATAGACGGATATTTTTGATTATCACAGAGCAAAGCAATGTTAGAACCCTGATTTTGGATGCGTTTAATACTTATCTGATCATCATATTGCACGGCATAAAGATATCCATCAATCGGTTTGCTATGTGCAGTATTAATAATCAAAATATCATGATTGGATATTGTTGGTTCCATGCTATCACCTTTAGCCCAAACCGCCCGCAAGTCATCATTATCAAAAAGTTGATGTTTAATCAATGTGATATCAAACGGTATTGCCTCGATTTGTAAAAGTGACTTATTATTACCGAATTCATTTAATTTATAAAAAGGGATATAGACAAAACCACGACGTTCAGTATCGGGAAGTAACCGACACTCACCTTTACCTGTTGCTAACCACTCAATAGGGATATCACATTTTTGTGCGATAATTGCTAATCTATTAAGAGAAGGGTAAGTTTTACCAGATAAATAGTCACGAATAACGGCTTCAGACATTCCCACTTTTTTGGCAAAGGCATTACCCGATAAACTCTCTAAAACTAAGGTAAGTCGATGCTTAAAATCGATAACACCTGTTTCCTTAAGAATTCGTGTTTTTTCTTGATCTTCAGTTGTTTTTATGTTGCTTTCTTTCATTTTTATAATCCATTTTGCGTTATTTTTTATTTTTCTTGTTTTAATTCGTTTTTTTATGTGTTATTCTTTTGCTTGGAATTTACACCATGCTAGTGTTGTATACCGATAATCTTTTGGATAGCAATAAAAATAAACTTATAGAGGATCTC
Source organism: Gilliamella sp. CG25 (assembly GCF_046635705.1). Taxonomy (NCBI): domain Bacteria; kingdom Pseudomonadati; phylum Pseudomonadota; class Gammaproteobacteria; order Orbales; family Orbaceae; genus Gilliamella; species Gilliamella sp. CG25. Next base: position 30,393 of record NZ_JBIDFJ010000004.1, on the reverse strand, counting down.
ATAATGAGCGAACAAGATCAAGACTGGACTCCATCAAGAGTAGTAGGCGAAATTAAAATTAGAGGTGGAAATTTAAGAGGTCTATCTCGTGCGAGTGGCTTGCAAGCTGATACTCTACGAAACGCACTTTATCGTCATTGTCCTAAGTATGAACATATTATTTCAGAATATTTAAAAGTTCCTGCTGAAAAAATTTGGCCTTCTCGATATAACTCAAAATCAAATAAAGTTAAATATAAATAAATTATTTAAGTTTCTATTGAAAGACGCCAATCTGGCGTCTTTTATCTTATTGTTAAGTTTTAAAAAAATTAATTCTTTGCTTTTTCCGCTGCTTTAACAATAGCTGCAAATGCATCTGCTTTTAATGATGCGCCACCCACTAATGCACCATCAATATCTGGTTGAGTAAATAACTCAGCGGCATTTTTATCATTGACCGAACCACCGTATTGAATAATGACTTGATCAGCTACTTTTGCATCTTGTTTTGCAATATGGTCACGAATAAATTTATGAACAGCTTGAGCTTGTGCAGGCGTCGCTGATTTGCCTGTACCAATTGCCCATACAGGTTCATAAGCAATAACTGCACCATTGAAAGCTTGAACACCTAATGCATTAATCACCGCATCAATCTGACGAGCACAAACAGTTTGAGTTTGACCCGCTTCGTTTTCGGCTTCGGTTTCACCAATACAAAGTACAGGAACTAAACCTGCTTCTTTAATGACTCCAAATTTTTTAGCGATAAATTCATCTGATTCTTTATGATAAGTACGACGTTCAGAATGACCAATAATAATATGCGTGACCCCGACTTCTTTTAGCATGTTGACAGATACTTCACCAGTATAAGCGCCAGATAAATTAATTCCGACATCTTGAGCGCCTAAAAGAATATTTGATCCACCTAATTGGTGTTTAACAAAATCTAAATAAACGACTGGTGGAGCGATCGCAACATCACATTCGACATCCGTAGATAGCTCATTTCTTAGTTCGGCAACTAAGTTTTTAGCCATTTCAATACTACCATTGAGTTTCCAGTTACCCATCACGAGAGGTTTACGCATAATTTTCTCCAACTTAAATTTTAAAAAGGTGTTGATTTTAGAATGAATTCGTTATAATAGTAGACATTATACACCAAGTAAATAAAGTCTGAGGAAAAATATGTCATTAGAAATATTGAATCAATTGGAAAATAAAATCCAACATACTGTGAATACTATCAGTACATTACAACAAGAGATTGCAACGTTAAAACAAGGAAATCAAGAATTAGAACAGTTGATTAATGACAGTTCAGACGAAATGAAAGCACTACGTGATGAAAACGAAAAATTAAAACAAGATCAACAAGTTTGGCAACAACGTATTCAAACTTTATTAAGTAAAATTGGTGAAATAGCACAGTAATATATTTAACTTACACAACGCGACTTAAGTCGCGTTTCTTTTATGCTTCATTAATCTCATTTTAAGATAAGTATAATGCGAGAAAAGTTAAAATCTTTATGGCTTGCTGAAACGATACGCTTGATTGAAAATGAATCAGGTCGATATGCCGATCAAGACATCAATCGAAAGGCAAGGGCTACACAATCATCATTATCCGATCGAATTTTCCTACGAGCGGTGATGTTGTCTAAGCAAAATGGACTTTATACTGCACAAACGCTATTACTGCATGCGATAAAAATTTCTTTTGTTCTGCTCCTGTTACTTTCCGTTTTTTTAGGCGTGACATTAGCGTTTAGCGCACTCAATCAAAACCCTGTTAATTTATACTGGGCACTTTTCAGCTTATTAGGCGTTCACCTCATCACCTTTTTAATCTGGGTTTGTTCCTTTTTTTTCTTTTCCAATATGGGCGGAAGTATTCTTATCCATTGTTGGTTATGGTTAGCTAAAAAGCTATCTCAAAAAAAGACCATACAAGAACTGATTCCTGCTTTTGTACAACTGTTTGGGGGTAAAATCCGCTGGCTAATTGGGTTTGTCCTTAATCTTTTTTGGACAATCATATTAAGCTTTGCCCTTGTTGTACTGGTGGTTTTGTTTTCGACACAACATTACAGTTTTGAATGGAAATCAACCCTTCTAAACCCCGATGCAATTATACAACTGACCCATTATCTAGGGTTGTTACCTTCAATATTTGGGTTTTCAATTCCGCAAGATGAGATTATTCGATACAGTGAACGCGCACTTAATGCTAGCGAAGTTCGATCTGCGTGGGCGATTTGGTTACTTGGCGTGTTTATTGTTTACGGATTAGCAGTACGTTTTATTTGCATGATCATTTGCGGTATTAACTGGATAGTCAGTTGCCGTAAAGTAAAATTGAATTTAAATTTACCTGAATATCAAATTTTGGCTAATGATTTACAACCGATTTCAATCCACATTGTGGATGAAGATACGCATAAACAAGATCTTAATATTGATTTAACCAAACATTTTATAAACAATGGCGAAGGAATTTTTTTAGTTGCGGTAGATATTCCTGAAAGCTGGACACCGCCAGCATCTGTTACCTTTTTAGGTTTTGTAAATACGCGTGAACAGCGCAAACAAATTTTAGATTATCTTCAAATAAACCCAGCTAAAAAATTATTAATCGCTATTGATACCGACCGATCACCCGATCGAGGAGTATTAAATTTACTTAGTCAATTAACTGAAAAATCGCAACAAAACCGTATTTGGTTCATCAATCAAGGTCACCAACTTAACAACTGGCAATCTTTACCGTTTGGGTTTGCTCAACCGTCATGGTTAAAAGAGGAACTGTAAAATGTTAACAACATTAAAATTAGCCGTTGTTGGTCATGCTAATGTTGGTAAAACCTCATTATTACGGACATTAATTCGCAATAGTCATTTTGGTGAGGTTTCGAATAAACCTGGCACAACAAGGCATGTCGAATCCATAAAAATAAAACTAGGCAATCAAAAATCGATTATTTTTTATGATACACCTGGTTTAGAAGATAGCTTGGCTCTATACGACTACATTAATCAACTTTTGCCTACCAATCATAAACTTGACGGCATTGATAAATTAACGATTTTTTTACAAAGTCCAGAGGCAGAAAACCAATTTAACCAAGAAGCAAAAGTTATAAAACAACTCCTAAATAGTGATGCAGCTATCTATGTTATTGATGTGAGAGAGCCTATACTACCTAAATTTCATGATGAATTAGCTATCTTAGCCAATAGTGATAAACCTATTTTAGCGGTGTTAAATTTTACTGCACAACAAAATCAGAATGAAAAAGAATGGAAAATGTTACTTTCACGAGTCGGGATACATGCTATCATAAGGTTCGACGCGATCGTGCCACCATTGGACGGTGAAGAAAGATTGTACAAAAGCCTTGCGCTTATGATTGAGCCAGCTAAAGCTATTTTAGATGAATGGCTAAATAAGATAACCGAATTACGAGACTCTCGCAACCAAAGCGCTAACTTAATTATTGCAGAAACACTGGTTGATGTGACTGCATTTTATCAAATGGCTAAAACAGATGATAAACAAGCCATAGTTGATATGCAAAATAAAGTAAGAAAGCGAGAACAAAAAGCAATTGATGAATTATTATCGCTTTATCAATTTGATGCTGAGCACGAAAGCGAACAAGGTTTACCCTTAATTAAAGGGCGCTACAAAGCGGATCTTTTTAATATTGATGCGTTAAAAAGCATGGGCGTTCATTTAACCAAAGGTTTTGTATCGGGAGCCACTATCGGTGCAAGCATCGACTTAGCAACCGGAGGATTGACTTTCGGATCTGCTGCGTTAATTGGTGGTGCTTTAGGTACGCTAATGCAAACGGCCAAACATTACGGATCTAGAATGCGCTACCAGCTATCTGGATACAGTAAATTAAGTGTTGACGATGCAATTATCTGTTTTCTTTCATTGCGATTAATTCGTCTTAAAGAAAATTTGAATAATCGTAGTCATGCAAATACCGACCCGATTCAATTGTCTAATTTGGATAATAGCGAATGGGAAAAGGGTGTATTACCCAAAAGTCTAAAAGTTGCAAGACGTTATTCACAATGGTCAAACTTAAACAAGGGAACCAAAAGATATGACAAAAAAAGGCAATCAACGATACGTGACGTTGCTAAGCAGTTGTTTTAGTCTAAGGAAACGTTGTTTTATTCTCACGTTAATTTTATCTATGTTTATGCTATTTGGCTGTAGCAGTAGTCGGGGACAAGTGACCTCAAATACGCTAAGATCAGAAACGGCTATGTTAGCTAAAATAGAATCCCATTACAAAAAATGGCAAGGTACGCCATACCGTTATGGTGGAACAACCCTAGCTGGGAGCGATTGTTCAGCTTTAGTCATGAACTTCTTTAAAAATAAACTAGCTAAACGATTGCCAAGAAGTGCAGCTGAACAAGCTAAACTAGGTTACAAAGTGACGAAACCCAAAGCGGGGGATTTAGTCTTTTTCAAAACCGGTGGACGGGGTAGTGGATTACATGTCGGCATCTATTACACGGATGGAAAATTTTTACATGCCTCGACGTCGAAAGGTGTCATCTATTCCAATTTAAACGAGTCTTATTGGAAACAGCGCTATTGGATGGCAAGACGAATAAATGATATTTAAAAACGACTAAAATGCTCACTCATCACATCATGACAAGTGAGCATGATACTATCAGCACAATCAGTAATTTCAACTTAAATCAAAGACTGACTTTTCAAATTTCGCATAACATTTGCAACATAAAGCATTTCACTTGGTGTCCCTAATGATATTCGACACCAATTTGAGGCAGGCTCAAAATCTCGACCTATTAAAATAAAATTTTGTTTCATGAGTTCTCGATATTTTTTTAAATCAATGGGGCTTTTATGAAACAAAAAGTTCGTTTCAGATTTAAGATAATGTAAACCTAAATCTGACAAAGTCTTTTCCATAATCGTCCGTGACACATCAACCGCTTTTTTAGAATAAGTTAGAAACTGGACATCATCCATTGACGCTAAAGCCGCACAGACACCGCAATAATTTAACTTTTCGCCTGCAACATACTGAGCAATATGACGAATATTATCTGCTGAACTCACCACATAACCGACACGTAGACCAGCCATAGCATGAATTTTTGAAAACGTTTTCAGTAAAACAATATTATCAAACCCCTTTGAAATTAAGTAATCAACCGACTTAAAAGCTGGATCATTGACGAATTCGGCATAGGCTTCATCGACAATAAATACCGTATTTTTGGGTTTACTTGTTAACCATGATTCTATTTCGCTATTGGCAAATACAGTCGAAGTAGGATTATTAGGGTTGACTAAATAAACGATTGAAGAGCCTTGATAATCCTCAACCGCTTTTTGTAAGCCTTTAATATCAATTTGCCAATCGGCTAAGCAGGGCACTTTGGTTACCTTTAATTTAAAGATTTTAGCAAGATGTTCGCCGTCACTATAAGTTAATTCCGGTATCACTAATTGTGTATCCGGTTTCACATAAGCTGCTAATGAACTTCGAATACCTTCAGATGATCCTGCCGTTAGCAAAATGTGATTATCGCTTACATGATGATATTGAGCCAATCGTCTATTTAACAGGGGCATTTCAGCTTTAGCATAACGGTTTGCTTTAGGAATCGCATCAATGGCTGCTTGTTTAGCTGCGCCTGACATACCAAGCGCATTTTCATTAAAGTTCAGTCTAACGGGATTGTTAAGGTTAGGTATCACAACGTTATCTTGTATGGGTAACGAATATGATACTGTTTTTTGTTGTTCTAGCGCATGTGCTTTAGCCAGTAATTGATTAACCGTCAAACCTGCAATTGCAGCGGAAGACAACGTTAATAGTTTTCTACGGTTGATATTCAAATTTGCGACCATTTTTCACCTCTCGATTAATGATTTCTTTACAGGCTAATTGAACAGTGCAAAAAACATACCAAATATAATGATAATCATTAAAAGCGTATTAATACCCTAATTAGGGTCAACAATGGTCCATTTTGAAGATGATAACGATTAACTTGGTTAAAAAACGCACTTAACTGGTGCTAGTTTGCACTAAAGCGCATCACGAATAAACAGCCATTGCGTATGTTGCATAACATACGCAATGGTCTTAATTAAGATGATATGATTCTAATCACAACAGCGATTGATTAGCTATCTGCGGGCGTTTCGATATCAGAATACGTCGATAACATTTGCAAGAACTTAAATTTAGCGTTTACCATTTTGGTTGAACGTTCATGCAAGGTATTGGCAATCACCGGTTCTAACGTTTCTAAACGTCTAAAACGCTGCTCTTTCAATAAAATACTAGATAATAATTCACTATTTGGTGATTTAGAATCAAGCACCAGACCAGGTTTACCTTCTGCCGTACGTCGTGGATCATAACGATATAGCGGCCAGAATCCTGATTTAACTAAATCTTTCATCTGTTCATGCGATTTTGCTAAATCATAACCATGCTCTTCGCAAGGGCTATAAGCGATCACTAAAGATGGGCCGTCATAGGCTTCGGCTTCTTGCAGGGCTTTTAACGTTTGATTAAGCTGTGCACCTAATGCAATTTGCGCAACATAAACATGCCCATACATCATCACACTCACGCCTAAATCTTTGCGTGCTTTATGTTTACCTAAATCGGCAAATTTAGACACGGCTCCCATTGGCGTTGCTTTAGATTGCTGACCACCAGTATTAGAATAGCATTGTGTATCTAATACCAAAATATTAACGTTATTGGTCAAACTCATTACATGATCCAGTCCACCAAAACCAATATCATATGCCCAACCGTCACCACCAATTGCCCAAACTGACTTATCGATTAAATAATCCGCATCTTGAATTAACTCTTTTGCTTCAGGCGAGTCCAAATGAGCCAGTTGATCACGCAATAAAGCAACCTGCTTGCGTTTATCATCAATAGTAGAATCAAGGGACTGTAACGCAATGACAATTTCGGGCGAAATCTCACCCGCTACATGTTCAAGCAAACGTAACGCCCGTTTTTTATGTTGGTCATAAGTGATCCGATAACCTAAAGCAAATTCGGCATTATCTTCAAATAACGAATTTGCCCAAGCAGGGCCACGACCGTAACGATCGGTAGTATAAGGGGTAGAAGGTAAATTACCGCCATAAATTGAAGAACAACCGGTTGCATTAGCTATGGCAAGATGATCACCATAAAGTTGCGTTAACAATTTAATGTAAGGGGTTTCACCACAGCCGGCACAAGCGCCCGAATACTCAAACAATGGTGTTAATAACTGCGATGTGCGGACATCAATACGTTCAAGTGATTTAATATCACGATCAGGCAAATCATTAAAGAACGCAAAATTGGCGCGTTGCGTTTCTAAATTATCAATGCGTGATTGCATATTAATCGCTTTAATATCAAAATTATTACGATCCCGAGACGGACACACCTCAACACACAAATTACAACCCGTACAATCTTCCGGCGCAACTTGTAAAACGTAGCGTTGACCTCGCATATCGCGGGCTTTTACCTCGAGCGAACTCAATGAATCGGGTGCGTTTGCCAAATCGTCAGGTAATACCACTTTAGCTCGAATTGCCGCATGTGGACACGCAACCGCACAATGATTACATTGGGTACAAAGGTCGGGTTGCCAAATTGGAATCGCTTCGGCGATGTTTCGTTTTTCCCATTTTGTGGTGCCCGTTGGCCACGTGCCGTCGGGTGGAAAGGCAGATACTGGCAAGTTATCGCCTAAACCGGCAAGCATTGATGCCGTCACTACTTTCACAAAGTCAGGCGCATTACTTGGTACTATAGAAGGGCGTGATGCGCTACTTTGATCGACACAACTTAACGGAATTTGCTCTAAAGAAGCAATCGCTAAATCAAGGGCTTTCCAGTTGTTTTCGACTAATTCTTGACCTTTGCTACTGTAACTTTTGGCTATCACTTCTTTAAGCTGTGTGATACTAAAATCATTTTTAAATATTTCAGAAAGATGAAAGAAAGCCGCTTGCATAACGGTATTAATACGGGCTCCTAAATTACATTCTCGGGCAATTTTAGCGGCATTAATAATATAAAAGTGTGCTCTTTTCTGGATTAATTGTACTTGAACTTCTTTCGGTAAACGATGCCAAACTTCATCTTTACTATAAGGTGTATTAAGTAAAAAGATCCCGTCATCTTTTAGTTTTTCAACAATCTGGTATTTATCGATAAATTGATCTTGATGACAGCCAATAAAATGTGCGCTAGTGATTAAATAAGGAGAATCAATAGGCTCCAAACTTACTCGTAAATGCGAAGTCGTTAAGCCACCGGCCTTTTTAGAGTCATAAACAAAATAGCCCTGCACATAAAAAGGTGAGCTATCACCAATAATTTTAATATTATTTTTAGTCGCCGAAACCGTACCGTCACTACCCAAACCATAAAATAATGCTTCAAGCGCAGATTTTTGTGGAATAGATTGTTCGGGTAATTTCAATGACAATCCAGTTACATCATCATAAATCCCAACGGTAAAGCGTGGTTTTGGTTTTTCTGCTAACAGCTCGTTAAAGATAGCCAAGACACAGCGAGGATCAAACTCTTTCGATGACAAACCATAACGTCCACCAACAATGGTTGGTAAACAATGGCGTTCACCTTGGCTAAAGCTTTCGGCAAAAGCAGTCATAACATCTAAGTACAAAGGTTCGGCTTGGGCACCAGGTTCTTTTGTTCTATCTAAAACTGCTATTTTTTTAACAGAATCCGGAATGACCGTTAACAAATGTTTTGCAGAAAAAGGGCGGAATAATCTAACAATCACCACACCGACTTTTTCATGATTATCAAGCAGATAATCGACGACTTCTTTACAAGTACTCACGCCTGAGCCCATTATGACAATCACACGTTCGGCATCACTTGCCCCATAATATTCAAACGGTTGGTATTGTCTACCTGTCTCTTTTTCAAATGCTTGCATCGCATCGACAACATGCTGATAAGTCTGATCATAATAAGAATTTACCGCTTCACGACATTGAAAATAGGTATCAGGATTAGCCGACGTGCCACGAATAACAGGATTATCGGGCGTCAAAGCACGGCTACGATAAGCTTTTATAGCATCATGCGGTAACAGGTTATGAATTTGTTCATCGCTTAAAGGATGAATTTTATTCACTTCATGGGATGTTCGAAAACCATCAAAAAAGTGGACAAAAGGCACACGACTATTTAATGTTGCCATTTGTGCAATTAGCGCAAAATCTTGGGCTTCTTGAACTGAACTTGAACACAGCATAGCAAAGCCCGTTTGTCTGATTGACATTACATCAGAATGATCACCAAAAATTGACAGCGCATGGGTGGCAACCGTACGAGCAGCGACATGTAAAACAAAAGGCGTTAATTCACCGGCTATCTTATATAACGAAGGGATCATTAACAACAAGCCTTGCGATGATGTAAACGACGTCGCTAATGCGCCCGTCATTAAAGAACCATGCACAGTTGAAATAGCACCCGCTTCAGACTGCATTTCAACTACTCTTGGAATATCGCCAAAGACATTAGGCTTATTAAATTCAGCCCAAGTGCTTGCTTGCTCAGCCATGGTTGAGCTTGGCGTAATAGGATAAATTGCTATGACTTCATTGGCACGATAAGCAACGGATGACACCGCACTATTAGCATCAGATATGATCATTAAAAAACCTTGTGTTTTATAGTGTTACGACATTACTTCATTATTATAAATTTTGACTATTGTATCAGAAACCAAGATAGCTTTGAGTTATTTTTGAATTAAAATTTTTTTGACTTGAAATTAGTGTTCAATAATTGGATTAGGATTAACTAAATAAACCCAACCTTTTTTAAACATGACTGATGACTTTGTAGATATTAAAAAAGAATTGCATAGTTTCATTTATATAATATGTACTCAATAATGAACAAATGAAATGGTTTTGGCATTATTCATTGAATAGATTGTTACTATACAATTTATCTAAATTATATAGTAACAGATGTCTATTTTACTGAATAATGACTTGTTCATCCGATGTTGACTGTTTTATTTCACCCATTAACCACGCTTTTTCACCATGGTTATTGAGTAACGTTAAGGCGTCATTAACACAATGTTGGGGTAAGACAATAATTAAACCTACACCGCAGTTAAAAGTCCGGTACATTTCGTGCCGACTGACATGACCTGCTTTTTGTAGCCAATTAAATAGTGGTGGCCATTGCCAACTGCTTTCGTTAATGATTGCTTGCATATTGTCGGGTAGCACTCGTGGAATGTTTTCCCAGAATCCACCGCCTGTAATGTGCGCTATGGCATGTACATTGACATGTTCAATTAAATCAAGAATCGATTTGACGTAGATTTTGGTCGGTGCAAGCAGGTGATCAGCAAGTGGAATACCATTTAATTGTTCAGTTGCCGGATTTACCCCACTGACTTCAATAATTTTTCGAATTAATGAGTAGCCATTAGAGTGCGCCCCACTGGATGCTAACGCAATGATGGCATCACCGTCTTGTACTTGACTGCCGTCAATCATTTTTGATTTTTCAACGACACCCACACAGAATCCAGCTAGATCGTAATCATTATCCTGATACATGCCTGGCATTTCGGCCGTTTCGCCACCGACTAGTGCACAACCAGCTTGTTTACAACCTTGTGCTATTCCTGTCACTACCGTTGCTGCAATGTCAACATTGAGTTTTCCTGTTGCATAATAATCAAGAAAGAATAGGGGTTCAGCACCTTGAACAATAAGATCATTTACACACATGGCGACTAAATCAATGCCGATAGAGTCATGGCGTTGTAAGTCCATTGCTAACCGTAATTTAGTCCCGACACCATCTGTACCCGACACTAGAATCGGTTCGTGATATTTTTGTGGGATTGCGCATAGTGCGCCAAATCCACCTAATCCGCCCATGACTTCAGGACGTTTGGTTTCTTTGACAACTGATTTAATACGATTAACCAGTGCATTACCGGCGTCGATATCGACACCGGCATCTTTATAGCTAAGAGGTGTTTTATTTGACACGAGAAGCAGTCCTTAAATAAAAAAACTGCTGATTATTTTAGCAAGTATGTAAATGATTAGCGATGAATTATTTGTAAAATAAATAAAAGGTTAAAATAGTTAATGGTTTTCAAACCAACTTTCTAAAATAATAATTGCCGAAGTAGCATCAATATGACCTTTTTCAAGTGCACGGTAACCACGTGACGCAAAGATGTGCGATTTAGCTTCGACCGTCGATAATCGTTCATCCTGTAAATGAACTTGATAACCAAACATACCATGTAAACGGTTAGCAAATTTTCGTGCTCTGGCTGTCAGTGGTTGTTCGCTACCGTCCATGTTAAGGGGTAACCCAACCACTAAGTAATCAGGTTTCCATTCTTTAAGTACCTTTTCAATAGTTTGCCAATTAGGAATGCCGTCTCGTGCTTTGAACGAACAAAGTGGATTGGCTGTTTTGGTGATATCTTGTCCAATCGCCGCACCAATACTTGAGGTTCCAAAATCAAATGCAATAATGGTTGCCATTGTTTATGCATTTCCCATTTGATGTGATATGCGATTGATATTAATCCCTAGCGATTCGGCGGCTTTTTGCCAGCGTTCTTCAATAGCAACATTAAAAATAATATTGGGATCGGCTTCTGCCACTAACCAATCGTTGCGGGCAACTTCTGATTCAAGTTGCAGTGATTGCCAACTTGAATAACCTAATGCAAGAAAAAGATCTTTCGGTTGTTCAGGTGTCCCAATCGATTTTAATGCATCAAGTGATGTGGTTATCATCACGTCATCAGATATTTGAATGCTCGATGAAAAGCCCGATTGTGGAGTATGTAAAATAAATCCTTGTTCATCCGCTAAAGGGCCACCACAAAATACAGGGTGTTCTAGTTCAGCACAGTTTTTTGGTGCCATAATTTCAAGACGAGTCAATACGGTGGCAACATTGAGTTCAACAAGAGGTTTGTTAATGATGATACCCATTGCTCCATCTCGATTATGTTCACAAATATATACCACCGATCGGCTAAACAAGGTTTCGGATACGTTTGGCATTGCAATGATAAAATAATTTTTTAGATTCATATGCTCACATTTTAGTTTTATTTAAATTGCACACTTGCCGATTTTTACGTTGTGTTCAACTAAGCAACGCATCAATAATTCGGGTTCATTGGTTTCTTCGTTGATGGATTCAGAAACAATTTCAAAATTTTGTGAAAGATAAAAATTAACAGCTGTACTATTTTGTTTGTAGACATGAACAAGTAATTCGTTGTAACGCTGTTTCGCTTTATTAACTAGTGCTTTTCCTGTCCCTTGTCGGCGGAATTCTTCATCAACAAATAAACCAGAAATATAGTTTTCGGTTAAGCCAATAAATCCTTTTACGCCATTAAGATCTTGCACGTAAATGGTTGACATTGGAATGAGCATTTTAACAAATTCATAATTTTGTTTGAAAAATTCAGGATCAATAAAATTATGGGCTTGTATATTTCCTTCAAGCCATAGTTGCATAATTTTATCGAGATCCGTTTTTTTATATTCTCTAATCATGTTTAGCTCTTTTTATTTAATCGTTTTTCAATGGCATCCATTAACATGCCTGTAATAGATATGTCTGGGTTTGCCGCTTCAATTTCACGTACACAAGTCGGGCTGGTGACGTTTATTTCAGTTAATTTATCACCAATAATATCTAAACCAACAAACAATAGTCCTTTTTCTTTTAAGGTTGGTGCTACGCTTTTAGCTATTTGCCAATCACTGTCACTGAGTGGTCTTACTTCGCCATATCCCCCAGCTGCCAGATTTCCACGAGTTTCCCCTTTTTGAGGGATTCTAGCAAGACAGTAAGGCACCGGTTGACCGTCAACGACCAAAACACGTTTGTCGCCGTCTTTAATTGCAGGAATAAACGCTTGAGCCATGCAATATCGGGTGTTCATTTCGGTTAGGGTTTCGATAATAACGGATATATTGGGATCATCTTGTTTTATTCTAAAAATTGACGATCCGCCCATACCGTCAAGTGGTTTTAAGATGATATCTTGGTGTTCTTGATGAAATGCTCGTATTAATTGAGTTTGACGAGTCACGAGGGTTTCTGGCGTAAATTGGGCAAACCATGCTGTAAATAGTTTTTCGTTACAGTCACGTAAGCTTTGTGGTTTATTTACCACAAGTACACCATTTGCTTCTGCTCGTTCTAAAATATAAGTTGAATAGATAAATTCAGTATCAAAAGGGGGATCTTTACGCATTAGTATGACATCAAGATCACTTAATGGTAGTGTTTGTTCTTCATCCATATCAAACCAGTGATTGAGATCGTGATGAACGGTTAACTTTCGTGTTGTTGCATAAGGTTGACCATTACGTAAAAACAGATCGTTCATTTCCATGTAAAAAAGTTGATAACCCCGTTTTTGTGCTTCAAGCAACATTGCAAAACTGGTGTCTTTTTTTATCTTGATATGACTGATTGGATCCATAACAATACCAAGCTTAATCATGGTAACTCCTTTTGTATTGTTCAATAAAATATGAATTGTGACAGATAGTGTTTTTATCACTATGCAAAAGCTTTGGCAACTATCATACTCGTAACAGATTAAGATGCAATGTAAACATGATGAATTATGATTTTTTACAGTTAATTATCCTAAATCACCAAATTGAACTTGTAGTGCTGTTAAGGCTGTAAGCGCTGCAGTTTCGGTGCGCAGTATTCGTGGTCCTAGTAAAATATCGGTAAATTGATACTGATGTGTCATGTTGATTTCGTCATCAGATAATCCCCCTTCAGGCCCGATTAGTAAACTGATATCCGTTTGTCCGGTAGGAAGGTGTTTTACTCCATGTGTTGCTTTAGGGTGTAAGTTTAATCGTAAACCGCTGTTTAAGTTGGCACACCAATTTTCTAGTTTCATGACGGGATGAATCACCGGAATGATATTACGACCACATTGTTCACAAGCTGAAATCACAATTTTTTGCCACTGATTCACTTTTTTGTCTAATCGTTCTGCATCGAGTTTTACTCCACAACGTTCAGAAAGTAGGGGCGTAATACTGGTTACCCCTAATTCGACAGATTTTTGTATGGTGAACTCCATTTTTTCACCGCGTGATATGACTTGTCCAAGATGAATTTTTAAAGGGGATTCACGGTTGTCTAATAGGGTGGTCGCCGTTTTGACGGTTACCGATTTTTTATTGATTTCATGTATTGTTGCTGGAGTGATGTGATTAGTACCATCAAAAAGGATAATATTTTCACCTGTTTTCATTCGTAAAACCCGAATAAGGTGATTAAAAGCATTATCATCTAATGTCATGATGCTATTTTCAATAATCGAAACAGGTTGATATATACGGGTCATAAGTGCTATGGTTAATTTCATTACAATTTAAAATAAATTATAGCGTAATTTGTTGAGATTCGGTAATCTTCTGTTTAAAGTAGATAAACTTAATCTGTTTTTAGGGTGAAATATGCGCATAAATAATCATGATCGTGTTCTGATTGAAGGTTTAACTATTTTTACAACCATTGGGGTCTATAGTTGGGAAAAAGACATTAAGCAAAAGCTTATCTTGGATTTAGAGATGGCTTGGAATAATCAACCGGCAGGCAAAAATGACGATGTTTCGCTCTGTTTAGACTATTTTTTGGTTAGTCAGTCTGTTACTTTGTTTGTTGAAAGTCAGCAATTTGAATTAATTGAAACCGTTGCTGAACAGGTTGCTGAGCATGTTATGCAAAAGTTTTCAGTTGGTCATATTAAAATTAAAGTCTCTAAACCCGATGCTATTGCTAATGCTAGTAATGTCGCTGTGTTAATTGAGCGATACGCAAATTAATAAGGGTCGTTTTAATGAGTTATGAACAGAAAAATATCGTTGATCAATCTCACCATAACGGTAAAAAATTTAAAAATCAGGAGCCGTTTAAGCTTACTTTAAGTGATACTTGTCGTTGGTATTTTAATCGGAATGTTTTGCCCCCACAAGCAGGATATCTTGGTTTTAATCATCAATGGTGTCAATCGATTGATATGACGTTAGATGATGATAGAATTTGGTGGATAGGGCATTCAACCACGTTGATTCGTCTTAACGGTAAAATGATTTTAACCGATCCTGTTTTTTCTGATCGTGCTTCACCTTTTCAGTTTTTAGGCCCTAGACGCCGTACACCACCCGCACTGAGTATTGAAGAACTTCCTAACATTGATTTTATTGTGATTTCACATAATCATTATGATCATCTTGATTATCATAGCATTCGACAATTAGTGAGTCGTTTTGCAAATGTTGTTATTTTAGTGCCATTAGGTTTAAAAACTAAACTTCATAAGTGGGGGGCTAAGACGGTTATTGAGCTGGATTGGTGGGGATCGGCGGATATCGATAATCTTACTTTTACTGCAACACCTGCCAAACATTGGAGTAAACGTGGTTTATTTGATGTGAATAAGGTATTGTGGTGTGGTTGGGTGATTCAATCAAATGTGGCTAATGCTAATCAAACAAAAACACTCTATTTTATGGGCGATACCGCTTATTCATCAGTTTTAAAGCATATTGGTGAATATTTTACACATATTGATTTGGCACTTATTCCAATTGGTGCTTATGCGCCTCGTTGGTTTATGCAGTCACAACATATCGATCCTGAGCAAGCAGTACAACTTTATGATGAGTTACATTGCCATGCCGCAATGGCAATACATTGGGGAGCGTTTGAGTTAGCCGATGAACCTTTAGATGAACCGCCAACTTTGTTATCTCAATACCGTGAAGCTCGAGCCTTTCATTTGTTAAAAATAGGTGGTAGTCTATCTATTCATCAAACAGATTCTAAAATAGAATAACAGTTATTAATCTATATAGCTTAAGTAATCATTTCTACATTAACATCGGAGAAAACCATGAAAACAGTACTGATTACATTGTCTTGTGTGATACTGAGTTTAAGCTTAATTGCTTGTGGTGGTAAGAATGATCACGGTAAACAATATCGTTGGTCAAAAGCGCACGGTGTGTTAGAAGGTTGTGATGGTGTGATGAGTAATTCACAACAATGCCAAAAAAATTCAAATAACCAGCAATATATGATTCAAATAGACAGGAATTAAAGATGAGTGCTTGGCTTATTTATGCCTTGTTGTCTGCCATTTCTGCGGCTTTCGTGGCAATTTTAGGCAAAATTGGTTTACAACATCTTGATGCAAATACGGCAACCGCAATTCGAGCTATTGTTATGGCGATATTTTTGGTTGGCGTGGTGGCAGTTCAGGGTAAATTAAACTTAATTAATACGTTTTTTAATGATAAAAAAGCATTACTGATTATTGCATTAAGTGGTATTGCCGGTGCGTTGTCATGGCTGTTTTATTTTATGGCAATCAAAGACGGTAAAGTGTCGCAAGTTGCCCCTATTGATAAGCTAAGCGTGGTGTTTGCAGTGGTATTTGCCGCGGTTTTATTTGGTGAAAAAATTTCATTTTTATCAGGCGTAGGGGTTGTGATGATTGCCGCTGGAGCCATTTTAGTGGCACTATTTTAATAAGTCATTAAACAGCGTAACGGTGACATATTCTCCTTTACTGACGTTTCCGCGTTCTTGTTCTAATATTATAAAACAGTTAGCTTTATTGAACGATTGGGTAATATGTGAACCTTGTTGACCCGTTGATTTAACTTCTAACTCGCCTTGGTCATTTGGTTCCACTCTACCACGTTGAAAATCTATGCGCCCAACACTTTTTTTAAGATCGGTTGCTGTTTTAACTTTAAAAGTTAAATCCGCTGATAGCGTTTGTTGTCCTGCAAGCGCTGAAATTAAAGGTTGAACGAGTTGATAAAATGTCACTACTGTTGAAACAGGATTACCGGGTAAACCACAAAATAGGGCTTTGCCAATTTGTCCAAAGGCAAATGGTTTACCGGGTTTCATCGCTATCTTCCAAAAATTAATTTGTCCTAACTCTTCTAAAGCCGTTTTGGTGTAGTCAGCATCGCCTACCGATACCCCACCACTGGTAATGATTAAATCAGCTTGGGTTGAGGCTATCATTAAAGCTTGTTTAATTTGGTTAGGATCATCTGGAATAATACCTAGGTCGATCACTTGGCAATTCAGTTTTGTTAATAGCTGTTTTAATGTGAAACCATTACTGTCATAAATAGCACCATTGTCGGTTAACGGTTGACCAATTGGCGTTAGTTCGTTGCCGGTTGAAAAGATAGCAACGTTTAATGTTTTATACACGCAAACTTGCTGAATGCCAAGCGTTGCTAATGTCGATAAAGTAGAAATTGATAAGCGTTGACCTTTGGCAACTGTGATTGCATCTTTTTTGATATCTTCACCGATTCGGCGAATATTATCCCCCGCTTTAATATCTTTAAGAAAAGTTATGTATTGACCTGTCGCTTGAGTATGTTCTTGCATAACAACCGCATTAGCATCATTAGGAACAGGCGCACCTGTCATAATTCGTAAACAACTGCCAATTGCCCAGTTAAGATCACCGATATCATCACCTGCATAAACAGTCTTAGAAACCGGTAAGGTTCTTGATTTTTCAATATCAGCTAATCTGACAGCATAACCATCCATTGCCGAATTATCAAAACGAGGGACGTTAATGGGGGATATAATGGGTACAGCAGTAATTCGGTCGAGTGCATCATTTAATGATACTGTTTCGTGTTCAAGTGATTTTACGGTGGTGCAAGCTTGCAATATTTTTTGTTTTGCTTGGTCGAAAGTCAGTAACATAGTTTTTCCTTACCTAGTTGATGCATCCATTTTATCGATAGTGTTAATGTTTTATTAACATGGTTATTTGCGTTTCAATGGATCGACTCGATGTGTTTTAATTATTGTTTAATGATTTAGGCTTTGGTTATCGTGTTTTTTATCGTTAAACGTTAACGCCACCTTGTGGTGACGTTAATGTATTTCATCATACGTGTTACTATTAGACATTAAATAAAAAGTTCATAATGTCGCCGTCTTGTACGATGTAGTCTTTACCTTCAGAACGCATTTTACCTGCTTCTTTTGCACCTTGTTCACCCCCGTATTTGATAAAGTCATCAAATGCGATAGTCTGCGCTCGGATAAAGCCTTTTTCAAAATCAGTGTGGATTTTTCCAGCCGCTTGCGGTGCGGTATCACCAACGGATATTGTCCATGCTCGTACTTCTTTCACGCCTGCGGTAAAATAGGTTTGTAAATTAAGTAATTTATAACCTGCACGTATGACACGATTTAACCCCGGTTCAGTTAATCCTAAATCTTGCATAAATTCATCTCGGTCAGCATCATCAAGTTCTGAAAGTTCCGCTTCAATGGCAGCACAGACAGGAACAACAACCGCTTTTTCTGCTTCTGCAATGGCTTTGACTTTATCTAAATAAGGGTTATTTTCAAAACCGTCTTCGTTGACATTAGCAATATACATGGTTGGTTTTAAGGTTAAGAAGCTAAGATACTTTATTGCGTTTAGCTCTTCTTTGCTTAAATCCAATAGTAATAATTTTTTACCTTGTTCTAAGTGGGGTAGACATTTTTCTAGAATTTCAAGTTCAAACTTGGCATCCTTGTCACCGCCTTTTGCTCGTTTTTGTAGTCGAGTCATAGTACGTTCACAAGCTTCAAGGTCTGCTAACGCTAGCTCGGTGTTAATAATTTCAATATCTTCGGCAGGGTCAATTTTACCTGCTACGTGAATGATGTTTTCATTTTCAAAGCATCGTACGACATGACCAATTGCTTCGGTTTCACGGATATTGGCTAAAAACTGGTTTCCAAGCCCTTCACCTTTTGATGCACCTTTCACTAATCCAGCAATATCCACAAATTCCATTGTGGTTGGTAAAGTGCGTTGGGGTTTGACAATTTCAGCAAGCTGATCGAGACGAGGATCGGGCATTGGCACTACACCAGTGTTTGGCTCGATTGTACAAAACGGAAAGTTAGCCGCCTCAATGCCTGCTTTAGTTAGTGCGTTAAAAAGTGTTGACTTACCAACATTTGGTAGTCCGACGATCCCACATTTGAATCCCATACTGTTTGTTACCTTTTATCATTAAATTACTTAAAAATAGTGGCTAATTATATACTAAATCGCACTATTTGTGCCAATGTTCTTATCGATGTTTTACTGTCTAATCTTATTCGAGGTTAACGCTTTCTTACTATTTAGCTAGTAAGTTTGTTTTAGCTCAATAGCTATTAAATGTTAGTTGGTTGATGCTTTCATTATTCCAAACTCAATCCAATTTGATAAAGTTGGTTCTTTTTAAGTCCGTATATTTCGGCGGTGATTGCAGCCGCTTTTTTTAATGGAAGCTCGTTGGTTAATAACTTTAATGTGTGAATGACATTGGGATCGATATCCCTGTCAGTTTTAGTATGACCTTCAACAATTAAAACAAACTCCCCTTTTTGACGGGCAATATCTTCATTTAGCCAATTAATTAATTGACTCACCGGATAGCTGACAATCGTTTCCCATGTTTTAGTTAGCTCTTTGGCTAATACGATTTGTTTGTCTGCGCCAAATACAGTTTGCATATCATGTAAGGTATCAAGTAAACGATGTGTTGATTCATAAAATATCATCGTTCGTGTTTCATTCACCAGTGTCATTAAATAGTCCTGACGAGCTTTACTTTTAGCGGGTAAAAAACCTTCATAGCTGAATTTATCAGACGGTAGTCCTGCAACCGATAAAGCTGCAATCGCTGCGCAAGCACCAGGAATAGGAGCAACGTTAATCTCATTTTCACGGCAAGCTTTCACTAAATGATAGCCTGGATCATTTATTAAGGGGGTTCCAGCATCAGATATTAATGCTATCGATACGCCAGACTTGAGCTTTTCGATTAATAGCTGAGATTTTTCTTGCTCGTTGTGATCGTGCAGTGCAAAAAGTTTGGCTTTGATTCCCAAATGTTGCAACAGTAATCCACTGTGGCGAGTGTCTTCGGCAGCAACTAAATCAACCTTTTTAAGGATCTCAATTGCGCGAAGCGTGATATCGTTTAAGTTTCCAATTGGGGTGGCTACAATATATAAAGTCATTAGATTTGGTCACATTTTAATTTTGAAAAAAAATACCACAAATATACTATACGAAAACCTATTTTATTGTATATACTCATTGCGTTCAAAACAATTTCAGTTTTTATCATTTTATACCCATTGTAAAATTGCATTTTGAATATTTAATCTTAGTTGATAAGCAAGTTTGCTTGTTGATTCACTAATGGTATAGTGGTATTAAATTTCTTGTCAGAAAGGGCATCCATTTTTATACAGCTTATTGGATTTATGGCGTGAGTTTGTCTTTAATTAAGTACTCCTCATCATTCTTCGACCATGATCAAATTAGCATGAATCTTTTAAAGATAATAGCTTTTTACGGTAAAAACGTTAAAATGTATAATCATGGGCAATTTCTACCAAAATAAGATTAACGAATGAAAGGTATTAAAGTGAAAAAAATTCTCACATTAAGTAGTTTAAGTTTGCTGATTGCTGCGTGTACTCAAACAAACCCTGCTACAATTGTAGATATTTCAGATTCTTCCGGGAGTTCAAATCCGTCTATTTATAGCAGACCACCGACAAATATTTCGACGGGTAACCGAATATCGAACTCTACTTATCCTAAATCGTCATCAAGCTCTAGTTCAACCGTGCAATCTTCCAGCTCGTCTGGTCAAAGCGTTGCAACAACGAATGAACGTATTGTGTATAATCGTAATTATGATGATATTCCTAAAGGTGGCTATAAAGGGGATACTTATACTGTCAAACGTGGAGATACCTTATTTTATATTGCTTGGGTAACGGGTAATGATTATCGATCATTAGCCGCAAAAAATAATATTAAAGAACCTTTCGCCGTTAATGTAGGTCAAGTTTTGGATGTCAGTTTTGGAACAACGGTTGTTGAAACTAAAAATAATGTTACCCAAAAAGTTGTGACGATCAAAGATAATTCAAATGGTACTTCATCAAGCCGTTCATCTGATCAAGGCAGCACCATTCAATCTGTTCAAAGTAATACTATTACACCTGTTCCAAGTAGTTCTAATTCATCGGATCAAAGTCGTTCCAATTTAGGAGGCGCAACAGCCACGGTTGCTAATATTTCTTGGCAATGGCCAGCTAATGGTAAGATTATTGAAAAGTTTTCTAACGCAAGTAAAGGGATTGATATTTCAGGATCGTTAGGTGATAAAGTTGTCGCTGCGGCTGATGGTCGAGTGGTTTATTCTGGTAATGCGTTACCGGGATACGGTAATTTAATTATTGTTAAACATAATGATGATTATTTAACAGCTTATGCGCATAATCAATCAATCTTAGTTAAGGAACAACAAACAGTTCGAGCCGGTGAGCAAATTGCAACAATGGGCGCAACAGGAACTTCATCAGTTAGACTACATTTTGAGATTCGTTATAAAGCGCAATCCGTTGATCCTGCAAAATATTTACCAAAATAATGTGTATAGTTTAAAAACGTTTATTGAAATACAACAGGAATACATGATTAAAATCATGTATTCCTGTTGATAACAAGATACATCAAATTTATTTTACGTAACAAAGGAGTTATATTCATGGCAGTAAAAAAATTAGTTCTTATTCGACATGGAGAAAGTGTTTGGAATCAAGAAAACCGTTTTTGTGGTTGGACTGATGTTGATTTATCTGATAAAGGTAATAAAGAAGCAGCAGAAGCAGGTCAATTACTTAAAAAAGAAGGTTTCGAATTTGATTATGCGTATACCTCAGTGTTAAAACGTGCTATTCACACATTATGGCATGTTTTAGATGAAGTGGATCAAGCATGGTTACCTGTTGAAAAAAGTTGGAAATTAAATGAGCGTCACTATGGTGCACTTCAAGGTTTAAATAAAGCGGAAACTGCTGCAAAATATGGTGATGAGCAAGTAAAATTGTGGCGTCGTGGTTTTGCTATTACCCCACCTGCATTAGAAAAATCAGATGAGCGTTTTCCGGGACATGATTCACGTTACAGCAAATTGCCTGAATCAGAATTACCATTAACAGAAAGCTTAGCATTAACAATCAAACGTGTTCTGCCTTACTGGGAATCAACGATTGCACCACGTGTAGCAAGAGGCGAGCGTGTTATTATTGCTGCTCATGGTAACTCTTTACGTGCTTTAGTTAAACATTTAGATAATATCAGTGATGATGATATTATTGATCTTAACATTCCAACGGGTGTGCCTTTAGTATATGAATTTGATGACAATATGAAAGTGATCAAACATTACTATTTAGGTAATGCTGATGAAATTGCCGCCAAACAAGCAGCTGTTGCAAATCAAGGCAAAGCAAAATAGTTTTTATTTCATTATAATGATAAAAGGTAGGTTTGATAACTTACCTTTTTTATTTTCTAAATTATTCTGTTTCTTTATTAATTTATTTTGAGGCCTTATTTTGTCGAAAATTTATTATATTTATGCCGTCATGAATGCGGGTAAATCAACTGAATTATTACAAATCGACCATAATTATTTAAGTAATAATATGCAAACATTGCTACTTAAATCGTCTGTCGATACGCGTGATTCTGCTGTAGAAATTGTATCACGTTTAGGATTACGCAAAAAAGCGCTACAACTTGATGATAATAGTGTTGATGAGATAATTGAATTAATTAAACAAAATGATTATGCCTGTATACTGATCGACGAAAGTCAGTTTTTATCCCGAAATACAATCTGGAAATTATCTGATGTTTGTGATGAGTATGGAGTACCAATGATGTTTTTTGGATTAAAAACAGATTATATGGGACATCTTTTTGAAGGCTCAAAAACCTTACTTGAAATCGCAGATAATTTTAGAGAGCTTAAAACCGTTTGTTGGTGTGGAAAAAAAGCAACGATGAATTTGCTAGAAGGTAAAGATGGTAAGATTGTTAAGTTTGGTAACTCTATACATTTAGGTGATAGCGAGTTTCATTCTGTTTGCCGTAAACATTGGAAAGCAGGACAGGTTAGACCCAATCGTTAATTGTGGTTAAATAAAATCATTTCATTATAACTCATAAGATTATTGATATTTTTTCTGTTTAAAAAGTGTGAATAATCTCTCATTTTTGATATTTTCTTTTTGTTGATTTATCTCGTTTTATGCCATATTGACTGAAGCGATTCAGTTTAGTTGTTTTAATAAATTATGAGGAATTAACATGAAAGTTAAAATCATTTCACTTGCAGTATTAGCATGTTTTACAACCATGACGGCTAATGCTAAAGAGTTTGTGCTAATTGATACCGAGAAAGATGTAGCAAAAGGAAATTGGTCTATCTCCAATAAAGATTTAGGGATAAACGCCGAAAAATTTTTTATTGCAAATACTGTCCTTAAAGGTGGAAAACAAGAAGGAAGCGAGTTATTAACAATCAACAGTAATGATTTTACCATAAAATTAAGTCCGACTCGTGGACTGGGAATTATTTCAGTTGTTGGTGACGGTATTCGAATGGGGTGGGATTCACCAGTTGACGAAATTGTTCACCCCAAATTTATAAATCTTGAAAGCCGTGCAGGACTGGGTTGGTTGGATGGTTTTAACGAAATGATGGTGCGTTGTGGTTTTGAATGGACAGGTCATGCAGTGCAAGCAGACGGAATGATGTATACATTGCATGGGCGAGCTCAAAACACTCCAGTTTCAAAATTAGTCGTCGAAGTTTTAGATAAAGCACCTTACACAATCACGGTTAAAGGTTTAATAAAAGAAAACACATTCAAAAAGAGCAATCTTGAAACGTGGGCATCAATAAGTTACGTACCAGGTAGTAAAGAGTTTACGGTACATGATGTTGTGACCAATAAAGGTGATTACACGAAAGATTTCCAAATCATTTATCATAGCAATTACGGTACGCCAATTTTGGAAGAGGGTGCTCAATTTGTTGCACCAGTCCGAGAAATCTCGCCATTTAACGATTATGCTAAAGATGGGTTAAAAACATGGCAAACTTATCTAGGGCCAACCAAAGGTTTTGACGAAATGGTATTTAACGTTTATCCGTATGCCGATGCTAATGGTAAAACGCAAGTTATGTTAACGAATAAAGCAGGGGATAAAGGCACAGGTATTGCTTTTAATACCAAAGAACTTCCTGTTCTTTCTTTGTGGAAAAATACCGATACACTTAAGCAAGGTTATGTTACTGGTTTAGAACCGGGAACCAGTTTTGCCTATCCTGTGACAATTGAACGTGAACAAAAACGGGTACGCCAGTTAGAGCCGGGACAAAGTACCGAATTTACGTTAACTTATAGTCTGTTATCCGGTAAAGATGCTGTCGCCAAATATGCTCAACAAATCCAAGCAATTCAAGGTAATCAAGAAACCAAAGTGGTTGAACAGCCAATGGCTAAGGAATAACGGAAAGTATACTACGCCTAAGCCTATTAAATTAGGCGTAGTTAGCGCATTTTATCTTAATTCATCACATTTCATCTGTAATGTTGTATTTGTGTCGCTGATATCCAAATCCTTAAACTTAATGTAATATCGTTTTATTAAAAAGATTAATTTTATTAAATAAATTTATTCTTTTTTGTTCTCAATTTTTATATAAGCTTTCCCTTACTTGAAAGCTAAATTCGATATAGGTATGATGTGTTGTGATAAATCTATCATAATCGATCTTTTTAACTTGACAGCTTTTTTGTTCAATGAGCTATCAATGATAAGTGATAAGATTTACTCATGCATAACATCTCAGTTTATCGAATGAAAAAATTGGAATCATCTTATTTTGAACATATCAATGTCAACCGATGTTGTTTGTATTCAAAATACTATAGGAATTAACATGACAGCAAAGCGTATCATTATAGGAATCAGTGGTGCAACGGGGTTTGCTTATGGCATAAAAGCGTTAACGCTTTTAAAACCATTGGATATTGAAACTCATTTGGTAATCTCTAAAGCTGCCCAAATGACCTGTTCTTACGAAGTTCCCAATATGAGCATCAAACAGATAGAGGCGCTTGCCGACAAGGTTTATTCTATTAATAATATCGGGGCAGCTATAGCAAGTGGTTCTTATAAAACAATGGGCATGTTAGTTGCACCGTGCTCAATGCGTAGTTTGTCTGCAATTGCTAACAGTTTATCGGATAATTTGCTAACTCGGGCTGCCGATGTAGTTTTAAAAGAACGTCGCCGTTTAGTCTTAATGGTACGTGAAGCACCTTTACATTTAGGACATATTAAAAATATGGAGGCTGTCACTTTAATGGGTGGGGTGATATTTCCACCTGTGCCGGCACTGTATCAACGTATTGATAGTATTGATGATATGATAACTCATAGTGTAGCTAGAGCGTTAGACCTGTTTGATATCGATATTTCTGCATTACCTCGTTGGGGTGAAGATATGCATTTAAACAATACACCATCTTAATCGAGTTTAACTTTCATTAAATATGCAGCCCAATAAAAAAATCCTTGAATTTATTAACAAACACCATGTGTTATCACTCAGTATGATTCTGCCTGATCATCAACTTTGGGCGTGTAATGCTTTTTATGTTTTTAATGAAGATTCCATGTGTCTTTATATCCTTTCTGACGTGAAAACAATTCATGGTAATGCGATGTTAACCCATTCACACGTGGCGGGTACAATAAGCATAGCACCAAAGACCGTTGCAAAAATCCAAGGTATTCAATTTCAAGCCATCGCATCGCAATTAGAGGGGCACGATGCCACCCAAGCTTACTCACACTATTATCGAAAATTCCCTTTTGCCAGAATGATTAAAGCGCCAATTTGGTCACTTAAATTACAACGAATTAAAATGACCAATAATTTAATGGGATTTGCACATAAAACCCATTGGGATAGGACAGAGGAATAAATAATGAGTGAGTTTTTTAGTAAAATCTGCTTAGTCCAATAGAGCTAATTAACATAACGATCTGTTATGCAATGATCCAAAATAGCGTCGGTACATAAGCGCATGGCAAGTATAAATATTGCACAAATTTCTTTACTAATATTGCTTAATAAATTGATAATATTATAAATTTTGTCAAACTCCATCAGAATTTCAATCGCTTAAAAAAGCAGCAAAAAAGTTGGTGGAATTTTACACCCTCCTATTTTAATTAATAAACAATAGGTTATAATTAGAGTGTTCCCTGTATACACAGGGATAAACCGCATAAACCCCACCAGCCCAATTTTTACCAATAGTGTTCCCTGTATACACAGGGATAAACCGCCCGCCAACTCTGGCTAATCCGTCAATTAGCAGTGTTCCCTGTATACACAGGGATAAACCGGATTTACAGAAAAATGAATTAGATTACGCCGCGTGTTCCCTGTATACACAGGGATAAACCGCATTGCTCGTGAGCTGGGTTTGAAATTATCAAGTGTTCCCTGTATACACAGGGATAAACCGTTATACGTTACAGGAACAACGAGCGTATGCCTGTGTTCCCTGTATACACAGGGATAAACCGTAAATCTGACTCGCTATCTGGAGTAAGACGAAGTGTTCCCTGTATACACAGGGATAAACCGGGAGAATTTCAAATTGTCTACACTGGTTGCCGGTGTTCCCTGTATACACAGGGATAAACCGACTTCCAATCTGCCAACGAGGCCTTTGTCGTTGTGTTCCCTGTATACACAGGGATAAACCGATGCGGAGCGTTTAGGCTTTGATTTATTTGAGTGTTCCCTGTATACACAGGGATAAACCGCGATCGTAAAAATCACGCACAACAACAGATAGGTGTTCCCTGTATACACAGGGATAAACCGCCTAGTGATTACGAGTGGTCTCGCCGAGAATAGTGTTCCCTGTATACACAGGGATAAACCGGGGGCCGTGTCTACTGACACCACCACGGTGGAGTGTTCCCTGTATACACAGGGATAAACCGGATTAATCATTTTTGTAGTACCCATTTTGATTGTGTTCCCTGTATACACAGGGATAAACCGGTTACAAGTCTGGAATTAGCAGTGAATGCAAACGTGTTCCCTGTATACACAGGGATAAACCGAAACGAGTAACGGAAGACGTGTTAAAGCAAGCGTGTTCCCTGTATACACAGGGATAAACCATAAACACCAGATCCGAAAATCATCAATACAAAGTGTTCCCTGTATACACAGGGATAAACCTCGATACAGCAAATACCAGTAGGTGATCTAAACTATATTCCTTATATACTGTTCGCATGCGAACAAAATGGATTACAGGAAGCGTTTGCAGGGATTTCGTAAAATAAAGCTACTTGATCGGGCGTAGACATCAACAAAATAATGCCACCTGTACCAATCATGAACCCATTTGCATAAGTTTTTATCTCACCATTTAAAATATGTTCAGTATTGATTGTTACTTGAGCACCTTTACCTACTTGTTGCTGAATTAATTCAACAGGTATAGTTGAAGATTATCATAGCAAGTTAATTATTAAACATGCATGTAGATTTAGGAACATTAAAAGGACTTCCCACGGATTAGGTGGGGTGTTTTTTAACAAGCGTAAGGAACTAGATGAGAATTTGGCAATCTATTATTAGATATCGATCGTTTCTTGCCCTTCTGCAATAAATTCAACATCAATAGGATCGGGTGGGTTATTGGGATCTTTAAAATCTCCTTCTAAGAAAGCTTTATATTGCTCTAACACATATAAAAGTTGTTCTTTGGTCATAATGACTTGTTGTTCTTCGACGTATTCAGTACCTATAAAAACATAATTTCCAGTAATCAATACCCAGTGAGCATTACCAATGCCAAACATGCCATCAGGTGCTCGGCTGTGTTCTAAATCTGTCAGATTGTTAATCCAGATATTGACTGAGTTTATTGAATATTAACTCTTAGCCAATTAGCAATTACTCTCGCTCCAAAACCAAATATTCTTTGGTCGTCTGTAGATTTTACAAGTTTTCCACCCGTAGGAATAAAACAAGAGTAATCCCACTAGAATATAATTTTATTATTTAAAATATATCAAATCTTTTATACATGCTTCTACTATTTTCTATAATATCATTTAAAAATTAGGAATCGGTTTACCACCTACGGTATAAGTTAATTATTGACTTTGCAATGCTTATTTAAAGAAAGCTTATAAAGATTCCCCAAGTTAAAAAGCTGATATTTAATACCTAACCATGATCGATATATATTTCATCGGATTTTGCTGGTATAACATTTTCCCAATTCATGATGAGCAATATATCAATGGCCATTTTTCTCATCTTCTGCCACTCAGCACTTTGGCAAAGTGCGTCATTATTCCAGTATTGAATATTAGCTGCTCCGCTTATAGATAACATATAATCATCTAATTTTTTTACTGCTAGTTTTTGCTCTGATGTAAGAGAAGATTCTACCAGAGGGTCATTAAGTTCTTCTAAAGCCATTTCCCACTCAACCGCTAATTCATCAGCTATATTTGCAAAATCAGGAAATAAACTTTTTTGTATTTCACAAGGTTGTGCTATTGCCTGAGTTACCCATTTAATCTTATTCATATTCTATTCCTTTGGTTGATTAATAATTGTTGCTTTTTCTCCCACACTTGGTTTATAGGTGTTTGGATCTACTACTTTTATCGTACAATGTGTTGTTGGTTCCATTATTGTTTTATTTATCATGATTTTCTTTATTTAACTCATATTCTTTTTCCGATATTTTAGTTAAAAAATTGGTAAATAATAAACTTTCCAAACAGTTATCAATTTCATTTTTTGTTATATAAATGTTCATCGATTCAAGAAACTGTATTAATCGCCATTCATCAAACACATTTGGGTTGGTGATGTAATTGTGTATATTAACTATTATTTCAGGCAATGGATTTTTTCTTATAAATTTGATCCCTTTTCC
This sequence comes from Gilliamella sp. CG25, assembly GCF_046635705.1. Taxonomy (NCBI): domain Bacteria; kingdom Pseudomonadati; phylum Pseudomonadota; class Gammaproteobacteria; order Orbales; family Orbaceae; genus Gilliamella; species Gilliamella sp. CG25. The sequence goes on along the minus strand of NZ_JBIDFJ010000004.1, from coordinate 1,351 downwards.
ATGTTTAATAAACACCCATTCTTGCCCGAGAATTTCTAAATTCCCTTTTGAAGGAAAATCTAATAATAAATCAAAATCTTTAATTTTGGGATAAGTTAACCTGAAACAAGCCATAATAGTATTTTGTAATTGAAGTAATTTTTTTATGTGTTTTATCATATTAATATCTCAAATGAGCCTCTGCCGCTTCTATTAAAAGTTGATCTGCTTGTGCTTCTGTTAAATGATTTACTCGGACAGGTACCTTTTTAATACCAGCTTTAATTGCTGCTACAGCCCTATGGTGACCGTCAATAATTATCATTTTGCCATTTATAGTAGCAATATCTATAGGTTGACTTATATCAAATCCATTTGTTTTCATATCTTTCACAAGTCTTTTAATGTCTGATCCCGATATTTCATTAGAATTCTGTCTACTAATTAGATATTTAGGATCTACTTCTTTGATAGTCTGTTGTATATTAGATATAGCATTAATTCCCGTATTAGAATTATTCCAATTAACCTCATCTAATTCAACCTCTACCGCTTCAATTTTATGATGTACCTTCGCTCTGACTTCAGTGCCGGTTATTTTAATTCGGGAGTATTTTAATAAGCGTAGTGAACGGGTTAAGGGTTCGGCTAAGCAGCCTACTAACAATCCTTCTAAGCTGTTTTTTAATCGTCCTTCTGCAAAACTATCGTCTGGTTTGGCTTGTAAATATTCGGTTATTGGGTTAGCCAGTTCGGGAAATTCTTGTACTAAGTTTGACAGGCGTTCTTCATGAGGGCTAAATACCGTAAAATCTGTGACACTGCCTGCTATCATCCCTTTTACCCACGAGCCTACATTTTTCAAGGGTTTTATAAATTTGGTTGCCCTTACCGCCGGTATAAACCCGACAATAAATTGACTGACACCATGTGTTATCCCACCTGAGATAGTCTGTGGTGGTGATACCTCAGGAATTTGTATAGGATTGGGCGCCTGACCAATCGGTTTATCACTGATAATTTCTGCATGCACTCGAGCAAAAAATAGTGGCAATATCGGATTAATTAAGTTGCTATCCCATAATAAATCGAGTGTACTTTGCCCTGCATCTCGTAAACCACCCAATATCTGTAAGGGGACATCTTGATACCAGGCTCGGTGTTGTGCTTGGCGGTCAAAGACGACATCCACTAATTTTATATCCGGCTCAAGATTGACGTAAGCGTGTCCTCGACTATCAAGTTGACCCTGATAAATCATTCGTTGATTACTGTTATTAAATAACGTAAAAGAGTGATTCGGTAAGTTTTCGACACTGAATTCTATCCAGTTATTATCATCAAAGAAAGACAACTCCCGTTCCCGTATTTC